>CAXTFM010000147.1:0-3778 GCA_964243435.1 uncultured Beijerinckiaceae bacterium
GAAGGCCGGGAAGGCCGGCGCCCGCTTCCCGACGGGTGCGGGTTTGTCCAGACCAAGACGGCCGCGCACGGATCTGGTCGGTGACCTTGGAGTCGCCGAACATCCCGAGAAAGCGCACCGGCGTCGTGCCGGACGACCACCATGGCGTGAGATGGTCGACATCGCGCAGGTGCAACCTGGAAGAGGATCCACATTCTCGATCCACCGGAGTGCGATGGAACGAACACGCGGGACCGCGCCGAAGTTTGAAATACCTGCCTCGTTGACGCGCAACGGTCGAGGGTTAGATCTTCGCTACCCGCATCCCACACATCGACGACATCTCATCGGCGACATCACGCGAACGGACGACATGCCTGATCCGCTCCGACACGGTCAGACGGGAGCCTTGCCAGCTCACCGGCGGCACGGTCAGGTGTCCCAACCGGTGGGCGCGTTGCCCGTCGCGTGCACGGCAACCGGGTCCGCCGCGCATCCTCGGCCACGGCGGTGCGGGAAGCCGCCGCAGTGCGGCCGAGCGGTGTGAGCGATGGAACGCCCGAACACCATGACCCAGAACACCCAGGACACTCTCGGATGATCACGCGTCGAACAACCATCGGCGGCCTGCTCGTCGCGTCCGGCCTTGGCTCCGGCCTCGCCCGTGCCGCGGCCGACGTGCCGGCGGAGTTCCGCATCGGCTACCAGAAGAGCGGCGTCCTCGTCGTCGCCCGTCGGCAGGGCACGATCGAGGCGAGGCTCAAGGCGCTGGGTGTCGGCAGCGTGCGCTGGATCGAGTTCCAGTACGGGCCGCCGATCATGGAAGCGCTGGGGCTCGGCGCCGTCGATTTCGGCGCCGCCGGCGACACGCCACCGGTTTTCGCCCAGGTCGCCGGGGCCGCGATCGTGTACGCGGCGGCGACACCGGCCCAGCAGTCCGCGATCCTGCTGCCGGCGGGGTCGACGATCCGCACGCTCGCCGAACTGCGGGGCAAGAGGCTCGCCTTCGCCAAGGGGTCGAGTTCGCACAATTTCGTCGTGCAGGCGCTTGCCAAGGCGGGCCTCACCCCCGCCGACATCACGCCGGCCTACCTGAACCCGGCGGACGCTGTCGCCGCCTTCGCGCGCGGCAGCGTCGACGCCTGGGCGGTGTGGGACCCGTACTTCGCCCTCGCCGAGGCGCGTCACGGCGCGAAGGTGCTGACGACCACCGACGGCATCCTCGACTCGAACTCCTTCTACCTCGCCAACCGCGAGTTCGCCGCCCGTCATCCCGGTGTGCTCAAGGCGGCGCTCGAGGGCGTGCGGCAGTCGACCGACTGGTCGGCCGCGCACCGGGGCGAGCTCGCCCAGACGATCTCGGAGGTGACGGGCGTCGAGCCGGAAGCCGAGCGACGGGCGGTCGCCCGCTTGAAGATCGAGCTGACCCCGGTCACCGAGCGCATCGCGCAAAGCCAGCAGAACATCGCCGACACCTTCCACCGGCTCGGCCTCGTGCCCCGCACCGTCACGGTGCGGGACGCCGTGTGGACCGCGCCGCAGGGCTGAGCCGCGCGTCAACGCCAAAGGACCCTTCCCATGAGCATCACCCCGCTTCGTCCCCAACCCGCCGATCCCCTGAGCTTCTTCTGGTTCATCCCGACCCATGGCGACGGGACCTACCTCGGCTCCGAGCGCCACCAGCGCCCGGCGGAGTTCCCGTACTTCAAGCAGGTCGCCCAGGCGGTGGACCAGCTCGGCTACGAGGGCGTGCTGCTGCCCACCGGCCAGTCCTGCGAGGACAGCTGGATCACCGCGACCGGGCTCGCCCTGGCGACCGACCGCCTGAAGTATCTCGTCGCCCTGCGCCCCGGCGTGGTGTCCCCGGCCTTCGCCGCCCGGCAGACCGCGGCGCTCGACAGGCTCTCCGGGGGCCGCCTCCTTCTCAACGTGGTGTGCGGCGGCAACCCGGCCGAGCTTGCCGGCGACGGGGTGTTCCTGCCCCATGACGAGCGCTACGCGCAGGCCGACGAGTTCCTGCGGATCTGGCGCGCGCTGCTGTCGGGCGAGACGGTCACCACCCAAGGCAAGTACTACCGGATCGAGAACGGCCGCCTGGACTTCCCGCCGGTGCAGTCGCCCTACCCCCCGCTGTGGTTCGGCGGCTCGTCCGACGCCGGTCAGGAGATCGCGGCGGAACATACCGACACCTATCTCACCTGGGGCGAGCCGGTCGCCGGCGTCGCCGAGAAGGTCGAGCGCGCCCGCGCCAAGGCAGCCTCGCGCGGACGCGGGCTCAGCTTCGGCATCCGCCTGCACTTCATCGTCCGTGAAACGGAGGAGGAGGCGTGGGCGGCGGCCGACAAGCTGATCAGCCGGGTCAGCGACGAGCAGATCGCCGCCGCCCAGGCGCGCTTCGGCCAGCAGATGGACTCGGAAGGGCAGAAGCGCATGGCCGCCCTTCACGGCGGTCGGCGCGACAGGCTCCTTGTCGGACCGAACCTTTGGGCCGGCGTCGGCCTCGTGCGCACCGGCGCGGGCACGGCGCTGGTCGGCACGCCGGAGCAGGTCGCCGAGCGGTTGCGCGAGTACCAGGCGGTCGGCATCGGAACGGTGATCGGCTCCGGCTACCCGCACCTGGAGGAAGCCTACCGCGTGGCCGAGCTGCTGTTCCCCGCGCTCGGCATCGACGGGCGTCGCAGCGGGCTTCGCCAGTCCATCGCCAACGAGTTCACCGTCGGCCACCATGGCGGCCGCGCCCAGGCGGCGTCGTGACGACACGGGGCCATCGCATGGTCCGCCGCATCCTCGCTGGCGCGGTCGGCTGGATCCTGCCCGTCGCGCTGGTCGCGGCCTGGGAGGTCGCATCGCGGCTCGGCGCGGTGTCCGCCAACGTGCTGCCCGCGCCCTCGGGCGTCGTCGCGGCGGCGGTGCGGCTCGCCAAGTCGGGCGAGCTTGGGCAAAACGTCTGGATCTCGACGCTGCGGGCGCTGTCGGGCTTCGCGGTCGGCGGCGGGATCGGGCTCGCGCTCGGTCTCGCCAACGGCCTTTCCGCCCTGTCCGAGAAGCTGACGGACACCACGCTGCAGATGATCCGCAACGTGCCGCACCTCGCGATGATCCCGCTCGTCATCCTGTGGTTCGGGATCGACGAGGAGGCCAAGCTGTTCCTGGTCGCGCTCGGCGTCTTCTTTCCCATGTACATCAACACGCTGCACGGCATCCGCGGCGTCGACCCGCGGCTCGTCGAGATGGGCCGGGTCTACGGCATGCCGCCGGCGCGGCTGTTCTGGCGCGTGATCCTGCCCGGCGCCCTGCCCTCGATCTTCGTCGGGCTGCGCTACGCGCTCGGCATCATGTGGCTCACGCTCATCGTCGCGGAAACAATCTCTGCCTCGTCGGGAATCGGCTACATGGCCATGCAGGCGCGCGAGTTCCTGCTCGTCGACGTCGTGGTCCTGTCCATCGTCATCTACGCGCTGCTCGGCAAGCTCGCCGACAGCATCGCCCGCCTGCTGGAGCGCGCGTCGCTGCAATGGCACCCGGCCTTCCAGACTCCCACCCGCTAGGGACCGTTCATGACCGCGACCTTCCTGCGCCGCGCCGCCGATGCCGCCGCGCTGCCCGTCCGTGCGGAGACGCCGAAAGGCGCGGGCGCGCCGGGCCTGCCGGTGACCCTGCGCGGCCTTCGCAAGACGTTCGGGAGCAAGGAGGTGCTGGCCGGGATCGACCTGCATATCCCCGCCGGCCAGTTCGTCGCCATCGTGGGCCAGAGCGGATGCGGGAAGTCGACGCTGCTGCGCCTGCTCGTCGGCCTCGA
>CAXTFM010000147.1:3878-8992 GCA_964243435.1 uncultured Beijerinckiaceae bacterium
CGGATGGACAACCCGCAGGCCGGCGACGCGCGGACTGGTAATACGGTGGCCGCCCGGCAGGCGAGCCGGCTGATGTTCCAGGAGCCGCGCCTGCTCCCCTGGGCGCGCGTGCTGGCGAATGTCGAGGTCGGGCTCGCCCCCTCGCTGCCCGCGGCGCGGCGCCGCGAGCAGGCGTTGCAGGCGTTGCGCGAGGTGGGTCTCGAGGACCGGGCGGGCGAATGGGCCTCCGTCCTGTCCGGCGGCCAGCAACAGCGCGTGGCCCTCGCCCGCGCGCTCGTGAGCCGGCCGCATTTCCTGGCGCTCGACGAGCCGCTCGGCGCGCTGGACGCATTGACCCGGATCGGGATGCAGAGCCTCATCGAGCGGATCTGGTCGGCTCAGCGGTTCACCGCCGTCCTCGTTACCCACGACGTCGGCGAGGCGGTCGCGCTCGCTGACCGCATCCTCGTCATCGAGGCCGGCCGCGTCGCGCTCGACCTTGCAGTCGACGTGCCGCGCCCGCGGCGGCGCGGCGACCCGAGCCTTGCCGCCCTCGAGGGCCGCATTCTCGACCATCTGTTCAACGACCAGGGCTTGGGGATCTGACGGGCCGTGCCTGTTCTCGCCCCGATTCACTCGTCATGAGGAGCGGCTAGCGCCCCTGCTGCCTCGTGAAGGCAATCGCAGAGCAGCGGCACTACTCGGCAGCAAGGGCACGCTTGTCCATACCGCGTTCGCCGGCCTGCATGCCAAACAGAGTCGTCGCGCGGACATCGCTGCAAAAACCCGCCTCGATGCATAACCCGGTTCCGCCTCTGCGGAAACCGGGCCTGCAAAATCCTTAATGCGAATGGCTAGCCGCCGCCGCCGCCGCTGCTCGACGGCTTGCCGCCGGGAGGGCCGCCCGTCGCTGTACCGGCGCCATCCGATGTGCCGTTGGAAAGGATGCCGCCCGAGCCGGCCGCACCACCGCGCCCGCCCTGGCTGTAGCCGGTGACCTTGCTGTCCGGGCCGGTCCCGTTGCTCGACAGCGGTTCCGTTCCCCGCGCTCCCGGCGTTACCGCCGCCTGCGCGAGAAGCGGCGACGAGGCCGCAAGAAGACCGCCAATGGAAAGAGCGACGATGATAGGCAATCGCATGATGAACCTCCCGACGCGCCGTGCGTCATTGTGCATTCAATGCGTGAAGGTCAGTTCGGTCCCATCGTGGTCGCGTTGGCGTAGTCGTACGCGCGTTCGCTTACTGCCTGTCCGTGAACGCGTATCACACTTATCGGGGCGAGCCGCCCGTCCTGCGATGGACGGGGCTCCCAGTGCGCCGTCGTGCGAACGGGCCGCGCGTCACGCGACCTCGGCGTGACCGCCCGTTGCCGACGCCTCGTCCCAACAGCTCTGGAAACGCTCGACGATGAGCCGCGACACGCCGCGCATGGTCGGATCGGTGATGCGGCGGAGATTGGCGCCGAGCTGGACGCTGCAACACAGCCTCGCGCCGTCGATCGTGATCGCCGCCAGCTCGCCCGCCTGCGTTGCATGGCGCACCGCATGGCGCGAAAGGATTGAGCAGCCGAGACCGTCGGCCACGGGCCTCTTGATGGAAGAGGTCGCGTCGACCTCGGCGATGACGTTGAGGTCGATCGCCTCGTTGGCCGCCACGGCATCGACGAGGTGCCGCAGCGAGTGTGGCAACCCCGGCAGGAACAGCGGAAGCGTCGCGAGGTCGCGCAGGCCGACCTTGCCGCCGAGGTTTCTCGCCAGCGCGGGGAGTTGTGATGTGCAGAAGGTCCTCGCGCCCCAGCGTTGCGATCTGCACTTGCGCGAATGCCGGAATGTTGTACGCGACGGCGCGGTGACCTGGCCGCGCTCTACCATGTCGAGGAGGAACCCGCTCATGCTTTCGACGAGGTGGAGCCTGACCCTGGGAAAGCGCATCGGCGCCTCGCGCAGCAGCGGGACGGACAGTGTCATGTTGACGGCGGTGGGCGATGCCGATCTTGACGGCGCCGACCGGCACGGCCCGCGTCGAGGTGAGCACGTCCTTGGCGCCGTCGACCTGTCGGATGATCTCCGTCGCGCGATCGCGCAGCCGCGTCCCGGTACTCGTCGGCTCCATAGCCGCGCGAGCCGCGCGCGTGACTATGGAACAGGTTCTGTCCCAGTTCCGCTTCGAGCAGCATGATCTGATGCGAGGGGACGGGTTGCGCCACCTGCACCTGACGGGCGGCGCCCGACAAGCTGCCCGAACGGACGATGGCGAGGAATCAGCGCAGCTGGACGAGCGTCAAGTGCGTCGCTCCGACGTCGAGCTATTGCGTGTATCGATCGCAACGTGTCGCGAACAATGTTTGTCGATATGAGGCGTCGGCGCGAGGTTGCGCACCATGACGAGGTCGCGCCAGACATGAAAGCAGCCGCCTACGCCGATGCGCCCGGCGGCCCGCTCCGCGGTGTCCGCGTGCTCGACCTGTCACGCCTGGTGGCCGGCAACATGTTGACCCACCAACTCGCCGATTTCGGCGCCGACGTGATCAAGGTGGAGCGTCCCGGCAGCGGCGACGACCTCCGCAATTGGCGGGTGCAAGACACGCCGCTGTTCTGGAAGGTGTACGCCCGCAACAAGCGCAGCCTGACCCTCGACCTGCGCCAGGCCGACGGCAGGACAATCCTCCTCGACCTCGTCGAAACCGCCGAGCTTCTCGTCGAAAGCTTCAGCCCGGGCACGCTGGAGCGCTGGGGCCTCGGCCCCGAGGAGTTGCACCGGCGCAACCCGAAGCTGGTTATCGTGCGCATCTCCGGCTGGGGCCAGACCGGCCCGTACCGCGACAAGCCCGGCTTCGGCTCGCTCGTCGAGGGCATGTCGGGCTTCGCCGCGGTCAACGGCGACGCCGACCGGCCGCCGCTGCTGCCGCCCCTCGCCCTGGCCGACATGATCGCCGGCTACGCCGGCGTCGGTGCCGCGATGATGGCGCTGCGCGAGGTCGAGCGCGGCGGCGGGCGCGGCCAGGTGGTCGACCTCGCCCTCTTCGACCCGATGTTCGCGACCCTCGGCCCCGCCGCGGCGGAGTACCGGCTCACCGGCCGGGTCAAGCCGCGCAGCGGCAGCCGCTCGACGCTGAGCTGCCCGCGCAACGTGTACCGCTGCCGCGACGGGCACTTCGTGTCGCTGTCGGCCTCGGTGCAGGCGGTCGCCGTGCGGCTGTTCCACGCCATCGGCCGGCCCGACCTCCTCGCCGACCCGCGCTTCGCCACCAACGAGGCCCGCGTCACCCATGACGACCTGCTCGATCCCATCGTTGCCGCGTTCATCGCCAGGATGACGCGCGAGGAGGCCCTTGCCTATTTCGCCGCCGCCGAGGTGACCGTCGGCCCCATCCTCGACGTCGCCGACCTCGTGGAGCACCCCTACGTCCTTGAGCGCGAGGTGCTGACGGCCTACCCCGACGACGAGGTCGACGGCGGCCTGCCCATGCACCACGTGTCGCCGCGCCTGGAGGGCACGCCCGGCGCGGTCCACGCGCCGGCGCCGGCGCTGGGCGCCCACACGGCGGAGGTTCTGGCGGGCATCGGCGTCGACGCGGCGGCGCTGGCCGAGCTGCGCGAACGGGGGATCGTTTGATGAACCGAGCCATGCCGCGCTGGCGTTCGGTGCTGTTCGTACCGGCCACCGCGACCAAGCTGATCGAGCGGGCGCAAACGCGCGGCGCCGACGCCCTCCAGCTCGACCTGGAGGACGCCCTGCCGGCGGCGGCGCGCGACGCGGCCCGCGCCGCCCTGCCCGACACGCTGGCCTTCCTGGCTCGGGGACCGGCGGCGCTGCTGGTGCGCATCAACCGGCCCTGGCGCGACGCCGTCCGCGACCTGGAGGCGGTGGCCCGCCCCGGCCTCCGCGCGGTGACCCTGCCGAAGACCGAGAGCCCGGCCGACGTCGCCGTGGTGTCCGAGATCCTCGACGAGCTGGAAGCCGAGCGCGGCCTGGCGTCAGGCGGCATCGGCGTCATCGCCCAGGTGGAGAGCGCGGCGGGCCTGCGCACCATGATGGCCGCCCCTGCTTTTCCGCCCCGCCTTTGCGGCGTCACCGTCGGCCCCGAGGACTACACGCTCGACCTCGGCATCGAGCCGACCCACGAGACCCTGCTGCAGCCGCTGAAGGACAGCATCACGGTCGCCCGCGCGGCGAAGGTGCCGGCGCTCGGCTTCGCCCGCACCATCGGCGACTTCAAGGACCTCACGGCCCTCGCCGAGGCGGTGGCGGAGGCCTACCGCCTCGGCGCGCGCGGCGCCTTCTGCGTCCACCCCGCGCAGGTGCCGGTGCTCAACGCCGGCTACCAGCCGAGCGCGGCGGCGGCGGCGAACGCCCGCGCCGTGGTCGCCGCCTTTGAGGAGGCCGTGCGCCGGGGCAGCGGCGTCGCCGCGCTCGACGGCGCGATGATCGACCGCCCGGTCTACGAGCGCGCGCGCCGCATGCTCGCCGACTGCCGCAACGCGGAGCCGGCGGCTTGAGCGCGCAGGGCATGATCGTCGCTCCGCAGCCCGAGGCGGCCGAGGCCGGCGCCGTGGTGCTGCGGCGCGGCGGCAACGCCGTCGATGCCGCGGTCGCCGCCGCCCTGGTGCAGACGGTGGTCGATCCGTTGATGTCGGGGATCGCCGGCTTCGGCTGCCTCCAGCTGTTCTCGGCCGACAAGGGCGCGCACCTGTGCATCGACGCGCACGGGCGCTGCCCGGCCGCGAGCACCCCCGACATGTGGGCCGACCGCATCCTCGGCGAAACCAGCGACGGCTTCGGCTTCATCCTGAAGGACAACGTCAACGAGCGCGGCTATCAGGCGGTCTGCACGTCGGGCATCCTCAAGGCCTTCGCCGAGGCGGTCGCCGCCTTCGGCACCTGGGATTGGGCCGACGTGGTCGCCCCCGCCATCGCGGAGGCCGAGCGCGGCGTCGTCGTGCGACCTCACGTGTACGCCGTGTGGACCCAGGACGAGCGGCGCTTCGGCCGCCTGAACTACGGCAACAAACTTGGCGTGTCGGACACCGGGCGCCGCGTCTACCTCGACGCGGAGGGCGACTACCTCAAGCCGGGCCAGCGCTTCACCAATCCAGACATGACGCGCTCGCTCCAGCGCATCGCCAGGGAGGGCG
>CAXTFM010000148.1:0-8961 GCA_964243435.1 uncultured Beijerinckiaceae bacterium
CCTTGTAGCGGCAAACGCGCCTTGTAGCGGCAAACGCGGCGGGGCGAAACTCGTCGCCGGGCGTGGCCGACGCTACGGCGACAGGTGGAGGCGCGCGAACGCCTGGAACGCGCGGGCACGATGGGACAGGGCGCGCGAACCGTCGGCCGGGATGCCGTGCTTTTCCTGCGCCGTCATCTCGCCGAAGGTGCGGTCGTGGCCGTCGGGTCGGAAGGCGGGGTCGTAGCCGAAGCCGGCGGTGCCGCGCGGCGGGAACACCAGCTCGCCGTCGACGCGGCCCTCCACCGTCGCGGTTTCCGCCTCCGGCCGGGCTAGCGCCAGCACCGAAACGAAATGCGCGCGGTAGGGCGTGGGCGCGCCGCCGACGCCGAGCAGCTGGCGCACCGCCTCCATCGCGTCGGCGAAGCTGCCGGTCTCCTTCGCCCAGCGGGCGGAGAAGATGCCCGGCGCGCCGTTCAAGCCGTCGACGCACAGGCCGGAATCGTCCGCCAGCGCCGGCAATCCGGTCGCGCGCGTCGCCGCCTCGGCCTTGAGCGCGGCGTTGGCGGCGAAGCTGTCGCCGGTTTCATCGGGCTCGGGCAGGCCGAGCGCGGCGGCGGACACGACATCGAGGCCGTAGGGAGCCAGCAGCTCGCCCATTTCGCGCAGCTTGCCGTCGTTGTGGGTGGCGATCACCAGCCTGCCGCGGAGCATGGCGGAGGCGCTCAGGCGAGCGCCTGCTTCTGCAGGGCCACCAGCGCGGCGATGCCGGATTTCGCCAGCGCCATCATGCCCGCGAGTTCGGCTTCCGAGAACACCGCGCCCTCGGCCGAGGCCTGAACCTCGACGAGCGCCCCCGCGCCGGAGAGCACGAAGTTGGCGTCGGTTTGCGCTTCCGAGTCCTCGGCGTAGTCGAGGTCGAGCACCGGCTGTCCCGCGACGATGCCGCAGGACACGGCGGCGACGTGGTCGCGCAGCGGGTTCTCCTTGACGATGGAGCGCGCGCGCATCCAGTCCAGGCAGTCGTGCAACGCGATCCAGGCGCCGGTGATCGAGGCGGTGCGGGTGCCGCCATCGGCCTGCAGGACGTCGCAGTCGATCGTCACCTGGCGCTCGCCCATGCCCTGGAGGTTGGTCACCGCGCGCAGGCTACGGCCGATCAGGCGCTGGATCTCCTGGGTGCGGCCGGACGGCTTGCCCGACGACACCTCGCGGCGCGAACGCGTGTGGGTGGCGCGCGGCAGCATGGCGTACTCCGCCGTGACCCAGCCCCGCCCCTGCCCGCGCAGCCACGGCGGCGGCTTGTCCTCCAGGGTGGCCGTGCACAGCACATGCGTGTTGCCGAACTTCACCAAGCAGGACCCTTCGGCGTAGCGCGCGACGCGGCGCTCCAGCGTCACGGGGCGCATCGCGTCGGGGGCGCGGTTGGACGGTCGCATGGACGGCTCCGGATGGGCGCGTGGATCGGCGGTCGTGGGGACGGCGGGGGACGGCGGGGGACGGCTGCGGCTTGGTAGGCGGCGGGGCGCCGCGATGCAACCGCCGATCCGCCGGGGCGCGATTGCCTCGCATTCGATCGACCGCTGTCGTCTGTTCTTTACATCCCGGCGCTAGGGTCGGCGCCGATGTCGAGACAAACGCCAGCCTTCGCCCTGATCGGCCGCTCGCATACCAGCGACGCCTTCGAACTCTTGTATCAAGCCTCGCTCGCGGCCCGCGCCGAACGGCGTGCCCTGCAGCGCGCGCGGGGCTGCGGGCCGCCGCGGCGGCGCGACGCGGGCGAACCGCTCGCCCTTTCCCTGCGGCTGCCCGGCTGAAACCGCCGCCGTTCGCCGGGCTGACAAGACGCCGCTCGATCGCCTATGAGGGCGCGCCCGAGCCGGCGCGCCGGTGCGCCGGGCGGTCCGCGCGGGATGGACGGCACGATGACGACGCGAACGGTTCTCGCCTGCCTCGCCCTTTGCCTTGCCGGCTGGGGGGCGCCGGCCCGGGCGCGCGTCACCGCGCTCGACGTGGCGCCGGCCGAGCCCTTCGCCGACGGCGCGAGCTTCGGCGATGCCGGTCCCTACGAGCGGCTTGCCGGAACCGCGTCGGGCGAGATCGACCCGACCGACCCGCGCAACGCCGGCATCACCGACCTCGCCTTCGCCCCGCGCAACGCCGCCGGCATGGTGGAATACAAGACCGACCTGTTCATCCTCCGGCCGAAGGACCCGGCGCGGGGCAGCGGCACGCTGCTCTACGAGGTGCCGAACCGCGGCACCAAGTTCCTGTTCAGCTGGATGCTCGACGCGCCGGCCCAGGTCGGGGTCGCGGTCAACGACCCCCGCAGCCGCGCCGACGCCGGCGACGCGCTGCCCTTCAAGCGTGGCGACACGCTGGTGTGGTCGGGCTGGGAAGCGGACGCTTCGCGCGCCAGCGGCGGCATGGGTATCGCCGTGCCGGTCGCGACCCAGGACGGCCGCGCCGACGGGCCGGCCATCACCGACATCGTACGCGACGAGATGGTGGTCGGCACGCGCGGGCGCCCCTACCCCTTCGCCCTCAGCTTCGCCCCCGCGACGCTGGACCAGCACGCCGCGCGCCTGACGATGCGGCGGCGCGAGGCCGACCCGCCGGTGCCCGTCCCCGAGAGCGGGTGGGCCTACGCCGACGCCCGCCACCTCAAGCTCCTGCCCGACGGCACGCAGCCCGCGCCGGGCACGCTCTACGAGCTGACCTACCGCGCGTCCGGCCCCGGAGTGCAGGGCATCGGCTTCGCCGCGACGCGCGACGTCGTCGCCAGCCTGCGCGGCGACGGCCTCGGCGGCCGCCAGCTGCTCGGCGGCACGATCCGCCGCACCGTGGCGCTCGGCATCTCGCAAAGCGGGCGCTTCCTCCGCAGCTTCCTCCGCGGCGGGTTCAACGCCGACGAGAGTGGGCGCCGCGTGTTCGACGGCGTGCTGTCCCACATCGCCGGCGTCGGCGGCGTGTTCCTCGACGCCCGTTTCGCCCAGCCCGCACGCACGGCGACGGAACACGAGGACCACCTGTTTCCCGAAAACGGCTTTCCCTTCTCGGCGGCGACGACGCGCGACCCCGTCACCGGCGCCACCGGGGCGCTGCTGCGCCACGACGGCTACGACCCCCTGCTCATCGAAACCAACACGGCGACGGAATACTGGCAGAAGGGCGCCTCCCTGCTCACCACCGATCCGCTCGGCCGGGAGGACGTGGCGCTGCCGGCGAACACCCGCGTCTACCTCATCGCATCCGGCTTCCATTACGGCCGCGCCGGGCTGAAGGACACGCACGGTCCCTGCGCCAACGCCCGCAACACGCTGAACCCGGCGCCCGTGCTGCGCGCGCTCACCGTCGCGCTGGAGGACTGGGTTGCCAACGGCACGGAACCGCCGCCAAGCCGCTACCCGCGCGTCAGCGACGGCACGGCGGTGGCGCCCGCCGCCGCCGGCATCCCCGGCGTGCCGGGCTTCGCGCGACCTGGCGCCGCCGACGCCATCGTGCGCTTCGCCAGCGCCGCGCGTCCGCTCGTCGTGGCGGGCGCGCAATACGGCGTGCTGGTGCCCAAGGTCGACGCGGTCGGCAACGACGTCGCCGGCATCCGCCTGCCGCAGGTGGAGGTTCCCCGTGCCACGCGCACCGGCTGGAACCTGTATGCCGAACCGTTCCCGTCCGGCGAACTGTGCGACCGCGAGGGCAGCACCCTGCCGCTCGCCGCGACCGATGCCGCCAAGGCGCCGGGCGACCCGCGGCCGTCGCTGGCCTCGCTTTACCCCACCCCCGACGCCTACGCGCTGAGAGTGAAGGCGGCGGCGGACCGTCTCGCCGCCGAGCGCTTCCTGCTGCCCGAGGATGCGGCCCGCTTCGCCGCCGACGCCCGCGACGGGCGTTCGTCGGACGAACTGCCGCCGAGCGCTCGATGAGAGTTACGTGCGCCCGGAGCGGGGCGGCTCAGCCGCGAACGATGCGCAGCTTGGCCGGCGGCACCAGGGCCGAGCGCTTGCCCGGTCCCGTCATCCTGATCGAGTAGCCCTGCTCGATCAGGTAGGCGGCGTCGTCGATCGACCGGATGTAGGTCGCGAGATCGACCCGCGCCCCCGGCGCGCGGTGGTCTACCAGCTCGAAGCCGCGCGCCGTTTCCACCGGACGCTCCGGCTCGCCATGTCGGGGATCCGTACGTTCGATATGAACACTCATGATCACGTCCTCCACACCGTGCGGCGGCGTCGTCGAGAGCGCCGGCGCAGGTGATCCGTTGATGGATCATAGATGGTGACGCGACCCCGCCGGCACAACGCGCGAAACGCGTCATGTCACGGAAAATGCTGCGTTTTGTTGCCTCCAGCAGGGTTGCGTCGCACCGTTGCCGCAGGGTCCGGCGGTGGGTTACTCGCCCGCCGCCAGCGTTTCCGCGGCGCCGCGGCTCATGCCGGTGAGCGGACGCTCCTCCATCGCCAGAATGGCCAGGATCGCCGCGCCAGCGCCCATGATCACGACCCCGAACACCACGCGGAAGGCGTGGACGAGCGGCAGCAGGCTCGCGGCGTCCCCGACATGGGCGGCGGCGATCGCGGCATCGGCGCGGGTGCCGAGGATGACGGCGCCGAAGATCGCCACCGCCACCGCGCCACCGAGCTGGCGGCACAGGTTGGCCGTCGCCGTCGCCGTGCCGAGCTGGTGCAGCGCCACCGCGTTCTGGATCGACACGGTGGCGACGGGCAGCAGCGTGCCGAGCGAGACGGAGATGACGGCGAGAAGCAGGCTCAGCGCCCAGACCGGCATCACGTCGGCATAAAGCATCAAAACGAAGGCGGTCGCCATCGCGCAGGGCATGGCCGCGATCGGCAACCACTTGTAGTGGTCGAGCCGTGCCATCACCCGCCCCGCCATCAACGTACCCCCGACGGTGCCGATGGTGAGGGGAAGCATGGCGAGGCCGGACTGGCTGGCCGTGAGGCCGCGCACGGTTTCGAACAGGATGGGCATGTAGATGGCGAGGCCGAGGAACAGCCCGACGCTGAGCGTCGCCGCCGCCGTAGCGGCGAGGACGACGCTGTTGAACAGCACCTCCAGCGGGATCAGCGGGGCGTCCGTGTGGCGCAGGCGCCAGTAGAACGCCGCGAACAGCAGCGCGCTGACGACAAGGAAGCCGGAGGTTTGCGGCGCCGCCCAGCCGAAGCGCCCGCCGGCCCACGACACCGTGAGCAGCAGCAGGGTTGTCGCCGCGACGAGCAGCACGGCGCCCCAAACGTCGAGCTTCTGCGGGCGCTCGTTGCGCGGCAGGCGGCGCAGCGGCGCGCTGGCCATGAGGTAGGCGGCGCCGCCGAGCGGCACGTTGACCCAGAAGATCATGGTCCAGGTGAGGTGCTGCGCGAAGAAGCCGCCGAGCACCGGGCCGGACAGGCTGGCGACCGTGAATGCGGCGGCGAAATACACCTGCCAGCTCGCCCGCTCGCGCGGGCTCATCATGTCGCCGATGATGGTCTGCGACAGGGCGAGCAGGCCGCCGCCGCCGGCACCCTGGATCAGGCGGGCGACGACGAGCACCAGCATCGTGGGCGCCAGCGCGCACAGCACCGAGCCGACGGCGAAGATCGCGATCGCCGCCATCAGCATGACGCGCCGCCCGCGAATGTCCGCCAGCTTGCCGTAGATCGGCACGGCGCTGGTGGCGGCGAGCAGGTAGGCCGTCACCACCCAGGGCAGGTGCGCGGCGTCGCCGAGGTCGCGGCCGATGGTGGGCAGGGCGGTGGCCACGATGGTCTGGTCCAGGGCGCCGAGCAGCATCACCATCATCAGCGCGAAGACGATGCGCCGGATTTCGGTGCGCGACATCGGCGCCCCGCCCGTCGCACTCCCGGCCTCGGGCGCCTCGGTTCGGGCGGCGGCGTTGGCGACGGGATCATACAGGGGCATGGAGTTCTATCTCGCACGCGTGTCCGACGTTGCAAGGCTCGCAGGCGTGCAAGGAGCTTGACCCAGCCCCGCCCTCGTTGCCCCCCTCCGCACGGCGTCACCGGCGCGAATGTTCCTGGCCCCGTCCGGTCCCGCTTGCTAGAAGCGGCCTCCTTCCCCAGCGAGCCGCCCATGCGCACCGCGACCGTCGCGCGCGACACCAAGGAAACCAGCGTCACCGTCACCGTGGTCCTCGACGGCAGCGGGCGCAGCCACGTCGCGACCGGCGTCGGCTTCTTCGACCACATGCTGGACCAGCTCGCCCGGCACTCGCTGATCGACATGGAGGTGGCGACGCGCGGCGACCTTCACATCGACGACCACCACGCGGTGGAGGACACGGGCATCGCGCTGGGACAGGCGATCCGCGAAGCGCTCGGCGACCGCGGCGGCATCGCACGCTACGCCGACGTGCTGCTGCCGATGGACGAGTGCCTGACGCGCGCCGCGGTCGACGTGTCGGGCCGACCCTTCCTGGTGTTCAGAACGGCGTTCCCACGCGACAAGATCGGCGGCTTCGACACCGAGCTGGTGCGCGAGTTCTTCCAGGCCTTCGCGATGAACGCCGGCATCACCCTCCACGTCGAGACGCTGTACGGCACCAACGCCCACCACATCGCGGAATCCTGCTTCAAGGCGGTGGCGCGCGCCCTCAAGGCGGCGCTCGCCGTCGACCCTCGGCAGAACGGCGCCGTGCCGTCCACCAAGGGGGTGCTGTGATGCCGGTGTTCCTGGTGCAGGTGCGCGACGCCGGCGAGCTGGAGCGCGCCCGCTTCATCCCCGACCGCTTCTCCTTCGCGGCCTTCGTGCTCGCTCCGTTCTGGCTGCTGTTCCACCGGCTGTGGCTGGCCTTCGCGCTCTGGGTCGCCGCCGAGGCAACCTTCATCCTGCTCGTGCTGCCGCGCGTCGCCGGCGTCGCCGCGCTCGCCGTCGGTGTGCTGGCGCGGCTGTGGCTCGGCTTCGAGGCGCACCGGCTGCGCGTCGCCAAGGGCCGGCGCCGGAGCGAGATCACCGACGTCGTCGAGGGGCGCGACCGCGACGGCGCGGAAACCGCCTTCTACGGCAAGTACGGGGTCGGCGGACTGGCCGAGCAGCAGGCCTCGCCGCCGGGACCGACCTTGACGCAGGGACAGACCCGGGCGTGACCGTCGCGGTCGTCGACTATGGCTCCGGCAACCTCCATTCCGCCGTCAAGGCCTTCGAGCGGGCGGCGCGCGAGGGCGGCAGTGGCGCGACGGTGACGCTGACCGCCGACCCCGCCACGGTGGCCGCCGCCGACCGCGTGGTGCTGCCGGGCGTCGGCGCCTTTCCCGATTGCCGACGCGGCCTCGACGCCGTGCCGGGCCTGGTCGAGGCGTTGGACGAGGCCGTGCGGGTGCGGGGGCGGCCGTTCCTCGGCATCTGCGTCGGCATGCAGCTCCTTGCGACGCGCGGTCTGGAGCACGGCGGCGCCGACGGCCTCGGCTGGATTCCCGGCGCCGTCGAGTTGATGCGCCCTCACGACCGTGCGCTCAAGGTGCCGCACATGGGCTGGAACACGTTGCGCGCGGCGCGCCCCCACGCCCTGCTCGACGGCATCCCGACCGGGGACGAGGGCTGGCACGCCTACTTCGTCCACTCCTACGGTTTCCGCACGGCGGCGCCCGACGACACGGTGGCGACCACCGACTACGGCGGTGCGGTGGCGGCGGTGGTCGGGCGCGACAACGTCGCCGGCACCCAGTTCCATCCGGAAAAGAGCCAGGCGCTCGGCCTCGCCCTCATCGCCAACTTCCTGCGCTGGCGCCCGTGATCCTTTACCCCGCGATCGACCTCAAGGACGGGCAGTGCGTGCGGCTGCGCCTCGGCGACATGGCGCAGGCGACCGTGTTCAACGACGACCCCGCTGCGCAGGCGGCGACCTTCGCCGCCCAAGGCTTCACCCGCCTCCACGTCGTCGACCTCGACGGCGCCTTCGCCGGGCGGCCGATGAACGCCTCCGCCGTGGACGCCATCCTCGCCGCCGTGCGCCTGCCGGTGCAGCTCGGCGGCGGCATCCGTGACATGCGCACGCTGGAGGCGTGGCTCGCCAAGGGGGTCGCCCGCGTCATCATCGGCACGGCGGCGGTGCGTGACCCCGGCTTCGTGCGGCAAGCCGCGCGCGCGCACCCCGGCCGGGTGGCGGTCGGCATCGACGCCCGCGACGGCCGCGTCGCGGTGGACGGCTGGGCGGCCTCGTGCGACCTCGCCGCCGCCGAGCTCGGCCAACGCTTCGCCGATGCCGGCGTCGCCGCGCTGGTGTACACGGACATCGGCCGCGACGGCGTGCTCGCCGGCCTCAACGTCGAGGCGACGCTGGCGCTGGCCCACGCGGTGCCGATCCCCGTGATCGCCTCGGGCGGCCTCGCCTCGCTCGCCGACGTGCGGCGCCTGCTCGCACCCGATTGCGCCGTGCTGGAGGGCGCGATCACCGGCCGTGCGCTCTACGACGGCCGCCTCGACCCGACGGAGGCGCTGGCGCTGATCCGCGACGCCGCACCGGGCCGGCCGCGGGACTGACGCGGGCGGCGACCCGGCGGCGATGCTATATGAGCCGCGATGCTTGCCGAGCCGAAGATCGAAGGGGAGACCGTCGCGGTGGCCGAGGTGCTGGTCCCGGTCGCCGTCGACCAGTGCTATTCTTATGCTCTCGGCGGGCACGTGCTGGCGCCCGGCATGCTGGTCGAGGTGCCGCTCGGGCCGCGCACCGCGGTCGGCGTGGTGTGGTCGCTCGGACCGCTGCCGGAAACGGGCCGCACGCTGAAGCCGGTCGCCGCCGTGTGCGACCTGCCCCCGCTGCCGGACACGCTGCGCGCGCTCGTCGACTGGGTCGCGCGCTGGACGCTGGCGCCGCGCGGCATGGTGCTGCGCATGTGCCTGCGCGCCCCGCTTGCCGGCGTCGCCGTGACGCCGAAATGGGGCCTGCGCGCCACCGGCACGCCGCCGGCCAAACCGACCCCGGCGCGCCTGCGCGTGCTGGCGGCGGCGGCGCGCGAACCGCTGCTCGGC
>CAXTFM010000149.1:0-8786 GCA_964243435.1 uncultured Beijerinckiaceae bacterium
AGTGGTGGCGATGGGCGGCGTCAGCGGCGTGTGGCCGCCGGCGAGCCTGTTCCCTGACCTGACGGCGCTGGCGGACGGCATCGCGCGCATGGCGGACGTGGTCGGCCCGGCGCATGTCGGGTTGGGATCGGACATGATGGAGCTGATGGGCCCGAGCGCATTGCCGGACTACACGAGCCTGCCCGACTTCGCCGCGCGCCTGCTCGCCCGCTTCACGTTGGAGGGGGCCGCAGGCATCCTGGGCGGCAACTAGGTCAGGGTGGCCCGGGCCTGTTTGCAGACCTCAGGTCGGCAGCGCACGTCCCCACGCTGCGCACTCTCGACCCTAAAGGGCGACATCTCCGTAGGGGTAGAAGCGGTGGAGGTCGAGGTTGCAGTATGGGAGGCGTTCGAGCCTGACCGTTCCGAGGAAGCCGCCTTCTGGCTCGGCGACGATGATCGTCCTGGCAAAGCCGCTGTCGTCGAGGCCCTGCCGGAAGTGGACGCGGGACTTGATGACGAACACCTTGTAGGCCGGAAGCGCGACGCTCAGAGCGGTGATATCAGCCAGTTCCTTGACCTGCGTGAGGTAGCGGCTGACGACCAGCGCGTTGCCCTTGCCGAACCCGACCACGATGAAAGGCAGTCGGCCGGCATCCCGCGGCTCGGGGATGTGGATGACTGTGCCGCGCACGAGGACCGCTTCCCCGGCGGACGGCTCCGCGAGGCCGCCCACGGCGTGCTCAAAGGGGTCGCCGACGGCAGGCTCGCTCGCCTGCACCCGGTCTAGGGTCGCGGCATCGGTGATCGTCGCGAAGAGCGTTTCCGATAGGCCTTGCCGCAAGGCTTCGGCAAGCAGCCAGGTGGCGCGTCCCGACCGATCGCTGTGGTCGGCGATGACCACGGGGTGAGCGCCTACAGCGCAGGCCTGGGCGGCCTCAGCGACCGCCTCCGCGATGTTGACGATGTGGGTCGAGGCAAGCAGCTCCTGCCGCCTGTCCCACACGTAGCGGGACATGCCCTCGACCACCTCCGTCGCCAGCGCAGCGTCGTCGTTGGTGGTGACCTGGAGGAACATGCCGGCGTCCGGCACGTCCGACCAGGGGAAGCCGAAAAAGATGTTGATGTACAGGTCCGGTTCGCGCGCCTCCCACGTCAGCGCGCGGTTGACGAGCGCCATCCAGGCCGGGCTGCCTGTCCACTGAAGCACCGTTGGCGAAAGGATCGGGATTTTACGCGACGCATGCGCCGGCCTGAAGTCCCCCTTGATCGCACGGATCAGGGTGCGGGCGGCCCGGCCGCCCTGTAGGTAGGCGTCGTAGTGCGGGAAGTACTTGACGGCGAAGGCGAGGTCCGCCGCTGCCAGGAACGCCTCGTCCTCGTTGCCGTGTGGGTCGAACGTCGCCGCGATGCGGGCGGCGGGGCCGACCACCTGACGGACGCGGCGGGCCAACTCGGCTTCGGGGCGCGGCACGCCCGTGACCGCCATCGCACCGTGGAGCGCGAGGTAAACCCCGTCAAAGGGGCCTTGCGCGGCGAGTTCCTCCACCATTCTACCGGTGAAGTGCTCGTAGGCTTCCCTAGTCACCCAGCCGGAGCCGGTCCCCGTCTTGGGGAAGAGCGGGGACTCGATGCCGACGAGATCCACGCCGTCGTGCTCGCGTGCGAGCTTGACGAAGCCGCCCATGTAGGACCTCGGGCCGGTCCGCAGCAACGCCTCTCCGGTCGCTGGGGAGCCCTCGTAGATGAAGTCGTCAGCGGTGGTCGCGTTCGGCAGGAACGTCACTGTTTCGTGCATGAACTGAAGAACGGCGATCCTCATGGTGTGCTCTCGTCAACCCCGTTGCACCCCGAAGAACGACACTGTCCCGGCAGGGAAGCCACTCAGCCCCGTGCGGTAGGCGGTCAAGCGCGACGACTCGCCGAGCGGCAAGTAGGGTACGTCCTGGAACGCCTGCTCCTGCATGTGACGGCAGATGGCCTGCTGCCCGGTGAGGTCGGGCGTCGCCAGCCAGTCCTGCCGCAGGGACTCCAGGCGGGGGCTGGTCGGCCAGCCGAACCAGGCGCTGTCGCCGTTACCGCGCAGGCCGAGGTGACCCGAGGGGTCGAGCGTCGTGGTTGTGCCGGTCGCGAACAGGTTCCAGCCGCCCTGTCCGGGCGGCTTGCGGCTACCCCGGCGCTGCACCACGGTGCCCCAGTCGGAGGACTGCACGTCCACCCTCATGCCCACGCGCTGCAGCATGTCGGCAGCGACGTCGGCCAAGGCTTTCAGGGCGGGGTAGTCCTGCGGCGCCAGGAGCAGCACGGGCTCGCCGCCGTAGCCCGCCACCTTGATGGCGGCGGCGACGCGCTTCGGATCGCGCGGCGACGTGAGCGCGCCCATGTCCGCATCGCTGGCCATCGGCGTCCCGGATAGGAAGAAGCCCGTGCCGACGCGCCACGCCCTGGGGTCATCCCCGTAGGCCGCCGTCATGAAATCCTTCTGGTCGACGGCGCCGAGCAGGGCCCGCCGGACCGCCGGCTTGTCGAAGGGCGGGTAAAGGCTGTTGAAGCGCAGCATGGCGGCGCTGCGGTCGTCCGTGTAGCCGACGGTCACGCCGGCGGCGCCCTGCAACACCGGCAGCAGGTCGCTGCTGAGCGTGTCGAGCCAATCCACCTCGCCCGCTTGCAGGGCTGCCGCGGCCGTGGCCTGGTCGGGGATCACCTGCCACTCGACCCGGTCGAAATGCGCGAGTTTCGGCCCGGCGGTGCGGCTCGGCACGCCGAACGCCCGGGGCACGTAACCGTCGAACCTGGCATAGGCCGTGCGCGCCCCTGCGAGGCGTTCCGCAGCCAGGAAGCGGAACGGGCCGCTGCCGACCATCTCCGTTATCGGCACGCCGGGATCGGTCCGGGCGAGGTGTTCGGGCATGATGGCGCAAATGGAGGGCGTCACCTTGCCCAGCGCCTGCGGCAGAAGCGGGAACGGGCGCTTGAGCCTGAAGCGGACCGTCCTGTCGTCGGGCGCGCTGATCTCGTCGGCAACGGCGAGCAACGCCTGCCCGAACATGTCGCGCGCCGCCCAGCGCCGGATGCTGGCGACGGCGTCGCGGCCGAGGACGGGCTCGCCGTCGTGGAAGCGCAGGCCCTCGCGCAAGGTCAGCGTCCATCGGCGGCCGTCGTCCTCGACCGCGTGCCCGTCCACCATCTGCGGCTGCGCGCGGTACGCTTCGTCAAGGCCATACAGCGTGTCGAACACCATGAGCGCGTGCGCGGTGGTGATGGCCGCCGTGGTCCAGACCGGGTCGAGGATGGCGAGGTCCGTCGGCGGGACATAGCGCAATGTCCGCGCCGCGTCGGCGCGCACCACTGCGGGCGCGGCCAGGGGCGCGGTCAGGGCGACGGCGCCGGCCTGGAGCAGTCGGCGGCGGGACAGCGCGGCGGCGGTCACCCTGCCGGCCGGCAATGCGGGCGGGAACCGCGTCCTGCCCGGGAACGCATGCGCCGAACAGCGACCGCGCGGGATACGCCCGTTTGGGCGCCCGGGAACTCGCTGCCCTCCGGGTTGCAGGCCGGCATCACGGTTCTCCGGTGGTCAGGGTTGGCCGGGGCCAGCCGTGCGGGTGCGCCAGATCCGATCCGGTGTCAATGGCGGCCGACTGTTCCCGGCCGATCGCCGGCCGGCCGACTTCGTGCGGACCGGACGGGCGACGGCCTCCGGCGCGCGACGGCCATGCTCGCTCGAAGGCGTGTTGCGCGACCGGCCCGCCGCAGCGCACGATGCCGAGGCAATGGCGGGCGCTGCCGCCGCGCTGACCCGGAACGTTGGAGGGCTACACGACCATGCGCGTCTTCACGGGCGGTCTGGCGACCGAGACCAACACCTTCTCCCCGATGCCGACCGGCCTGCGCGCCTTCAAGCAGCACACCTATTACCCGGCCGGCACGCATCCCGAGGCGATGACGGTGTTCGCCGCCCCGCTCTGGGTCGCGCGGCAGCGGGCGGCGGCTAACGGCTGGACGCTGATCGAGGGCCTGGTCACCTCGGCCAACCCCGGCGGCACGACGACCCGCGCCGCCTACGAGATGCTGCGCGACGAGCTCCTTGCCGACCTCCAGGCCGCCCTGCCGGTCGACGTCGTGCTGCTCGGCCTGCACGGCGCCATGGTGGCCGACGGCTACGACGATTGCGAGGGTGACCTGCTCGCCCGCGTGCGCGCGATGGTGGGGCCTCGCGCGGTGGTCGCCGCGGCGCTGGACCCCCACGCCCACCTCAGCGATGCCATGGTCGCCAACGCCGACGTGCTGGTGCTCTACAAGGAGTACCCGCACACCGACGTGCTGCGATGCGCCGAGGAGCTGGTGACGCTGTGCCGGCGCAGGTCGCTCGGCGAAATCGCGCCCGTCGCCGCCCTGGTCGACTGCGCGATGGTCGTGCCGATCCACACGACGCGCGACCCCGGGCAGGCCCTGGTCCGGCGCCTACGGGCGCTCGAAGGCCGGGACGGCATCCTGTCGGTCTCGCTCGCGCAGGGCTTCGCCACCGGCGATGTCCCGGACATGGGCACCAAGGTGCTGGTCTATGCCGACGGCGATGCCGGCAAGGCACAGGCTCTCGCCCGCCATCTCGCCGACGAGGTGATCGCGCTGCGCGACGACCTCATGGTGCGCTACCTCGACATCGACACGGCGCTCGACCGCGCGCTGGCCGCCGACGGCGGCCCGGTCGTGCTCGCCGACCGGTCGGACAACCCAGGCAGCGGGGCACCGGGCGACGCGACCTTCATCCTTCGCCGCCTGCTGGAGCGTGACGTCGCCGGTGCGGCGCTGGGCCCGCTCTGGGACCCGGTCGCGGCCGCGATCGCCTTTGACGCCGGCGTCGGGGCCCGGCTCCGGTTGAGGCTCGGCGGCAAGGTCGGGCCGCTGTCCGGCGATCCGGTGGATGCCGACTGCACGGTCAGGGCGCTGATCCCGAACATGACCCAGGTCAGCCAGGCCGGCACGCCGTCGCCACTCGGCGATTGCGCCCTGCTCGATGTGGGTGGGGTGGAGGTGGTGGTCTCCTCCCTGCGCGGGCAGGCGCTCGACACCGGACTCTTCACCCAACTCGGCTGCGCCTTGGCAGCAAAGAAGATCGTGGTGGTGAAGTCGGCGCAGCACTTCCACGCCTCATTCGCGAAAGTCGCCCGCAAGATCCTCTACGTCGGCGCACCCGGCACCGCCGACCCGAACTGGGCGCACCTGCCCTACAGAAAGATCAGCCGGCCCAAATGGCCGATCTCGTAGCTGCTCCCCCCGCAGCCGGTTCCCGATGCGGGACGATGGCACGTGCACCAGCGCCATCGCGCTCCGACGACGCATAGCCGCTTCCAGGTACGGCGCTCTGGATCTCTGATTTCGGCCCTGCCGACGACAAAAGCTGGCCGTTAACGGTCAGCCCGCTCTGGAGCGGAAGGTGGCAAGGAGCGGACATCCGCTTGGGGCTTGCTCTGGTGAGCCGAGCTCGCCGTCCTATCCCGGCGCTCAATTCGCCCGCGACGGTGAGGATCGCCGCGCCAGCGGTCCCGCGGGCCGCATGCTCCCTTGCGCGCCATGACGTCCCGCGGCTCCCGCTAGTGCTTCGGGATCGGGCTGGAGGACGCCAGTTCGTCCGAGCGGCCGCCTTGGCTCGCGTACCAGTCCGCCGCCAGCCGCGCGTCGGCCGCCGAGAGCGCATGCCCGCCCGGCACGGTGCGGTGCCGAAGGTCAGCGCCGGCCTCCTCCAACATCTGCGCGAGCCGCGCCGCCGTCGCCGCCGGCACGAGCGGGTCGGCGGCGCCCGACAACAGCAGCACCGGCGTGCCGTCGAGCCCGGCGTGCGGTGCCCCGGCCACACGAGGTCCGGCGAAGGGCGGCATGGCGCGGATCAGCACGGCCCCGGCGAGTGCTTCGGGATGGAGCAACAGCAGAGCCGCCGCCATGTTGGCGCCGTTGCTGAAGCCCAGCGCGACCGGCTCCGCTAGGTTGTAGGCCTCGCGCGCTTCTGTAATGAAGGCGGCGAGGTCGTCGGCCCGGCGTCGCAGGTCGTCCTCGTCGAACATGCCTTCCGCCAAGCGGCGAAAGAAGCGCGGCTGGCCGCGCTCCAGCACCGCGCCGCGCGGCGAGAGCAGCGCGGCACTGGGCGCCACAGCCCGGCCGAGCGGCAGCAGGTCACCCTCGTCGCCGCCCGTGCCGTGCAACAGGAGGAGTGGCGGTCCCTCCGCGCCGGGCACGAAGCGGTGGGTGAAGCCGGACAGCGTGCCGGTCACGACCCAGCCTCCACCCCGGTGCGCGGCAGCGGCGGAAGGGCTGCCTCGATGGCCGCGCGGCGCGGCTCGAGGAAGGCCGGCAGCCTCAACGCCTCGCCGAGGTGCTCCGCCGCCTCGTCCACGGCGAAGCCAGGCGCGTCGGTGGCGATCTCGAACAGCACGCCGCCGGGCTCGCGGAAATAGATCGAGCGGAAATAGGCGCGGTCCCGCTGCTCCGTCGCCACGAGGCCGTGCCCCGCGCGGAGCGTTTCAGCCATCGCCGCCTGCGCGGCATCATCGGCGGCGCGGAAGGCGACGTGGTGCACCGAGCCGGCGCCGGGGCGACCGCGCAGGAAGCCACCGCCGTCGCGCAGCGTCACGAAGCCCCCCACCGGGCCGCCGCTGGCGTAGCGCACCGCCGTGCCCTCGCGCGCCGCCTCCGCGAAGCCGAGGACGCCCGTCAGCACGGCGCCCGTCGCCTCCGTCCCGTCCAGCAGCAGCGTCACGCCGTGGAAGCCGCGGATCGCGTGCTCTGCCGGGATGCCGCCGCCGGTCCAGCCCGGCCCGACTATTGGCGCGTCGGCCGCGACAAGCACGAGGCTCATTCCGTCCGGGTCCTTGAAGCGCAGCACGCTATCGCCGAAGGCGGTTGTCGGTGTGTCGTAGGCAACGCCGCTCCCAGCGAAGCGGTCGATCCAGAAGCCGAGCGAGGCCTTGGAGATGCGGAAGGCGGTCTCGCTCGTTTCCCCGATCCCGAGGCGACCCGGTGCGGCGTGCTCGATTGGAAAGAAGGTCAGGATCGACCCGGGCGTGCCAGCCTCATCGCCGTAGTACAGGTGATATGTGCCGGGGTCGTCAAAGTTGACGGTTGTCTTCACCAGACGCAGGCCGAGGACCCGCGTGTAGAAGTCGAAGTTGCGGGCGATGTCTCCGGCGTAGGCGGTGATGTGGTGAAGGCCTGCGTTGGCGGCCATGGTCGTTCTCCGGCATCATCGGCGCGCCGGTCCCCAATGGGCCGGCGGCGACGAGCGTCGACCGGCAATCTGGTGGTTGCGCACGCCGCCGGAAAGGCGAACAATCGAAACGCATCGTTTCCCGGATTGCGCTCATGCGGTTGCCCGATTTCGAGGCCTGGGCCATCTTCGCGCGGGTGGCGGCAACCGGGTCCTTCACCGCCGCGGCCGCCGACCTCGGGGTGACCAAGGCCACGGTGTCGAAGGCCGTGGCACGATTGGAGGCGCGCCTCGGCGCCGACCTGTTCCATCGGACCTCGCGCCGGCTGTCCCTGACGGACGTGGGCCGGCGCGCGCGCGAGGACGCCGAGCGCCTGCTCGCTGACGGGGAGGCGGCCGAGGCGGTGATAGCGGAGGCCGCGCCGCGCGGCCCCGTGCGCCTCGCCGCCCCGATGTCCTTCGGGCTGCGCCACGTCGCGCCGCGCTTGCCCGACTTCCTCCTGGCGCACCCCGGCGTATCGGTGGACCTCGCGCTCAGCGACGCCGTCGTGGACCTCGTGGCCGAGGGCTTCGATGCCGGCCTGCGCATCGCCGCCCTACCGGACTCCTCGCTACGAGCCCGCAGGCTGTGCACGGTCGCACGCTCGACCGTGGCGGTGCCTGCCTACCTTAAAGCGCGCGGGTACCCCAACCATCCCCGCGACCTCGCCCAGCACGCCTGCCTCGGCTACGCCTATCTCCCCTCGCCCGACCGCTGGCACTTTTCCGGCCCGAACGGGGCCGAGGCCGCCGTCAAGCCGAACGGCCCGATGCGGGCGAACAACGCCGAGGCGCTCGCCCCGGCACTGCACGCCGGTCTCGGAATCGCCGTGCAGCCCGACTTCCTCGTCTGGGAGGATATCGCGGCGGGCCGCCTCGTCCGCGTGCTGCCAGGCTGGTCGCCGCCGCCCATCGCCCTCCACGTGGTCACTCCGCCGGGCCGGCACCGCGCCCGCAGCGTGTCGGCGCTGATCGCCTTCTTCGAGCAGACACTGAAAGCGGCGCCCTGGGCTTGCGTATCAGCTCCATAGTACTGCTTGAACCCACCGCCACTGATCTCATCGCTATTGAATATCGACCCGTCGGTAGGCGAGCCGGGAGAACTGCCGGATCAGCCTCTTCCCGAGCACGCATGCGTTGGCGTGCGTTCAGCCCTCCCCCTGCACGGGGTCGGTGTTGAAGATGTACAGGCTTATCTTCCACGCGCCGTCGAGCCTGTGCAGCACGAAGACCTCGCGGTTGAGGTCGACGACTTGCCTGCCTGCCTCCAGCACCGTCGCGCCCTTGTGGTGGTAGGTGCGTACGACCGCGGTGTCCCCGTTGACGTCGATGCCGGCGTAGCCGAACACGGTCGAGAACTTGGCCACCTTGAACAAGGCGTCGTAGGCGTCCTCCTTCTCCTGGCGCGTGACGAAGGACGGCTTCTCGTTCCATTCGGCGACGCCGTCGGCAGCGAAGAGGTCGAGGATGCCGGCGGTGTCACCCGCGTTCAGCAGCTGCTCGTAGCGATGCACAAGGTCGTAGGCCGCATGCTGCTCCGCACCGATCGCCGGATCGGCGGAGAAGGCGA
>CAXTFM010000150.1:0-8536 GCA_964243435.1 uncultured Beijerinckiaceae bacterium
ACGATACCTGCGATCGCTCCCTATCGACATCACGGTGGCCAGAGTCACTGCGGCTAAGCTGCAGGTCCACGTTTGCCCCAGGCTGTCGCAGCCATACCGCGCGCTCGGTACGCCGCAGTTCCAGGAAACCCAGCTGTCGGACAAACATCTCGATGACGATGTCTGCGTGCTCCGGGCTTATCCGGTTCGCCACATGATTGAACTGCAATGTTTTCTCCGCCGACAGTTCTGAGTTGTTATACCTGTGAGCCGCGAGGCGTGAAGTCCGGGGATCGAACGGATCGCCCGGTTACGCAACGGCCTGCGTCCAATCCGCGCCGAAAAGGCGTTGCGGTTGGCAACACTGGTTGAGCGCGGCTGCACGCGCCCACCTTCGTCAAAACGGACCAGTCATGTCCTCGTCCTCGCCTCTGCGTATCGCCGTCCTCGGAGCGGGCAGGATCGGCAGCACCTTCGCCTTTCAGCTGGCGCGCACCGGCCATCATGACCTCGCCGTGGTCGCGCGACCGGGCTCCGTCCGCCTGCAACAGCTGCGACGCGACGACGGCATCGTGAACACCAAGGGCGAGCGCGCCGGCGTGCGCATCTTTGAGACGCTGGACGAGCAGACGCCCTACGACCTCGTCATCGTCACCCTGCTCGCCCATCAGGTCGATGCGGTGCTGCCGGCCCTGCAGCGGTGCGCAGCCAAGTGCATCCAGTTCATGTTCGTCACCTTCGAACCGGAGCGGCTGCGTGACGCAGTCGGGGAGGAGCGCTGCTCCTTCGGCATGCCGTTCGTGCAGGCGAACTTCGACGGCGCGGGCAGGCTGAAAGCCACCATCGGCGCCGCCGGCCAGAAGACCATCATGGGCCGGCAGCGCTGGGTCGACATGTTCAACGCCGCCGGGCTGGCTGCGGCCCTCGAAGCCGACATGCCGCTCTGGCTGCGCTGCCACGTCCCGCTCTGCGTCGCCTTCGAAAGCGTGGCGGTGGCGGGCAAACGGCGCGGCGGCGGGGCATCGTGGGGCGAAGCGACCGTTCTCGCGCGCGGGCTGCACGAGAGCTTCGCGCTGATCAGGGGGCTCGGCTACCGCGTCTACCCGCGCGGCAAGGTGCGGCTCGAACGCTGCCCGACCGGGATCGTGGCGGCGATGCTCTGGTCCATGTCGCGGGTCAGGCCGTTTCGCGAGCTGCTCGCCACGGGTGAACACGAATGCCGCGCCCTGGTCGACGCGATGCTGACGGCTGCTCCGCAGGCAGCATCACCCGTCAGCTTGGGTGCGATCGAAGCGATGAAGCCGGCGTAGCAAGCTGAAAAGGCGCCGATCGCAAGACGGCAGGGCGTCACGATCGATGCCCGCTGTCGGGCAGAAGGACCTGCGCGTCGGAACGGCAATGCTCGGCGCTAAGCGGCCCTAAGCCGGGCGGCCCGTCAGCCCTGGCACTCCACTCGCGATCCTCTGCCGTGTCTCAGGCTCGTCCTCGCCGCGCATCAATGCGCGTTGGCGCGCATAGCCCGCGCGGTCGGCGGCAGCCTGCCGGCTCCTGTCGGTGAGGGACACGACGAGGCAGGTCGCGAAGGTGAGGGGAAGGGTGATCAGCGTCGGCGGGTCAAGCGGGAAGACCGGCGCGACATGGCCCAGCACCTTGACCCAGACCGGGGGTCCGAAAACCGTGAACAGGAGGGCGCCGACGAGCCCGATCCAGCCGCCGGCGACGGCGCCGCGCGTCGTGAGGCCGGGCCAGTACAGTGCCAGGATCAGCACGGGGAAGTTCGAGCTGGCGCTGATCGAATAGGCGAGACCGACCATGTAGGCGATGTTCTGGTGCTCGAACGCGATGCCGAGGGCGATCGCGACGACCCCGATCCCGAGCGTCGCCAGCTTGGCGACGCGCACCTCGTCCCCCTCGCTGGCGGTGCCGCGCTTGACGACGTTGGCGTAAAGGTCGTGGCTGACCGCCGAGGCGGCGGCAAGCGTCAGCCCGGCCACCACCGCGAGGATGGTGGCGAAGCCGATGGCCGAGTTCAGCCCGAGCAGGATGTCGCCGCCGAGCGCGTGGGACAGGTGGATCGCCACCATGTTGCCGCCGCCGATCGGGCTGCCCGCCGGCGTCAGGTACTGCGGCGACGACTTCACCAGCGCCAGCCCGCCGAAGCCGATGATGAAGATCAGCGAGAAGAAGAAGGCCACCATCGAGCAGCCATAGAAGACCGACATGCGGGCGGCGCGCGCGTCCGGCACGGTGAAGACCCGCATGAGCAGGTGCGGCAGGCCGGCGGCGCCGAAGAACAGCGCGATGCCGAGCGACAGGGTGGAGAACGGGGTCGTGGCGAAGATCTGCGGCTGCAGCACCGCGGCGTGCTTCGGATGCACCGCGACCGCCTTGGCGATGAGCGCGTCGTAGCTGAAGCCGAAGGCGGCGAGGACGAGAAGCGCGGTGAAGGTTGTGGTGACGAGCAGCATCACGGCCTTGATGACCTGCACCCAGGTCGTCGCCACCATGCCGCCGAACATGACGTAGCAGATCATCAGCGCGCCGACGCCCACGACGGCGTAGGTGTAGGGCAGCCCGAACAGGAGCTGGATGAGCTGCCCCGCGCCGACAAGCTGGGCGATGAGGTAGAAGGCGACGATCGACAGGGAGGAAAAGGCGGCGAGCGTGCGCACCGGGCGCTGCGCCAAGCGGAACGCCAGCACGTCGGAATAGGTGTACTTGCCCAACCGCCGGAGCTGGTCGGCGAGGAAGAACACGATGAGCGGATAGCCCATGGTGTAGCCAACCGCATAAACGAGGCCATCGAACCCCGTTGCGAAGATGAGCCCGGACAGGCCGAGGAAGGCGCCGGCCGAGATCAGGTCGCCCGCCAGCGCGAGGCCGTTCTGGAAGCTCGTGACCTGCCCGCTTGCCGCATAGTAGTCTGCCGCCGAGCGCGTTCGCCCCGACGCCCAGTAGGTTATGGCGAGCGTGATCGCCACGAAGACGACGAACAGGGCGATGGCGGTGACGTTGAGGCTGCTTTCCCCGCCGGGCGCACCCGCGGCGAGGGCGCCCGTGGAGGTCAGCGCCACGGCGGCCGGCGCGGCAACGAGGTGGGCGGCCCTCACGTGCCGTCCGCCGCGTTGGCGAGGACGACGTAGGCACCCGTCATCAGCACCACCGCCCAGATGAGGCCGAGGCCGAAGACGAACCAGCCCGACACGGCGCCGCCCGCCACCACCGGCGCGGCGAAAAGCCCGGGGGCGAAGCCTGCGGCGGTCACGAAAACGGCGAAGGCACTGCCAAGCAGCAGAAGCATGACCAGCCTGACGACATGCAGGCCTTCTCGCGAGATGCGCATCGCCACTGCCCTCCGGTACGTGAGGTGATTAGGGCGCAGGGCATGCGCAGGCTCAAGAGCATAGTTTCGGCGGCGGCGGCGCGAAAACGGTCAGGCGTGACCGCGACTTGAGGCGGGCCGCCTTGCCCGGCGCGGCCGCGTTCCCTAGCCTGGAAGCCGTTCAAGCGTGAGGACGCCCACCATGTACCGGCTGATCAGCGCAACCCCGAGCCCCTACGCGCGCAAGGTCCGCATCCAGCTTGCCGAGAAGGGCATCCCGTTCGAACTGATCACGGAAGTGCCCTGGGACGACGACACCCGAACGCCGCAGTACAACCCGCTCGAGAAGCTGCCCGTCCTGATCTGCGAGGACGGCGAAACGGTGTACGAGTCCCGCTTCATCAACGAATGGGTGGAGATGAACCACCCGACGCCGTCGTTGGTCCCGGCGGACCGGAACGGCATTCTCGCGACCAAGCGCTTTGAGGTTCTGAGCGATGGCGTGTGCGACGCCTGCGTTCTGATGTTCTGGGAGAAGGCGCGGGCGGAGGGGGCGCGCAGCGCGGAGTGGACGGCGCGCCAGCTACGTAAGGCGGATGGCGGGCTAGGCGAGATCGCGCGGTTGCTCGGCAATCGCTGGTACTGCGTCGGCGACGGGCTCGGCATGGCCGACATCGCGGTCGGCAGCCTGCTCGGCTGGCTCAACGTGCGCTTCCCTGAGCACCCCTGGCGCGAGCGGCACCCGAACTTGGCGGCGTTGCAGGACCGATTGGAGGCGCGGCCCTCCTTCGCCGGTTCCGTACCCCAAGCGCAGACCATCCGTGACAAGGTGGTCTGACACTCAGGCCTGCGCTGTCCTCGTTCAGCCATGTCCGCGTCGGGGCGGGACGCGTACCGTCGATGATCGCCGTGGGCGCTGAACCGCCCGTGCTCGGGTGTCCAAGATGAACCGCTTGCCTACGGAGTGATCAGGATCGCGCCTTCCACCTGCCGCTCTTCCGCGGCACGGTGCGCGTCGGCGATTCTGTCGAGGCTGAAGCGCTGGCCGACCGTCACCGTCACCTGCTCTTTCGCGATGGCGTCGAACAGGTCGCCGGCATGCGCGCGCAAGGCTTGAACGTCGGCGTTGTGCGGGAACACCGAGGGACGGGTCAGGAAAAGGCAGCCTTTCTGCCCGAGAAGATCGGGAGCGATGGAAGGCGACGGCCCCGAGGCAGCGCCGTAGCTGACCACCAGGCCGAACGGTGCCGCGCAGTCGAGAGACTGGATGAGCGTGTCCTTGCCCACCGCGTCGTAGACCACGCGCGCCTTGCGACCCCCCGTGGCGTCGAGGAACGCCTGCGGCCAGTTCGGCTCGTTGTGATCGACCACGGCGATGCAGCCTGCCGCGAGCGCCGCGGCCTTCTTGCGCGGAGACCCCGTGGTCCCAATCACCGTTGCGCCGAGCGCGGTGGCCCAGCTCGTCAGGATCTGCCCGACCCCGCCGGCGGCGGAATGCACCAGCAGCAGGTCGCCCGACTTCACGGCGTGGGTCGCGCGGATGAGGTACTGGGCCGTCATCCCTTTGAAGAGCAGGGTCGCCGCAGCTTCATCGCTTACGCCGTCGGGCAGCTTCACGAGCTTGTCCGCGGCGACGTTGCGGCGGTCGGCGTAGGCGCCGACGCCCGCGTTCATGTAGGCCACGCGCTCGCCCGGCTTGATCTGCGCCACCTCGGGCCCGACCGCCTCGACGACGCCGGCCGCCTCAAAGCCCAGCCCCGTCGGCAGCGGCAGGGGCACCAGCCCCTTGCGCTGGTACACGTCGATGAAGTTGAAGCCCACCGCCGTTTGCCGGATCTGGGCTTCGCCTGTCGCGGGAGGCGGAAGCTCCTCCGCGACGACGGACATGACCTCGGGTCCGCCGAATTCGGTAAGCACGACGCGGCGACTATCGGCCATTTCGATCTCCTGGCAACTCTTGCTTCTTCGACCATCGAAGGTGCTGCTGTTGATGTCCGCTTTCGGAGAACACGCCAAGCACCGCGAATGGCCGCGATGGGCGCGAAACTGTGTTTCGACGTGCGGTCCAGACGCCGATAGGCGCCGCGGTCACGCTGCGAACCGCTGAAAACACGAGGGATTGAACTTGCTCGCGGCATCACGACTTCGCGCCGGGTTGCAACGGCACAGCTCGACGCGGACCTCCTACACCCCGCCCGTTGTCGCTGCTTCGGCGGGCAGCGAGTCGCGGATGGCGTCGGGATTGCCGCACGCGTCGATCTCGCGATCGGTCGGCTCGGCGAGGGAGGTTGAGACAGGTTCGATGCTGAACGTCGCGACGTGGTCGCCGTACCGGAACGGCGTCACGCCGTGGCAGGCCGTCGCCGCGGATCCACCCGCACCGGAACGCAATTGTTCCAGCACGCCACTTGCTGTGGCGAGCCAAGCTCGGGCAAGTTGATCACCTGGGGCCGCGGTTCGAACGGTCCATGTCCTTCGTGAACGGCAAGTCATGATCTCGCGTCGCACCTTCAACGCCGCCGCGCTCGCCACGACGGCGATGTCCGCGATCTCGGCTCCATCCTTTGCCGCCGAACGCCCCGGTATCGGCTGGCGCCGCTTCCAGGTGACGACATGTCTGGATCTGGTCGACGCCGAGCGGAAGGCGCAGGCCTGGATCCCGCTTTCAAGCTTCAACGAACCCGATTGGGTCAGGTCCGAGGGAAACACCTGGGCCACCAGCGCCAGCGCGAAAGCGACGCAGGTCACATCCAACGGCGCCGCCCTGCTGCACGTGCAATGGGACAAGGGCCCCAGCCACGCCGAAGTCACCAGCACGTTCGTGACGCGTGACCGGTTCTCGCCGTTGACCGGGCCGAAGCGGGATGCCGGCCTGTCCCCGGCAGAGCGGGCGCTTTATCTCAGCGGGTCGTCGCAGGCGCCGACCAAGGGGATCGTCAAGGACATCGCCGACAAGATCACCGTCGGCAAGACGGATCAGGTCGAGAAGGCGCGCGCGATCTACGAGTGGGTGGTCCTCAACACCTTCAGGTCGGCGCCGGTGCCGGGTTGCGGCGACGGCGACGTCGTCCGCATGCTTCGCAGCGGCGTCCTCGGCGGCAAGTGCGCCGACATCAACCCGCTTTTCGTCGCACTGGCCCGCGCGTCGGGATTGCCCGCGCGCGACCTGTACGGCATCAGGGTCGCCCCGTCCCGCCTCGGGTACAGGAGCCTCGGTCCCGCAACGCCGACGGTGACCAAGGTCCAGCACTGCCGGGCGGAGGTGTTCCTCGACGGCTTCGGCTGGACCGCGATGGATCCGGCCGACGTGCGCAAGGTGATGCTCGAGGAGGCACCGCAGGGCCTGACGCTCGACGACCCGCAGGTCGAGGCGGCGCGCGTCCGCCTGTTCGGCTCGTGGGAGGGCAACTGGGTGCCGTTCAATGCCGCAAATGACGTCGTGCTGCCCGGCGTTGACAGCACACTTGCGGCGAACTTCCTGATGTACCCGCAGGTCGCGACAACCGCAGGCATGCTCGACTGCTATGACCCGGCCAAGGTGCGCTACGAGATCATGGTCAAGGAACTCGCGATCTAGGTTGCCCGTGGGGCGGCCCAGGTTTGCCCCGCCGTTCACCGCCATGCCAACTGTCTGGCGGTCGATCGGCACCGATGCCGCGCCCCTTGCCCACGGCGCGCCAGCTTTTTCGTTCGCACCCGGCGCCCTCGCCCTGCTAGGCGCGGGCGCCGGGTGCGTGCGCAAGGGTTCGGCCGCAGCATCCGATCTGGTCATCGCGACGAAAGATCACGTTCTCACCCGGACCGGTGTTGCGCCATACCCCAATGGAAATTGGCAGCAGGTATCGCCAGATCAGTATTCAGTTGTATTTCAACCCTTCCGAACCGTGCGCGAACAAAAAAGTCCGGCCCCGCTTAAGCGAGACCGGACTACGCTTACCGTCAAGTCAGGGGGACGTCCGATCAAGCCGAGCGATCAGCCTTGTCCGGAGCCGTCGATCACACCGTGAACAACTACTGGATGCGACCGCCTGCGTTCCCACCGGTGGCGGTGCCGGCATTGGCGTTCGTGCCGTTCGAAAGAATGCCGCCCGAGCCGCCCGATCCGCCGCGCCCGCCCTCGCTGGTCCCGGTGACCTTGCTATCGGGACCGTTGCCGTTGCGTCCCAACGTTGCTTCGCCCGCCGTCCCGGGTACCCCGGCTGCCTGTCCTGGAACGACGGATGTTTGCGCGAAAAGCGGCGATGAAACCGCAAGGATGCCGCAGACCGAAACGGCGACGATGAATGCCAGGCGCATGATAACCCTCCAGATTTGTGTGACGTCGATGGAGGGCCAATGCGTCTTGCTCGTCTTGGTCGCACGACACGCGTTGCGCCATGGTCGCACGGGCGCCGGAGATTGTCGCACCCGGAACGCCAGGAGGACGCCCGATCAGGATGGCAGGCGCCCCGGCACCTACCATGGCCCACAGGCCGCGGTTCGCGTATCACGACCGTCATCTCGAACCGCTTGCCTTCCGCAATGCGCGCCGGGCCTTGCCGGCAACGAATGCGACGTCCCCCGCCACGCGATCCCGGATCGGCGAAGCGGACGGCGTCACACCGGTGCACGTCAACCGCGTCCTGCGCGAAGGGCGCTCATCATCCTCGGATCACGGCGTCTGACCGTGTCGCCTCGGATGCCCGCGGTCAGCCCCAAGGTGCGGCGGTCTGGGCTGCCACGTCGGCGACCGACAGCCAAAGGCCGGTGTAGGTCAGGGTGCCGATACAGAGCTTGCGCGTACCGTCCCTGACCACGAACGAGGGCCGTCCTCCAAAATTTCGGAGCGCGCGATGTCGGGGGGCGGGCGCTGCGCTTCCTTGCGGACCGCTTCCAGGCTGGCGAATTCGACGCCGCCCGTGGCGATCTGCGGTTCCTTGTCGTCGTAGATGTCGAAGACGTCGCGGGCCATGCTGCACTCCACGCGGACAGGCGCGAGCACGATGACCTCACCGTCGCCGGCGCCCAGTCTTACCGGCCTACGATGGTGCCTACGAAAACTGCAGGGCGGGAAGGCGCCATGGCCTGCGCACACCATCTGGACTGCAAGAAATGGGTCACGCGCCCGACACTTCGCAGGCGACGCGGCCAGGCCGACGAAATGCTCGACCTAAACCTGTTCGGATGCGTCCGCCGAGGAAGCCGAGCCATCCTGCTGCGGGTTTACGTCGGCAGATCCTTCGGGGGTCAGCCTGG
>CAXTFM010000151.1:0-8503 GCA_964243435.1 uncultured Beijerinckiaceae bacterium
CCCTGGTCACACTGCTACTTGCCCGCGAACTTGACGAGGTCCTGGAAGATCAGCGGTGCCCAGCTACGCCCTCGCGCCTGGACCAGCGCGCCGCCTTCGGCAAGCTTGCCCAGCTTCACCGGTGCGAAGCCGAGCCGCTCGACCAGGGCTGCTACCGGCTCCATGGCGTCCTCGTCGTCGCTGGACACGAAAACGACTCTCCGGCCGCCGTTGACGTCCGGGTCGGCCGCCAAGGTTGATGCGGGGAGGTGGTTGAAGGCCTTGACCAGCCGCGCGCCGGGCAGGGCCTTGGCGATCACGGCCGAGGACGGCAGCCCGTCCAGTTCCTCGACCGGGACATCGAGGGCGTTTGTCACGTCAATGACGATCTTGCCCCACCAGTCCGTGGCGTTGGCGAGGGCGCGATGCTCCCAGAAGGGCACGGCCAGCAAGACGACGTCGGCCTTGAGCGCCTCCGCCAAAGACCTCGGCACGACCGTCGGCCCGATCGCTTCCGCCTGCGGCGTCAGCGTCTCGGGCGGGCGCCTGCCGGCGACGGCCACGTCGATGCCCTTGCGGGCGAACATGCGGGCGAGTGCTTGGCCAACCGCGCCGAAGCCGATGATTGCGTAGGTCAAGGAAGTCTCCGATCAGGAGCAAGGGGTCATCTCCGCCACGGCCTCGGCCGAGCGGTTTCGATTGATCGAAGGTAAGGTCGTCCGCTGCCGGGCATCAGTCGGCATTTCGCGACATCGGCTGTGCGTGGGCGCACCGTCGACTGTCGGCGTGCCGCCTATTGATCGCGGGGGAGCAGTCCGGCGAGAAGCGATGCGTGGGTGGCGAACCTGCGCGCCATGAACTCCGTGAACAGCCGCACGCGCGTCGTTTTGCGCGTCTCGTCCTTCGTGAGGAGCCAGAGCGTCCCATGCATGTGCATGGTGGTGCCCGGCACCCGAGCCAGCATCGGGTCGGCGTCGCCGACGAAGCAGGGCAGCGTCGCCATCCCGAGCCCCAGCTGCACCGCAGCGATCTGTGCCGCCGCATCCGTGGTCTTGAACGGCACGGCGGCGGCTTGCACCTCACCCGTGCGGGCCCAGTCCGCGACGCCGAACCTGCTGTCGACGATCCACCGGATGCGCTCGGGGGTGTTGGAGCGCCAAGCGGCCAGGAGGTCGCGGGACAGGTAGACGCTGCCGAACAGCTCCGGTCCCGTCACGCCGTGAAGGTTGAGCGGCAGGGTGTTGCGGTCGTAGACGACGCGGATCGCGACGTCGGCCTCCCGATTGGTCAGGTTCACCGCTTCGCTGTTCGAGAGGATCTCCATTTCGATGTCGGTGTGCAGGCGCGTGAAGTCGGCGAAATCCGGCATGAGCAGGTGCGTCGCGAGGATCGGCGCCAGCGTGACCCGCAGGGGCCCGCTCACGCGCTGGTCGCGACCGAGGACGCGTGTCTCCAACTGGTTCGACGACGCGTCCATCTGTTCCGCGAAGCCGAGGATGTCCTCGCCCGCAGCGGTCAGCCGGTAGCCGGACGGCAGCTTCTCGAACATCTGCGCCCCGAGGCGCGTCTCGAGCTGGGCGATGCGGCGCAGCACCGTGGAGTGGTTCACCTTAAGCCGCTCGGCGGCGGCCCTGACTGAGTCGCCGCGCGCGACGGCGAGGAAGAAGCGAACGTCGTCCCAGTCGATCATCCGGTGCGATCCTGCAACGCCGTGAGCGACTGCTGCATCAGCCTTGCACCATCAGATCATGCCCTGCGAAAGCGACGAAGGTGGTATCAGCGCGCCCTGTAGGGTGATCGTCCGACATGCTCTGCCGTGGCAAGAAGTGTCCGCGGCCGCATGATCGACCCCTCGGTTCGTATCCGCACCACCGATGTGCGCAAATCCGCACTGAACGGCTTGGTCAGGCAAATCTAAGTCTCGCATCAACAATCGACGTGGCTTTGCGCCAGGACTTCACTGGGAGACGACGGCGTGGCTGGCAAGCCCGTTGCCGGACCTCGTCGGTGGCGCGGCTCGACGCAAGAGGATGTAGGAGAATAGACATGACCAGCGCGAATGGTCGGATCGCGGACCACCCGATTGACCCCATTTTCCTGGAGCGCTGGTCGCCCCGCGCCTTCACCGGCGAGGCGCTGCCCGAAGCGGACCTGCTAACCATGCTGGAGGCGGCCCGCTGGGCGCCGTCCTCCTACAACTCGCAGCCGTGGCGGTTCGCTTACACCAGGCGGGACACGCCGAGCTGGGTGCGCTTCCTGGACCTGCTTGTGCCCTTCAACCGGAGCTGGGCGGCGAGTGCGTCTGCCCTGGTGATCCTGATCTCGAAGTCGCTGATGCGTCCGCCGGGATCCGACAAGGACGTGCCCTCGCCAACCCACTCGTTCGACGCCGGTACCGCTTCCGGCTACTTCGCCCTCCAGGCCCACAAGATGGGCTGGCACGTTCACGGCATGGTCGGCTTCGACAGGGACCGCGCCTTCACCGAACTGAACGTACCGGTGGGCTACCGCGTCGAGGCGGCCTATGCCGTCGGCCGCGTCGGTGACCCGGCCAACCTGCCGGAAGCCCTGCGGGACAGGGAACATCCGAACTCCCGCACGCCGCTGGCGGACCTCGCCTTCGAGGGCTCGTTCAGCGCGTGAAGCTGCTGTGGTCGGCGTCGGAATCTCGAACCTATCATCAGCTTGGCGCTCCGGAAGCGGTCTTTCAGCTCTCGGCCAGCACCAGCCCACCTGTTTGTCGCTCACGGCGCAAGTCGGTGAAATGCCGTCGCACTATCCGCCTCTGGCTGCGGGCCGCATGACGCAACGTCACTGGGTTTGCATTCTGGCCCAAGGCGCCATCGTCAGTGTTTGCTCGAAAAAGGAGATGAGCGCCGACACGGCGCTGGCGCGATGCCGACCGGGTGGCGTGACCAGGTTGAGCGCGATGGGCGGCGGCGACCAGTCCGGGAGCACGCGGACGAGACGGCCCGCGGCGAGATCCTCCCAAGTCAGGAAGTCGGGCTGCACGGCGATGCCGAGGCCGGCGTGGAGCGCCGGCGCCAACGCCTCGGCGTTGTTCGCCCGCATCGGGCCCTCGGGTTTGACGGTTATGGCAGCGCCATCCGGCCCGATGAAGTCCCAGCGGTCGGGCGTCGGCAGGTAGGCGTAGCCGAGGCAAGCGTGACCGGCGAGGTCGCGCGGGTGGTGCGGGTGGCCGCGCGTCGCGAGGTAGGCCGGGGCCGCCACGGTCGAGCGGGCGATCGGGCAGAGCCTGCGGGCGCGCAGCGACGAGTTTGGCAGGGCGGCGATGCGCAGCGCGACGTCGAAGCCCTCGGCGACGAGGTCGACCACGGCATCGCCGAGCGCGAGGTCCACGGAAACGCCGGGGTGCCTCGCCAGGAAGTCCGGCAGGCGCGGCGCCACGTGGCGCAGCCCGAACGACATGGGCGCGGCGAGGCGCACGTGGCCGCGCGGCGCCGCGCCCGTCACCGTCGCCAAGGCTTCGGCGGCCTCGCCGTCGGCGAGCAGTCGCTCGGCGTCTTCGCGAGCGCGACGTCCGGTGTCGGTCAGCGACAAGCGCCGCGACGTGCGATGGAACAGGTCTGCGCCGAGCCGGCCCTCCAGCCGCGCCACCGCCTTAGACACGGTGGCCTTGGTCACCCCGAGGTCCGTGGCGGCAGCAGTGAAGGAGCCGGTCGCGGCGACGCGCGCGAAGATTGCCCAAGCTTCAAAGTCGGGCAGGCGCATGGGTTCGTATCCGGATACGATGCGTTTCGATTGTTCGACTTTTCGGCTGCGGGCGCAACTGCCAGATTGCTGGTCGACGCTCGTCGCCACCGGCCCATTCGGGGCCGGCCTGCCGACGATGCCGGAGAACGACCATGGCCGCCACAGCGGGCCTTCACGGAGCAGGCCTCCACCACGTCACCGTCCTCGCCGGGCCCGCCGCCCGCAACCTAGGCTTCTACACGCGCGTCCTCGGGCTGCGGCTGGTGAAGGCCACGGTGAACTTCGACGATCCCGGGACCTACCACCTGTACTACGGCGACGAGACCGGCGCGCCCGGCACGATCCTGACCTTCTTCCCGATCGAGCACGCGGCGCCGGGTCGCCTGGGCGTCGTGGAAACGAGCGAAACGGCGTTCCGCGTCCCCAAGTGCGCGCTCGGCTACTGGACGAACCGCTTCGCCGAGCACGGGGTCGCTTTCGATCCACCGAGCAAGGCCTTCGGCGAGACCGTGCTGCGCTTCAAGGACCCGGACGGCACCCATCTCGCTCTGGTCGGGATCCACGCGGGCGCGGACGCACCGTGCTGGTCCGGCGGCGGCGTCCCGGCGGAGCACGCGATCCGCGGCTTCCACGGCGTGACCCTGCTCCTGAACGGGACAGAAGCGACGGGAGCGGTGCTGACGGGCGTCCTCGGCTTTAAGGAGATTGCGCGTGAAGGCTCGTCGGTCCGCTACGCGAGCGGCGCTCCGCTCGGGAGTGCGGTGACGTTGCGCGGCGTCGGCGACTTCCTGCGTGGTCGTCCCGGCGCCGGCTCGGTGCACCATGTCGCTTTCCGCGCCGCCGACGATGCGGCGCAGGCGGCGATGGCCGTGCGACTGCGCGACGGGCACGGATTGGTCACGACGGAGCAGCGCGACCGCGCCTACTTCCGCTCGATCTACTTCCGCGAGCCCGGCGGCGTGCTGTTCGAGATCGCCACCGACGTGCCCGGCTTCGCCGTGGACGAGGCGCCGGCGCACTTGGGCGCGACGCTGAAGCTGCCGGCTTTCCTGGAGGAGCGCCGCGGTGCGATCGAGGCGCTGCTGCCGCCGTTGGCGCTCGCGGGGATGGAGGGCGTGTCGTGACCCGCACCCTCGCCGGCTTTGCCCACCACTATGAGCCCGGCGGCGCGGGGCCGCCGCTGCTCCTGCTTCACGGCACGGGTGGCGACGAGGGCGACCTGGTGCCCCTCGGGCGGGCGATCGCGCCCGAGGCGCCGCTGTTGTCGCCGCGCGGCCAAGTGCTGGAGCGCGGTATGCCGCGCTTCTTCCGCCGGCTCGCCGACGGCGTCTTCGACGAGGATGATCTGCGCCGCCGCGCCGGCGACCTCGCCGGCTTCGTCGCCGCGGCACGGGACACCTACGGCCTCGCCGCGCCGGTGGCGGTGGGTTTCAGCAACGGCGCCAACATCGCGGCGGCGCTGCTCCTGCTCCGGCCCGGCGTCCTCGCTGGCGCAGTGCTGATCCGGGCCATGCCACCCTTTGCCGAACCGCCGCGGATGAGGCTCGACGGCACGCCGGTGCTGATGCTGTCGGGCAGCGCCGATCCGCTCGTGCCGGCGGCCTCAACGGCGCGGCTGGTGCGGACACTGACGGACGCCGGCGCCGACCTCCGACACCGTGTTGTGTCGTCCGGTCACGCGCTCACGGCGGCCGACGTAAGGCTCGCGGCGGACTGGCTCGCGCGCGAAGAAGACCGCCCTGATGAACTAGCTTCGCCCAGATTGCTGCAGCTACATTAGCGAGGAGCTATGCTCTCGACGCGAGAAGCAGATTGTGGTGCTGACTGCCAATCGAACTTGAGTCAGCGCCATTGCGCGGAAGAAGGCGGGTTGACACGTTTTGCGACTGCACGTCCCCACTCAGGCAGTTAGCAGGTCGTGTTGATCAATCAAAGGAAATCTGAACTCCTCACGCTTCAACGGAGACCTGCCTTGGGCACGATCACTACGCGCGATGGCACGACGCTGTTCTACAAGGACTGGGGCGAAGGTCGGCCGCTCGTCTTCCACCACGGCTGGCCGCTCAGCGCGGACGACTGGGACGCGCAGATGATGTTCTTCCTCCAGCACGGCTACCGCGTCATCGCGCACGACCGGCGCGGCCACGGCCGCTCCAGCCAGACTTGGATCGGCAACGAGATGGACACCTACGCCAGCGACGTCGCCGAGCTCGTCGCGGCGCTCGACCTGCACGATGCCGTCCACATCGGACACTCCACCGGCGGCGGCGAGGTCGCGCACTACGTCGCCCGCGCCGAGCCCGGGCGCGTCGCCAAAGCGGTGCTGATATCAGCGGTGCCGCCCATCATGGTGCAAGGCGAGACGAACCCCGGCGGCCTGCCGCTCGCCGTGTTCGACGGCTTCCGCGCCGCTCTTGTCGCCAACCGCGCGCAGTTCTTCCTCGATGTGCCGTCCGGCCCCTTTTACGGCTTCAATCGTCCCGGCGCAGCGGTGAGCGAGGGCGTCATTCGCAACTGGTGGCGCCAGGGCATGATGGGCGGCGCCAAGGCGCACTACGACTGCATCGAGGCCTTCTCCGAAACCGACTTCACGGAGGACCTGAAGCGGATGACGGTGCCGACGCTGGTGATGCACGGCACCGACGACCAGATCGTACCCTACGCCGACGCCGCGCCGCTCTCCGTCAAGCTGCTGTCGAACGGCACGCTGAAAAGCTACGACGGCCTGCCGCACGGCATGTGCACCACCCATGCCGAGCGGATCAACGCCGACCTGCTCGACTTCATCCAGGCTTGATTGGGAGACTGAACCGCGCCCATCCTGGAGGCCACGACCATGACACTTGTCCTGTCCTTCCTCATCGGCGTCGTCGCCGGCCTGCGCGCGATGACGGCGCCCGCTACGACGGCGCTCGCCGCTCGGCTCGGCTGGATCGACGTCGCGTCCACGCCGCTCGCCTTCATGGGCTACCGCTGGACGGTCTGGATCTTCGGCGTGCTCGCGCTGGTCGAACTCGTCACAGACCAGTTGCCGGCCACCCCGAGCCGTAAAGTGCCGCTGCAGTTCGGCACGCGACTGCTGACCGGAGCGCTCGCCGGCGCGACCCTTGGTGCGGCAGGCCACGTCCTCGTCCTCGGCGCCATCCTCGGCCTTATCGGCGCGGTCACCGGCACGCTGGGCGGCGCGGCCCTACGCTCGCGGCTTGGCGCACGCTTTGGTCGCGATTTGCCGGCGGCGCTGCTGGAGGACGTCGTGGCGGTCGGGGCCGCCCTTCTGCTGGCGGCAGCGGCTTGAGGCAGAGCTTCGACGCCATCATCATCGGCACCGGCCAGGCCGGTCCCTCGCTCGCCGGGCGCCTCAGCGCGGCCGGCATGCGCGTGGCGATAATCGAGCGCCACCTCGTCGGTGGCACCTGCGTCAACACCGGCTGCAAGCCGACCAAGACGCTGGTCGCCTCCGCCTACGCCGCCCACCTCGCGCGTCGGGGGGCCGACTACGGCGTGATCACCGGGCCGGTTCACATCGACATGGCGGTGGTGCACGCCCGCGCGCAGAAGATTTCCGCCGACGGGCGCGCCGGCAACGAGACGTGGCTGAAGAGCCTGCCGAACTGCGCGCTGATCTTCGGTCATGCGACGCTTGAAGGGCCGCAGCTCGTGCGCGTCGGCGACGAACTGCTCACCGCCCCACGCATCTTCCTCAACGTCGGCGGGCGCGCGCTGATCCCGGACATGCCGGGCGTCGGCACGGTGCCGCTCCTCACCAACTCCTCGCTGCTCGACCTCGCCACGGTGCCCGAGCACCTCGTCATCATCGGCGGCAGCTACATCGGGCTGGAGTTCGGCCAGATCTACCGCCGCTTCGGCGCGGAGGTGACGGTCGTCGAGCGCGGTCCGCGCCTGATCGGGCGCGAGGACGAAGACGTGTCGGCCGCCGTGCGCGGGGTGCTCGAAGGGGAAGGCATCCGCATCCGCACCGGGGCCGAATGCATCCGCTTCGCCCCGCACGCCAAAGGCATAGCGGTTGGCGTCGACTGCGGCGAGGGCGCGCCGGAGATCATCGCGAGCCACGTGCTGCTCGCGATCGGTCGCGTGCCCAACACTGGCGATCTCGGACTGGACAAGGCCGGGGTCGCGACGGACGCGCGCGGCTTCATCACCGTCGACGACCGGCTCGCGACCAATGTCCCCGGCATCTGGGCGCTCGGCGATTGCAACGGGCGCGGCGCCTTCACCCACACCAGCTACAACGACTTCGAGATCGTCGCCGCCAACCTGCTTGACGGGGCGGACTGGCGGGTTACCGACCGCATCGCGTGCTACGCGCTCTACACCGACCCGCCGCTCGGCCGTTGCGGCCTTAGCGCCGGCCAGGCGCGCGCGAGCGGCCGCCGCATTAGGACCGGCCGCCGCGCCATGACGCGGGTCGGCCGCGCGGTGGAGAAGGACGAGCAGGCCGGTTTCATGGAGATTGTCGTCGACGCCGACACCGACGCGATCCTCGGCGGCACGATCCTCGGTACCGGCGGCGACGAGGCGATCCACACGATCCTGGACATGATGGCGAACGGTGCCACGGCGACCAAACTCGCACGTACCGTCCACATCCACCCTACCATCTCCGAGCTGATCCCCACGATCGCGGGTGAGCTGGGCGCGGCGGGATAGGACGGAAGTGTACGGCTCCGCCGAGCCGAACTGCCAGTGGATGTCCGCTCCTTGCCCTTCATCGCTCCGAAGCAGACCGAGCGCTTTCGGCCAACCTGAGCCATTCGCCTGGTATCCAACTTTGCCGTGGTACGATCACGAT
>CAXTFM010000152.1:0-8366 GCA_964243435.1 uncultured Beijerinckiaceae bacterium
CGCCGCCGTCATAGGTTTCCGCCAGCGCCAACAGGCGACGGCCCTGAACGGCATGCCTGGTCGCCTTGGCCGCACGCCGCAGGGCGGCAGCGTCGAAATCACCGCGCACCGGGATCGGTACGCTCAAAACGGACGCTCCTCGTCCGCCGCATGGAATCAGCTCGCGGCCAAACCGCCGAGCTCACGAATCCCGCTCAGCGCAGGGTGGTATGATACCAACGAGTAATGAGCGGTGACGGTAAGCGGCCAAGCTCGTTGAACTCGCCCGCTGATTCCGCCGCATCGTTCACAGCCGTTACGGTGCCGGGCATGTCTACGCCGATGCGAGCACCCGCTTGATGCCCGATTGGACAAGGCGCGTCGTTGCGTCGTCCGCATTGTCGAAAGCTTTCCCGCCAGCCTTGCCGCAGACGGCGCCGCGTTGCGCGACTGCCTTCGCCTGCCCTGGAGCAGCAGACAGGCGAACGGACAGGTCAACCGCTTCAAGCGACTGAAGCATTAAATGGGCTTCCGCGCCAAGCTCGACCTGCTCCGCCGCTTCCTCTTTGCAGGCTGACTCACCAAACTCGATGATGAACCACTATTAGAAGGGATGATTACGCGGACTGGCCGGCAGGATCGACATCGGGATGAAGGAGGCTCTCGACCTCGACCTGCTGATCGAATCGTTGGAGACTATCGTGGTCAAGCCGCGGACCTTTCAATAGGCGCCAGCACCGGACGTCGGCTCAACGCCAAGAAGCAGATCTTTGTCGATGCGCTTCGGCTAAATCCGGTGAGACTTTCGTTGTGGACTGTGACCCTCGTCCTGCCGAGGACTGAAGCTGGCTGAGAACACTTGACTGCTTTGGATTGCCGAACTGGTCAAGGCGGACAGTGCGACCCCAGACGCTTCCGAGCTCCCTCCGAACTCAAGAACGACGGGTTCCTGACATCCTGATCGAGATGCGCAATCGACGCAGCGCCAGGTTGGATCGTCTCTTCAAGGTTCGTCTCGAACGGCTCGCAGGTGTTACCTTTCTCCAACGCTTCAGCAAAATCGATACCGCCTCCATTGTGCATCGGACGGGCAGTTGAAAGAATCAGTTCACCACTCCCCGGTGGCGCATGGTTCGAGGAGCTTGACGGTCAGATGAGGCCCACACTTGTTTCAGGGGCGATCGCCCTCTCCATAGCGATGTCCGGCGCCGCGTTTGCGGCCGACATGCCGATGGCGAGCCCATCGCCACCCCCGCCGGCGGTCGATCCCGTTGCCGCATTCCTGAACCCACTCCTGGCGCCGGTCGGCACCGTGCTGGATGGCGTGACGCAGTCTATTATCACGCCGGCCACGGCGATCCTCTCGCCCCCGCCCCCGCCGCCTCCACCGCCGGTTCCGACGCGCCACCGCCGTCATCGACATCACCACGCCAAGTGATCTGACAGGCCTACCCGCTTCGATAACGTGACAGCCGTTTCTTCATATCGCCATGCGGCGGCCGCGGCCACGTCAAGGACGGCCTCATTACAAGCTGCAAGACTTGCGGCTTACCTTTGATGCGGCGTCCAACGTTGGCGCCGACTCAGTCCAGCTGATAGCGACGGCGTTGCTGGCATGGAGTTCCACGACGGGGCCGTGCCCTGCTCCCTCGCTTCAGGTCACCGCAGCTCGTGCCAAGCGGGTTCATTGTCGATGATCTCGATGTCGGCGCCGAGCGGATCAGCCTCGTGGTGCGGTCAGGCGCGTCCTCGGCATGATGCCCGTCCTGCACGGCACTCTCGCATCGCGTCCAAAACCGGGTGCCGGCGTCTTGCCGCGGACTCGCCCCTGGGTGGCCGATGCGTCGACATCCAGGTCGTGGCGCGACGCTTCCGGTGCGAGCTGGCCTCGTGTGGGCAGCGTATCTTCGCCGAGCGCTTTCCCACCGACGTCCTGCCCGCCTTCGGCCGGCGCACCACGCGGCTGGACGAGGTCATCCACCACCTCGGCCTCGCAATGGGCAGGCGACCCGCCGCAGGCTTCGCCCGGCGCCTCGCCCTGCAAGTCAGCCCCGACACCCTCCTGCGCTTCGTCCGCCACCGCGCGGCCCCAGGTGAACATACGGATCGTGATCGGCATCGATGATTTCGCGTGGCGACGCAACCATGGGCCTTGCCTGGATGGCCTTCCGCGAGGCGGTGCCGTCCTGCCGCACGTGGGCAGCGTTGCTGCCTGCGCCAGCCTCGGCTTCCTCAGCATCGGCGTCAACCTCGTGCTGTTCATCCTTGCTCTACGCCATTTCGGCAGCGCACGCAGCGACGCATCCTTCTCGCTGGCGCCGTTCATTGGGACGGTGCTGGCCGTGCTACGCGAGCCTTGGGCGCGCATGTCGGTTTAGCCGACTCGCCGATGGCGGGCGGCCTGTGGATCCATCTCGCCGGGCGTCACGAGCACATTCCTTACGCTCAAGAGCACAAGCATCGGCACATCCACGACGAGCATCATCGCCGCGCGTACGGCGACCCGCCGGGTGAGCCACGCACGCGTCGACACCGTCACGTCCGCTACCCGGACCTGCACCATTACCACGGCTAGCCAGTCACGATTCCCGCTGGAGCCTCACCCCGCGAACATGGACAAGGAGTGTTGCAGGCCACTTTGAGCTCACGGCGAATGTCTGCATCAGGTGAAAGACTCTCTATTCTGAACGACCGGCAGGAGCGCTGAGCCGTCGACACGGTTGACCGCTGGTTCAGGCAAAATCCTTTCCGCCTTCGCCGCCCAAAGGCATTCCGCACCGCCGAGGGCCTGCCGTCGGAAGGCCAACTAGGCATGCGGCGACGAACGCCGTAAGGTCGTCGTGGCGGGCGAACCCTCGAGTAAAAGTCCGTCACCTGCGCCAGCAATGGGAGATGATCATGGCCTGGACCACACCGGTTGTCGTCGAGCTCTGCCTCGGCATGGAAGTCACGAGCTACGTGTCGGCCTCCGTCTGAAGCGTTTCCGCGAGGACGGGACGGGTTGCGCATCGTTGTCCTCGGATCAGGTGCCGGCGGCGGCGTCCCTCAATGGAACTGCCGCTGCCGCGTTTGCGAGATAGCCCGTCGCGACCCGACGCGCGTGCGGCCGCGCACGGAGACGAGCCTCGCGGTAAGCGCCGATGGCGTCTCCTTCGTGATCCTGGACGCCGCACCGGAGCTGCGGCAGCAGATCCTCGCCACGCCTGGGCTGCGGCCCCGCGGTGACGGTCTACGGCACTCGCCCATCGCGGCGGTGTTCCTGAGCAGCGGCGATGTCGATCATGTCGCGGGCCTGCTATGCCTGCGGGAAGGGCACGACTTCGACCTGTATGCCACGCCGTCGGTCCTCGACGACGTGGCCGCGCCCGTCTTCGACGTGCTGCGCCCCGACACCGTCACGCGGCGCGCGCTCGTGCTCGACGCGCCGGTCGGCGTCGCCGGCCTGACCGTCACCCCTTTCGCCGTGCCCGGCAAGGTCCCGCTCTATCGGGAATGCGACGGCGTCGCTGTCGGCGCGTGCTCGGACGCCGTGATCGGTTTCGACATATCGGATGGATCCAGCCACATGGCCTATGTCCCGGGGATCGCGCACCTGTCGGAACCGCTCCGTTCGCGGCTGGCGAGGGCGGACCTGTTATTCCTCGATGGGACCACCTACTCCGACGACGAACTCGTCCGTGCCGGTCTTTCGTCCAAAACGGCCGGGCGCATGGGCCATCTCGCCATGTCGGGCGCGGGTGGTTCCCTGCAGGCCTTCGCGCCCGTCGAACCCGCCCGCAAGATCTACATTCACCTCAACAACTCGAATCCCGTGCTGGTCGAGGACTCGGCGGAGCGCGCGGCCGTGGTGGCGCAGGGATGGTCCATCGCCCACGACGGCATGGAGGTCATGCTGTGATGCATAACCGTCTGCTCGCGCCCGCGGCGTTCGAGGAGGCGCTGAGGACCATCGGGGCCGAGCGCTACCACAACCGGCATCCCTTCCACCGGCGCCTGCACGGCGGCGAGGCGGCGCGCGGCGAAGTCGAGGGATGGGCGCTGAACCGCTACTACTACCAGTCCATGATCCCGGTGAAGGACGCCACCGTCCTGACGCGGATGGTAGATCCGGCGCTGCGCCGCGAATGGCGCAAGCGCATCGAGGATCACGATGGGCGCGAGGAAGGCGACGGCGGCATCGAGCGATGGCTGCGGCTCACCGACAGCCTCGGGCTCGACCGCGACGCGGTCGTGTCGACCCGCCTCGTCCTTCCCGCGACCCGCTTCGCCGTCGAGGCCTATGTCGAGTTCTGCCGCTCCCGCACGCTGCTTGAGGCGATCGCCTCATCGCTGACGGAGCTGTTCTCGCCCCACGTCATCGGTGAGCGGGTGTCGGGCATGCTCAAGCACTACCCTTACGTCAACCGCGACACGCTCGCCTATTTCACCGCACGGCCCGAGCAGGCGCAGCGCGACAGCGACTTCGCACTCGACTACGTGAAGCGGGAGGCGCGCACGTCCGCCGAGCAACGCGCCGTCATGGAGGCGCTCCGCTTCAAGTGCGACGTCCTTTGGGTGCAACTCGACGCGCTGTGGACCGCCTACGTGGACGGGAAGCCGCCACCGGGCGCTTGGCGACCCGGTTTAGAGGCGTCGCGCCCGTGAACCCGCTCCCGCTTGACAGCAAGCCTCGCCTGCCGCGCGGCGTTCGGCTGCGTCGCGACGAGGCGCGCGACCAGTGGGTTCTCCTCGCGCCCGAGCGCGTGCTGCAACTCGACGCGGTCGCCGCCGAAGTGCTGAAGCGCTGCACCGGCGACGCCACCCTGGCCGCGATCGTCGACGACCTCGCCGTGCAATTCAAGGCCGACCGCCACCGGATCGAGGGGGACGTGCAGGCCATGCTGCAGGGCCTCCTCGACAAGAAGGTCCTCGTCCCTTGACCGCGCAGGGGTCCATCCCGGCGCCGCTCGGGCTGCTGGCCGAACTCACCCACCGCTGCCCGCTTGCGTGCCCGTACTGCTCGAACCCGCTGCACCTCGACCGTCGCCAGGACGAGCTCGACACCGCCACTTGGCTGCGCGTGCTCCGGGAGGCGGCAGCCCTCGGCGTCCTGCACGTCCATCTATCGGGCGGCGAGCCCCTGGCGCGGCGCGACCTCGAGGCGATCGTGGCCGAATGCGCGCGGCAGGGGCTTTACACGAACCTGATCACCTCGGGGATCGGACTGACCGACGTCCGCATGGCGGCGCTGGCCCAGGCCGGCCTCGACCACGTGCAGCTCTCGATCCAGGACGTCGAGCCCGGCTCCGCCGACCACATCGCCGGCTATCGCGGCGCCTTCGGGCGGAAGCGCGAGGCGGCGGCCCGCATCCTCGCCTCGGGCCTGCCGCTGACCGTCAACGCGGTGATCCATCGCGGCAACGCCGACCGCGCGGGCGCCATGGTCGAACTCGCCATCGCACTCGGGGCGCGGCGCGTTGAGATCGCGCACGCGCAATACTACGGCTGGGCCTCCCTCAACCGCGGCGCCCTGATGCCGACGCGCGCCCAGGCCGAGCGCGCGATCGCGGAGGTCGAACGGCTCAAGGCCGCCCATGCCGGCACCATCGTGATCGATCACGTCGCGCCCGACTACCACGCCCGCTTCCCCAAGGCCTGCATGGGCGGCTGGGCGCGCAAGACGCTCAACGTGACGCCCTCCGGCATGGTTCTGCCGTGCCACGCCGCGGAAACGCTACCCGGCCTCGATTTCCCCAACGTGGGCGACCAGTCGCTCGGTGCGATCTGGGCCGGGTCGGACGCCTTCAACGCCTTCAGGGGCGAGGAATGGATGCGTGAACCCTGCCGCTCCTGCGACCGCCGGGGCGTCGATTTCGGCGGCTGCCGTTGCCAAGCCTTGGCTCTGACCGGCGACCCCCGCAACACCGACCCGGTTTGCGTGCTCTCACCCGACCATGCGATCGTTCAAACGATCGCAGCCGAACAGCCCGACCCGGACGCACCGCCGCTCCCCTACCGCTTCAGGGCGCTCCAACCGTTCCCCTAAACGATCCCGCCATCGCGGAGCGCGCCGGTCGCGGCCGCAGCGTCCGCGATACCGGGAGGGAACGAGGTCAGGGCTTGTAACCGGCGAGATAGGCGGCGAGGACGGGAATGTCCGCCGGCTGGATTTCCTGCGCGACCTCGTTCATGGCCGGGTCGTAGCCGGCCCGCGCGTTCGACTTGTAGGCGGTGAGCGCCTTGGCGAGGTACGCCTCGTGCTGCCCGGCGAGGCGCGGAATCTGCTCCTGCCCCTCGAAGTTCGCGCCGTGGCAGGAGTTGCAGCGGTATTTGGCGGTGAGGTCGTGCCCTTTCGCCAGCAGCGATGCGTCGGCCTGCTGCCCAGGCGGCGGTGCCGGGAGCTTGGACACCTCGTCCGACAGGCTGCGCAGGTCGTCGTCGCTGAGCCCGTCGGCCATCGCGTTCATCGGGTCGGCCAAGCGCTGCTTCTCGCGGAACAGGACCAACTGGACCAGCAGGTAGTCGGCCGGCTGAGCCCCGAGGGAGGGGATCTCGGCGGTGGGCGACAGGCCTTTCTCGCCGTGGCAGGCCAAGCAGGTCGGCAAGCGCTCCTTCGCGAGGCCCTCCGCTGCGGCCGGACCCGGCACGGCCCAGCCCTGAAGGACAAGGGCCGGGAGGACGAGGCGCGCGACCATCGGCAGGACGCGAAGGACGCGCATCGATCCACGCACCTACTTCTGGGCGTGCTGGCTGCCGCTGTAACTGACGCGCCAGATCGCGCCGTTCCAGTCGTCCGACACGAGCACCGACCCGTCGGGCATCGGTTGCACGTCGACCGGGCGCCCATTGTACCTGTTGTTCTCCAGGAAGCCGGTCATGAACGGCTCCACGGAGGCAACCGAGCCGTCCTCCTTCAGCTTGACCAGGACCACGTCGCCGCCGAGCTTGGTGCTCCTGTTCCAGGACCCGTGCCGGGCGACGAGGATGGCGTTCTTGTACTCCGGTGGGAACATGCTGCCGGTGTAGAAGCGCATGCCGAGCGTGGCGACGTGCGGCCCCATCAGGGCGACGGGCTTGGCGTAATCGCTGCATTTGTGGCCCCACCCGTATTCGGGATCGGTGAAGTCGCCCTGGTGGCAGAAGGGGAAGCCGAAGTTCGGCGCCTCCCTGGTTCCGGCGCTGACGCGGTGCAGCGTGTCGTTGGGGATGTCCTCCGACATCCAGTCGCGGCCGTTGTTGGTGAAGTACAGGTCCTTGGTGATCGGGCTCCAGTCGAAGCCGACGGAGTTGCGCACGCCGGTCGCGACCATCTCGACGTTCTTGCCGTCGAGGTCCATGCGACGGATCTGGGCGTGGGTCGACGGCGGCAGCAGGATGTTGCCCGGCGAGCCGACCGGCACGTAAAGCTTGTTGTCGGGACCGATGCTGATGAACTTCCAGCCGTGCGCCTCGTCCTTCGGCAGGTCGTCGTAGATCAGGGTCGGCTTGGGCGGGTGGTCGAGGTCCGCCTCGATGTTGTCGTAGCGCCAGATCTTGGAGAGTTCGGCGACGTACAACGAGCCGTTGTGGAAGGCGACGCCGTTGGGGCGGTGCAGGCCGCTGGCGATGATCTTCGTCGCCCGGGCGCCGTCCGTGCCCGGCGTCACCGCGTACACCTTGTCGCGCAGGCGCGAGCCGACGAACAGCGTGCCCTTGTCGCCGAGCCGCATTGAGCGGGCGTCGGCGAGGCCGCTGGCGTAAACCTCGACCTTGAAGCCGTCGGGCACGTGCATCTTGGCAAGGGGCAGCTTGGCGGCGGGGGTCGGCAGGATCGGCCCGTCGACCGGGGCGAGCCTGGCCGCCTCGGCACCCTGTGGTTTGCCGAACAGGGGTGACCCGCGATCCGGCTGCGCGCTGTCGCTGGCCGGCGACGGCGTCACCTGGGCAAGGACGCTGAACGGGAAGGCCGCGCCGGCCAGCCCCATTGCGGCGACGACGGCAGCAGCGATCGTTAGGCGACGTGGTTGCATGGCAGCTTGCTCCTTCGCCGGACGCGTGTGCACGCGTCGCATGAGTGTGATCCTGCACCGGCGCGAGTGGGTCGGATAGATCAACGAAAGCCGGAGCGGCGGCGGCCTTGTGCGGCCCCGACCGGGTGGCTGTTCCAAGCTTTGCACCCTATACTGTGTATGGGCCGGCATTGCGCCCAACCGGTTTCGAGATCGCTGTATGCACGAAGGCTCATCCCGAGCACGCGCGCCATAGCGGCCTGTGTGAAGACGTGTCGCTCTCGCATGGCGACGAGATCGCAACGTCGCGCCTCATCGTCTGACGCGTTCGAATCGGCATCGTTCCGCACCGCCGATGTGCCCGATCAGAACAGCATCTTCACGCCGCCCTTGCCGCCGTAAAGCTGGTTCACGCCGGAG
>CAXTFM010000153.1:0-8348 GCA_964243435.1 uncultured Beijerinckiaceae bacterium
GCCATGCCGTTCGCCGCGACGTTGGCGGCGGCGAGCCGGGCGACGAGGGGGGCGCGCTCGACCAGCACCGCGCGCGCCCAGGGGCAGCGCAGTAGCACGCCGAGGCCGGCGGCGCCGGTGCCCGCGCCGACGTCGTAGGCGAGGCCGGCGAAACCGGGCGGCGCGGCGGCGGCGAGCAGCACCGCGTCCGTGCCCGAGCGGTGCCCGCGCGCCGGCTGTTCCAGCAGGAGCCGTCCGCCGTAGAAGCCGTCGCGCGTCGTCGCACGCGCTTCGGCGGAGGCCGCCTCCGGGGCGGGCCTGTCGGCGGGGGCCGCTCCCTCGCTCAGCGGTGTTGCAGCTCGGCCATCAGCCCGGCGGAATGCAGCGCCATGCGGGCGCGCCCGAGGTCGTCGGCATCGATCAGCATGCGGCGGGGCAGGAAGCCGAGCGAGCCTTCCAGCGCGCTCATGTACTGGTCGGCGACGAGCACCACGATGCGGTGCTCCGCCATCAGCGCTTCCACCCGCGAAATCAGCACGATGTCGTTCGTTCGCAGCAGCTCGATCATGAACGGGCCCGGTGACGCCCGCGCATCTTGCATGCGCTCCGCCCGCTCGCAAGGCGCGCCACGCCGCCGCGCTCCGACCCGGCCATGCTGACGCAGCGGGGCCATGCGGCGGTTGCGGTGGCGGTGGGCGCCCTCTAAGTACCCGAAGGAACCGCGGAGGTCGCCTTGGGCGTCGTGATCCCCCTCGAAGACCAGGCCGCGCTCGCTCAGGCCGCGCTGGCCCAGCCCAAGCTGCCGGGTCAGCCGAAGCCGCCCGGCCAGTCGAAGGCGCTCGGCCAGCCCAAGCCGGCCGGCGCGGGCATGGACGCGCTGCTCGGGCTGGTCAAGTCCGACATGGCGCGCGTCGACGCCACAATCCTGAGCCGTGCCGCCTCGCACGTCGCCATGATCCCCGACGTCGCCCGCCACCTCATCGCCTCGGGCGGCAAGCGCCTGCGCCCGATGCTGACGCTCGCCGCCGCCGGCCTCAGCGGCTACACCGGCGAGGGCCACGTCAAGCTCGCCGCCTCCGTGGAGTTCATGCACACGGCGACCCTGCTCCACGACGACGTGGTGGACGAATCCGACATGCGCCGGGGCAAGCTCGCCGCGCGCATGCTGTGGGGCAACGAGGCGAGCGTGCTCGTCGGCGACTTCCTGCTCGGACAGGCCTTCAAGATGATGGTCGAGGTCGGCTCGCTGCCCTGCCTCGACGTGCTCTCCACCGCCGCCTGCGTGATCGCCGAGGGCGAGGTGATGCAGCTGTCCGCCGCCAAGGACACGCAAACCGGCGAGGACGACTACCTCGCCGTGATCCGCGCCAAGACGGCGGCGCTGTTCGGCGCGGCCTGCGAGGTCGGCGCCATCCTCGGGCAGCGTCCCAAGGCGGAGCTGGCCGCGTGCCGCGGCTACGGCGTCAACCTCGGCATCGCGTTCCAGCTCGTCGACGACGCGCTGGACTATGACGGCACCGCCGCCAGCCTCGGCAAGAACGTCGGCGACGACTTCCGCGAGGGCAAGATCACCCTGCCGGTGGTGCTGGCCTTCCGCCGCGGTTCGGAAAAGGAGCGCGAGTTCTGGCGCCGCACGGTCGAGCGCGGCGAGATCGCGGAGGGCGACCTCGACCTCGCCATCGCCGCGCTGCACCGCCACCGCGCGCTGGAGGACACGGCGGAGCGCGCCCGGCACTACGGCGCCATGGCGCGCGACGCGCTCGAACTGTTCCCGGCGAGCCCTTGGAAGCGCGCGCTGATCGACGTCGTCGACTTCTGCTGCACCCGCACGCACTGACCCGGTCAACAGTCCCGGCCCTCGCGGTCCGGCACGTCAGGTTTGGCCGTGGCGCAGCTTGTAGAAGATGTGGTGGCCGATGACGTCCATCTTGACGAGGCGCCGCGCCCAGCCCGGCCTGACGTAGTTCGCGTGGTAGTGCGTGGCGCCGCCGACGTCGGCGAGGTAGGTGCGCCCCTCCACCACCGCGTCGGCGATGCGCACCGCGTTGCGCCAGGCGTCGTTCTCGGTGACGCGCAGCGACTTGCCCTCGCAGGCGAAGGAGAACTGGCAGGCCTTGTAGTGCGTGCGGTTCTGGTAGACGACGCCGCAGACCGAGGCGGGGTAGAGCCCCGAGGTGGCGCGGTTCAGCACGACCTGGGCGACCGCCGCCTGGCCTTCCTCGGGTTCGCTGCGCGACTCGAAGTACACGGCCTCGGCGAGGCAGCGGCGCTCCCGCGCGCCGCGCTCGCCGGTGAGCAGGGCGGCGTAGTTCGGGCGGCCGTTGGCGCGCGGCACGAGCGTGGCGTTGGCGATGCCGGGCATGGGGCTTTGCTGCGGGAACACCGCCGCGATGGGGGTGCCGTCGGCCGGCGCCGGCGTCGTCGAGGACAGGGCCTCGGCGCGCGACACCTTGGGCGTCGCGCCCTGGGCGAGGCGCTCCTTCAGCGCCGCCGGGCGCATGGCGATGGCGGCGCGCAACGCGTGCGCCGGATCCTGGGCCGGATCCCGCGCCGGTTCGTCGCCCTGCATGTCCTCGCCCTCGCCCCACGGGGCGAAGGCGGTGGCGCCGTCGAGCGGGCCGCCCTCGTCGGCGAGCGAGAAGCCCGCCGCCGGCATCGCGTCGTCGTGCGGCCCGAGCATCTGCGCGGCGACGACGCCGCTGCGCCGGCGCAGCTGGCTGTCGAAGGACGGGCGCAGCCCGAGGGCCGGGTCGCCCTTGCGCGCGCGCTCGATGGCCGGGGCGGAGCCGGCCGCCGGGCGCTCGGCGGCGCCGCGCTTGAGGTCGCGGCGCGGTTCCGCCTCGTCCGCCGCCTCGTCCGCCGTGGGCGCGTCGAGGCCGAACAGCGGCGGCGCGCGGCGCGCCTCCGCGAGGGCGCCGAGGCTGGAAAAGTCCCGCGTCAAGCCGGCGAGCGGCACCAGGTCGTCCGGCTGCAGCGCGGCCAGCGTCGCCCGCGCCGCCAGCGAGCCGCCCACGCCCGCGATCTGCCCGGCATCGGCGGTGATGGACACGAGCAGCCCCATCCCGAGGCACCAGGGCGCGACGACGCCCACCGCCCAGCCGATCGACGAACGCCGCATACGCTCCACGCCCCAACACCTGCCGCCAACCCGCGACACACCCTCGCCTTATCGGGGGACGCGCTTGAGGGACGGTTACGCCGGGGCGCCCGGCCTCGTGTCAAAGCGGAACAGGCCGGTGCAATTGACGGGGTCCGCGCGGTGCGCTCTTAACGACGGGCGCGGGCCGCCGGCGCGCACGGAGTGTCACGCCATGGACGAGTCGAGGCCCCCTTTCCCGCCCTTCACCGCCGACACCGCCGCCAAGAAGGCGCGCGGCGCCGAGGACGCGTGGAACGGCCGCGACCCGGCCAGGGTGGCGCTGGCCTACACGAGCGACTCGCAATGGCGCAACCGCTCGGAGTTCTTCACCGGCCGCGCCGCGATCGTCGCCTTTCTCGCCGCCAAGTGGGAGCGCGAGCTGGACTACCGCCTCATCAAGGAGGTGTGGGCGTTCCACGACAACCACATCGCCGCCCGCTTCTGCTACGAGTGGCACGACGCCGGGGGACGATGGTTCCGCTCCTACGGCAACGAGCAGTGGGAGTTCGCGGAAAACGGGCTGATGCGACGCCGGCAGGCCTCGATCAACGACGTCGCCATCGCGGAGGGCGAGCGGCGCTTCACCTGGGACGGCCCGCGCCGCCCCGACGACTTCCCCGGCCTCGGCGAACTCGGGCTGTAGCGGGGCCGGCGCCCGAAGCACGGGGCCGCCCGAAGCGAGGGCCAAGCGCCGGACGGACCCGGCAGGACACCCTCAGCGCTTCATCGCCAGCGCCGCCTGCGCGGCGGCGAGGCGGGCGATCGGCACCCGGAAGGGCGAGCACGACACGTAGGTCAGCCCGACGCGCTCGCAGAACTCGATGGAGCGCGGGTCGCCGCCGTGCTCGCCGCAGATGCCGAGCTTGATGTCGGGGCGCACGCTGCGCCCGCGCGCGGCGCCGATCTCGACGAGCTCGCCGACCCCCTCCTGGTCGATGCTGACGAAGGGGTCGTAGGGCAGGATGCCCTTGGCCGTGTAGGGGCCGAGGAAGGAGGCGGCGTCGTCGCGCGAGATGCCGAGGCCGGTCTGGGTGAGGTCGTTGGTGCCGAAGGAGAAGAACTCCGCGGTCTTGGCGATCTCGGCGGCGAGCAGGCAGGCGCGCGGCAGCTCGATCATGGTGCCGACCATGTAGGGCACGGTTTCGCCGGTTTCCGCCGCGACGGCGGCGGCCATCGCGTCGATCGATCGCTTGACGAGGTCGAGCTCGGCGACGCCGATGACCAGCGGCACCATGATCTCGGCCTCGACCACCTGCCCCGTCTTCTTTTTGGCGGCGACGGCGCCCTCGAAGATGGCGCGGGCCTGCATTTCCGCGATCTCGGGGAAGGCGATGGCGAGGCGGCAGCCGCGGAAGCCCAGCATCGGGTTCTCTTCCTTGAGCTCCTGCGCGCGCCGCTTCAGCCGCTCGGCCGAAACGCCCATGGAGGCGGCCACCTCGGCGACCTCCTCCTCCGTGTGCGGCAGGAACTCGTGGAGCGGCGGGTCGAGCAGGCGGATGGTGACGGGCAGGCCCGACATGATCTCGAACAGGGCGGCGAAGTCGTCGCGCTGGTAGGGCAGCAGCTTGGCCAGCGCGCGGCGGCGCCCGGCCTCGTCCTCGGCGAGGATCATCTCGCGCACCGCGACGATGCGGTTCTCGTCGAAGAACATGTGCTCGGTGCGCGACAGGCCGATGCCCTCGGCGCCGAACTCGCGGGCGGTGCGCGCGTCCTGCGGGGTTTCCGCGTTGGCGCGCACGCCCATGCGGCGCACCCCGTCGGCCCAGCCCATCAGCGTCGCGAACTCGCCCGACATTTCCGGCTTGAGCATGGCGACGGCGCCCTGCATCACCTGGCCGAGCGTGCCGTCGATGGTGATGACGTCGCCCTTCCTGAAGGTGACGCCCGAGGCCGTCATCGTTTCCTTCTTGTAGTCGACGCGTACCGTGCCGGCGCCGGACACGCAGGGCTTGCCCATGCCGCGCGCCACCACGGCGGCGTGCGAGGTCATGCCGCCGCGGGTGGTGAGGATGCCCTCGGCGACGTGCATGCCCTGGATGTCGTCGGGGCTGGTCTCGACGCGCACCAGGATCACCCGGCGCCCCATCGCCTTGGCGGCGTCGGCTTCCTCCGAGTTGAACACGATCTCGCCCGACGCCGCGCCGGGCGAGGCCGGCAGGCCGGTGGCGACGACCTTGCGCTCGGCCTTGGGGTCGATGGTGGGGTGGAGGAGCTGGTCGAGCGCGGCCGGCTCGATGCGCGCGATGGCCTCCTCGCGGGTGATCAGCCCGTCATTGGCCATCTCGACGGCGATGCGCAGCGACGCCTTGGCGGTGCGCTTGCCCGAGCGCGTTTGCAGCATCCACAGCTTGCCCTCCTCGACGGTGAACTCCATGTCCTGCATGTCGCGGTAGTGGCGTTCGAGCAGCGCGGTGGTGCGCTTGAAGTCGGCGAACACCTGCGGCAGCGCGGTTTCCATCGACGGCTTGTCGGAGTCGGCCTCGAGGCGCGCGGCCTCCGTGATGTTCTGCGGCGTGCGGATGCCGGCGACGACGTCCTCGCCCTGCGCGTTGATGAGGAACTCGCCGTAAAGCTCGTTGTCGCCGGTGGACGGGTTGCGGGTGAAGGCGACGCCCGTCGCCGAGGTGTCGCCCATGTTGCCGAACACCATGGACTGCACGTTGACCGCGGTGCCCCACGAGGCCGGGATGTTCTGCAGGCGGCGGTAGGTTTCCGCGCGCGGGTTCATCCACGAGCCGAACACGGCGCCGATCGCGCCCCACAGCTGGGCGTGCGGGTCCTGCGGGAAGGGGTGGCCGCTCATTTCCGCGACCTTGGCCTTGTAGGACACGATGAGCTGGCGCCAGTCCGCCGCCTTGAGCGCGGTGTCGAGGGTGATGTTGCGGCGGTCCTTGTACTCGTCGAGGATTTCCTCGAACTCGTGGTGGCTGATGCCGAGCACCACGTTGGAGAACATCTGGATGAAGCGGCGGTAGCAGTCGTAGGCGAAGCGCTCGTCGCCGGAGCGGCGCGCCAGCGCCTGCACGGTGTCGTCGGTGAGGCCGAGGTTGAGCACCGTGTCCATCATGCCCGGCATGGACGCCCGCGCCCCCGAGCGCACGGACACGAGCAGCGGGTCGTCGGCGTCGCCGAAGCGGTGGCCGGCGACGACGCCCATCGCCTCCAGCCCGGCCTTCACCTCGGCCTCGAGCTCGGGCGGGTAGGTCCGGCCGTGGTCGTAGAAGTAGGTGCACACCTCCGTGGTGATGGTGAAGCCCGGCGGCACGGGCAGGCCGAGATTGGCCATCTCGGCGAGGTTGGCGCCCTTGCCGCCGAGCAGGTCGCGCATCCCGGTCGTGCCCTCGGCCTTGCCGTCGCCGAACCCGTACACCCACTTGGTCATCTGCCCGTCGCCCCCAACACCCGTCAGCCCAAGCCCGGCACGCCGGGCCTCAACGCCGCGGCACCTGCCGGCAGCGCTTATACCGCGTGGCTGCGCAACCTCAATCCGAAGCCGATCCACATCACGCCGGTGAACAGCAGGTCGGCGCCGAGTAGCGCACCGAGGATGAACAGCGAGTTGACCGGCCAGCCGACGATCACGAGCAGGCCGATCAGCGCCGTGACCACGCCGCCGCCGATCACCATGGCCCGCGCCTGCGCGTGCATGTGCGCGCCGATCCACACGCGGGTGCCGCCGGCGACCACCAGGGCGACGCCGAGCACCAGGGTGAAGGCCACGGCGGCGGGGCCGGGCTGGGCGAGGGCGAAGGCGCCGGCCACGATGTAGGCGAGACCGGCGACGACCAGCAGGATTTCGCGGCCCCAGCTCTTGGCGTTGAGGCCGACGGCGATCTCGCTGCCGCCCTTGATGACCATGAAGATGGCGATGATGATGACGGTGGTCAGCGTCGCCGTGACGATCATGCCGAGGGCCAGGATGCCGAGGAGCACGGCCAGCGCGCCGAGCGCGACGAACCAGCCCCAGCGGTGGCGCAGCCGCTCCATCGCGGAGCCGAGCGCGCCGGAGAAACGCGAGCCGGGCGGCATGGCATTTGGCGGCACGGCGTTCGGCGGCGTCGGGCCGATCGGGGGGTTCGGCTCGGTGACGGGTGACGGCATGCGACGGCTTTCGGGTTGCAACGATCGTGCGCGTCGCCTAAACCGCACTCGCACGGTGCAGTTCCGCCGCGCCGTCCCCCCGCCGCGGCGGGGCGCGGCGGCGGTGTGGCCGAAAGGTCGCGAGGCGGCCCGCGCTTTACCCTTCGGTGTTGGATCGATTGCCGCACCGGCGGGGAGCCGGTAATCAGCCCGATGGGGATGCGTCCGGCGCGGCCCGTCGACCGGTCGGGCGGCGGATCGAGGCGGACGCATCCGGGCCTCGCACGTCGGCGTGGCCGTGCGCGTCGGGCCCGGCACAAGCCGGGCGCGGGACCGACCCTTGGGAGGCGGAAAACAACGTGAGCGCATCGAAGACACCACTCCTCGACACGATTACGACGCCGGCCGACCTCCGCAAGCTGCCCGAGTCCGACCTCCACCAGGTCGCCGCCGAACTGCGCGCGGAAACCGTGGACGCCGTGTCCGTCACCGGCGGCCACCTCGGCGCCGGCCTCGGCGTGGTGGAGCTGACGGTCGCCCTGCACCACGTCTTCAACACCCCCGACGACCGCATCATCTGGGACGTCGGCCACCAGGCCTACCCGCACAAGATCCTCACCGGGCGGCGCGACCGCATCCGCACCCTGCGCAAGGGCGGCGGGCTGTCGGGCTTCACCAACCGCGGCGAGTCGCCCTACGACCCCTTCGGCGCCGGGCACAGCTCCACCTCCATCTCCGCCGGGCTCGGCATGGCGGTGGCCAACAGCCTCAGCGGCAAGCCCAAGGCCAACGTGGTGGCGGTGATCGGCGACGGCTCCATGTCGGCCGGCATGGCCTACGAGGCGATGAACAACGCCGGCGCCATGCACGCCCGCCTCATCGTGATCCTCAACGACAACGACATGTCCATCGCCCCCCCTGCGGGCGCCCTGTCTGCCTACCTCGCCCGCCTCGTCTCGGGGGGCACCTACCGCACCGTGCGCGAAGCGGCCAAGCAGCTCGGCCGCCACCTGCCGAAGTTCGTCTACGACCGCGCCCGCAAGACGGAGGAGTTCGCCCGCAACTTCCTCGTCGGCGGCACCATGTTCGAGGAGCTGGGCTTCTACTACGTCGGCCCGATCGACGGCCACAACCTCGACCACCTGCTGCC
>CAXTFM010000154.1:0-8273 GCA_964243435.1 uncultured Beijerinckiaceae bacterium
AGACCAGCCTACATCCATCACCAAACGTCAGGAAACATCCAACTCAGACCACTAGCTCGACGTGACGTGTGATCCATGCACGCCGCACGCCGCCCGCCGCGTTGCCTGCGGTGCTCGGCGATGCCGCCTCGGTCTGCACCTCTTTCGAGCGCGGTCTCCTTTGGGGGCGCACACCGCGTTCAGCGCAACCATCCGAAGCTGGCGCAGTCCAAGGATACCCGATCGCCGACTGCGCCGGCGCTGTCCGGCGTGTCAGATTCTTTCAGCGCAACGACCGCGCCGCCGGGCCAAACAGCGCTGGTGTGCCGAAGGGCGACGGCAATGCGGACGCGGTGTGGAACGCGGATGGGTTGCATCTCAGCACGGCGGGCGAGATCGCCCTGGCGCCTGCCGCTCGTCGGTGCGCGCGACTTGCGTGCCTCCAACGCCTCTGACAGTGCCGGCTGCTGTGGCCGGACGTCCCCCCTACGCCGGTGCCGGGCTCGTCGGCCTCGGCCTGCGTCGATCATGCTCGCCCCGTTCGGACGAAGCTCCCTCAAAGGTTTGTACGCGGCAGGCGCAAAGGTGATGATCCTACTGGCACTAGCACGTTCCTGAGGCGTTCTCGTGATCTTCTTCTGGCAAGGCGTGCTCGCCGGCATCATCGCCGCGATCCTGCCCGCGCTCATCGTGTTCGCCGTGATGGTGGCGCGTGCGCCTGAAGCACGCTGACCTGTTTTCGATGCCACCAAGCTTGCGCCCACCCGCCTTCATCAAAAGAATCTTCTTACAGCTGGTCAGGCTTTAACGGTAAATCGTTCTCTGACGGGCGCCCGTGATGCGCGGTCGCACGGTAACCAGCGGCGAGCGATCAGGCGCCTCGATCCAATGGCAGTAGAAACGCCCGACGCCGATACCGAGGAGGGCGCCTGCCGCGCTGGCAAGCCAGTTATCGACGCCAGCTGACCTGCCGGGAGTCCAGATCTGGCAAAGCTCGAAGAAGCCCGCGGCGACGCTGAACAGGAGCAACTGATGGCGGCTTTTACGATCGGCAAAGCCCAGGCGGGTGACGAGCCCGCAGAGCGCGTAGGCGATGACGTGCTCGACGTTGCCTGACGCACCCGTGTGCGGCCTCTCGCTTCCGGGAAGCAGGGACAGCACCGTGAGCAGGACGCAAGCCACCGCCGCGGCAATGCGGAAGAAAAGGGTAAACGCCCGGCCGCCGTTCACGAAACGCGCTAATGGGCCGTCCATGGCACGTCATCCTTCCCGAGTAGCGAGCGAACCGCACCGTAGCCGACGCGACTCGTTCTTCAACGTCACCATCGGCGACCCCCGTGGCGGGTCCGCTTGCGCCGATCGTGGCGGCATCGCGCGCCGACTTCGGACCGATGTACGGCACGCATCACGCCGACGCGCGCTGGACCGTAGCTTGCCCCGCACCACTTTCCAGGCGCGCGCCGTTGGGGCCAAGTTGGAGGCGCGCACGCGAAGGGCAAGCGATGGGAGCGAGGATGGGGCTCTGGTTGGACCGGTTGAGTTCCTACGCGTCGCGTCCCCGCCGGGTGGACTTCTTCTGGCTGTCCTTCGTCGATCGCGCGCGGCCCGTTGGCCAACGCTTCCTCGGCTGCACCGTGGTCAAGGCCGCGGACATGGCCGACGCCGTCCGCGTCGCGTCGCGGCTCGGCCTCAACCCCGGCGGCGACGTGCAGGGCTGCGGCGTCGAGGATGATGGAACGCTCGATCCCGACCACCTCGCCTTCATGTTGAACAGGTTGCGCTCACCAGCCGAACTTGGGCGCGAAGGCATGCTCTGACGTTGCGAGCCCGGCGCGTCACGCCGCGAAGGCGGTACGATCGACCGCGTCGACACGCGCGCCACGCGTCGTCAACTTGCGCTCGACGTCGCGGAGCAGGCAAGCAAGATCGATCGCACCATGGCCGGCCTCGGCCGTCCGTTGCAGCTCGCGTGGGGTGACACTCTCCTGCCCGCAGCGGCGGCGGCCGGGCTCATGCTTCTGCGCCCGTTCCTGCGCGAGCTCGGCCATGAGGTCATCGGCGAGCCGGAGAAAATAACCTTGGTCGCCGTGCCGGGGCGCGGCGGTCGCGCCGAGGTGCCCGGCGATCTCGATCGAGCGCGACACGTCGGCCTCCAGCGCCCGCAGCGCAGCGAGTTGTGCGGGAGTGAAACAATCCGGTGCGCCGTTCCGCTCGCCGAACCCGTCCGACCGGCGCTGCCAGGGCATGGCACGGCTGGCGCGTCGTTGATGTATCGTCATGGCGAGAAGCTCTTCGCGCGTGAACACACCGTGCGATGGTGCCCATACAGCGTTAACGCGCGGTGAGCGCCGGGTGCCGGCAAGTGGGCGGCAGCGGCAACTGCGCGCGTCGTTGATCTCTGCCGAACGCTTTGCTCAACGCCGAGTTGGCCGATGCTTCCGGGCAGCCGCACCGTGCCGCGCGCGGTCCGGGATCCGCGACGCGGAGCCGCGGCCGAACCCTGACGCAACCCAAGCGGAAAGCAAAAACTCATGTTCATGCGCATCGACAAGCTACAGGCCGAGTTGCCGGCCCCCAAGAAAGCCGACCCAAATGCTGCCGCCGCCCTCCAGGAACTGCTCGGCGGCAAGTACGGCGAAATGTCCACGCTCGGCAACTACATGTTCCAAAGCTTCAACTTCCGTTCGAAATCGAAGCTGCGACCCTTTTACAACCTCGTCGCCAGCATCACCGCCGAGGAGCTCGGACACATCGAACTCGTGTCGAACGGCATCGCCATGCTGGCCAACGGCCCGGACAATCCGGCCAACGAGAAGGGCGGCGCCGATATCACCAAGGCCCCATTCGAGGGAATGAAGGACATCCGCTCCGCCGCGTCGTTCCTATCCAACGGCGGGGGCGCGATGCCGATGAACAGCAACGGCGCCTCGTGGAACATGGATTTCGTGACGACGACGGGCAACGTCATCGTGGACCTGCTCCATAATTTCCATCTGGAATGCGGCGCCCGCCTGCACAAGCTGCGCGTGTACGAGACGATGACGGAGCCGACGGGTCGTGAGGTTTGCGGCTACCTGCTGGTGCGCGGCTCGGTCCACGCCCATGCCTACGCCCTTGCCATCAAGAAGATCACCGGCGTCGAGCTGGAGAAGATGTTGCCGACGCCCAACATTGAGCTGTCCAAGATTCCCGAGTGTCAGAAATACCTGAACGAAGGTTCGCACCGTCGCCTCTACACCTGGAGCCCGAACGACTACAAGCAGATGTCCGGCATCTGGGGCAATGGCGAGATGGCGCTGCCCGGCGATCCCAAGGGTGAGCTCGAGGTTGTCGAAGGTCTCCCGGAGGGTGGCAAGATCCACGATCTCACCGGCATCGCCTCGGCCTTCACGCCGGATTATGCGCCGGAGGAGATGTTCGAGATCGCCGCGAAGCTCTACAAGGCATCGCGCTAGGCACATACGCCTTAGGTCCGACGGCGCTTCGGCACCGTCGGTCTCTGCGGGTAGCGCCAATAACCAACACGCGGACAGTTCGGCGACGCGCGTCCTGCTCGATCAGTTCGCCTTCGGTACGAGAGTACTGGCAGGCCCGCGCAGCCCTACATCAGAGCGTTGTGAGGTCGGTTGCCACAATGCGACCAGGGCGACAACAGGCGCTGTAACGATAAAAGGTTTTCATCATGCTCTCACTTGCGTGACGACCAACCTTCACGAGCAGTCAGCCAATGCGCGCGCGGGCATGACGGAGCTTGTCTCACCCGGGCAGCTATGGCACAAGGCGCCCCTCGTCGGCTCTGGACGCGGTTGCGCCTGCTGCGGTAGCTCAGTGGTAGAGCACTCCCTTGGTAAGGGAGAGGTCGAGAGTTCAATCCTCTCTCGCAGCACCATCTAACCTTACGCGAGGTAGATTTTACTTCTGTCACCCTCGATCGATCCGCGTCGAATCGCGCCGGTTCAACGTCTGCCTTCGCCCATGGATCGTCTCTACCCAGCGGCTCGCATCGTCCAGACCGGCCGACCCCCGCGCCCGGCACGGGCTACGGTTTCGATCCAATGTAGGCTGTCCTACGCATAGCGGCGGCGCAAATGGCCGAAATACGCATCGAGGCCGAGCGGGCGACCGGTCGCGGTAGTCAACAGGGCATCCGTGTCGAGCAGGCTGCCCTTGCCGTGGACGGCCGCGCGCAGCCAGCCGATCAGCGGCGCAAAGTCGCCGCGAGCGAGAGCGGGCATAAGTTCTGGTTCCGCCGCGCGCGCGGCTTCAAACAACTGGGCCGCGGCGACCGCGCCGAGCGTGTAGGTCGGGAAATAGCCCCAACCCCCGCTTGGCCAGTGGATGTCCTGCAGGCACCCCTGCGCATCGTCCGGCACCGTCAACCCGAGCAGTTCCATCATGCCGGCGTTGAAGGCGGCAGGCAGGTCGGCGACGTCGAGCGTGCCATCGATCATCGATCGTTCCAGCTCGTAGCGCAACAGGATGTGGGCGGGATAGGTCACCTCGTCCGCATCGACGCGGATGAAGCCCGGCTCGACGCGGGTGTAGAGCCGGTGAAGGTTTGCTGCCGACAGGGCCGGGTCGTGCCGCCCGAAGCTCGACTGCACCAGGGGGGCGAGAAAGGTTAGGAATTCGCGCGTGCGGCAGGCTTGCATCTCGACGAGCAGGGACTGGCTCTCGTGCATGACCATGCCGCGGGCGTCGCCGACCGGCTGCGCCAGCCACGGCGCCGGACGGCCTTGCTCGTAGAGCGCGTGCCCCGTTTCGTGGGCCACGCCCATCACGGCGCGGGTGAAGTCGCCCTCGTCGTAGCGCGTGGTGATCCGGACGTCGCCGGTCGCGCCGCCGCAGAACGGGTGCAGGCTGGTGTCGAGCCGTCCACGCGAGAAATCGAAGCCGAGCACGTCCATCAGTTTCGTTACAAGCGCGCGCTGCGCCGCGACCGGGAAGCAACCCTCGATCGGCAATGGGGCGCCGTCCGCGTCCTGCCGGACGCGCGCCGCGGCGATCAACCCCGGCAGCTCCGCCCGCAAGCGGGCGAACAGCGGGTCAATCGTGGCGCGTCGCAGGCCGGGGTCGAATTGATCGAGCAGCGCGTCGTAGGGCGCGATGCCGAGAGCGTCACCCTTGGCCTGGCCAATCGCGCGCTGGAGGTCGAGCACCGTGCGCAGATGGGGCAGCAGCACCGCGAAGTCGCGCGCCGCCCGCGCCTCGCGCCACGCCATTTCGGCCCGCGACGTCGCCCGGCTGTCGGCGAGCACGAGATCATGAGGCACGGCGGCGGCATGGGCGTGGGCGCGTCGCATTTCACGCAGGTTGGCGACATCCCAGGGCTCGGTCGCATCGGCGTCGGCGAGCAGCTCGGCGGTGCGCGGCGCCACCAGCATGTCGTGAGCGATCCCGCGCAGGGTCGCCAGCTGCTCGGTGCGTCCGGCGGCGGCGCCGGTCGGCATCAACGTTTGCGCGTCCCAGCCGAGGATGCCGGTCGCGTCGCCGAGCGCGCGCAGGCGCGCGAACAGCTCGCACAGTGTCTCGTAGGCGCGCATCGCGGTGCTCCTCCCTGTCGCGATGAACCACGAAGCGTCGGCCGTCTCAACCGCCGGACACGCAGCCCCGCCTGCGACACGAGCTTGCTTCCGCCCGCCGCCGCAGCGGGCTAGGCTCCCGCCGTTTGGATCGCGGAAAGCGCGTTGCTGGAGCAGGGTTTGCGGCGGGGTGTACCATCGTAAGGCGGCGTCGCGATGCGGCGGGTCCGATCGCGCAGCCGGTGGAGGTGCCAACCTGCTGGCTGTGTGGTCGCCCACTCGGTCGGCGTGTCGAGTGGCACCACCCCAAGCCGAAGAGCCGCGGCGGTCGCGACACCGTGCCGGTCCACCCGATCTGCCATCGCACCATCCACGTCAGTTTCACCAATTTGGAACTGGCCCGCTTCGATGCCGAGGGTCGTAGTTTGCTGGAGCTGCCCGAGCTGCGGGCGTTCCTCGCCTGGATCGCCGGCAAGCCGCCCGATTTCCATGCGCCGACGCGTCGCAGGATGTGACGGACGCCCCAAGCAGCCTCGCGCCCGAACGCGCCGCACGCCGTCGTCCGGCATGAGGCTGCGCGGAGGAGAGTGCAGACTCTCCTCCCGTCATTGGGTTGAAGCCGGTGAAACGGGAAAGCGGCGTTCAGACCGCGAGCATTCCCGCACGAGCGGCCGCATAGCGCGCGCCGATGCGGTTCCAGTCGAGCACGTTCCACCAGGCTGCGAGATAGTCGGCACGTCGATTCTGATAGCGCAGGTAGTAGGCGTGCTCCCACACGTCGTTGCCGAAGAGCGCCATCTGGCCGTCGATCAGCGGCGAGTCCTGGTTGGGACGCGCGACGATCGCAAGGTGACCGTCCTTGCTCGTCGTGATCATGGCCCAGCCCGATCCGAACACCCCCGCCGCGGCCTTGTTGAAGCGGGCCTTCATGTCGTCGAACGAGCCGAAGTCGCGGGAAACGGCGGCGCCGAGATCGCCGCCCGGCGTTCCACCCTGCCCGCCCATGATTTGCCAGAACATGGTGTGGTTGGCGTGACCGCCGCCGTTGTTGCGCACGACCGTCCGGATCGCCTCGGGCAAGGTCGGCACGCGGGCGAGCAGGTCGGGTAGCGCCACCCCGTGGAGGTCGGGAACGTCCTTCAGCGCCGCGTTCAGGTTGGCGACATAGGCGGCATGGTGCTTGTCATGGTGCAGCCGCATGGTGTCGGCATCCACCGAGGGTTCGTTGGCGTCGTAGGCGTAGGGCAGCGCCGGCACGGCGAAGGGATAGCGCAGCGGCGCTGCGAGATCGACCTGTGCCGGCGCGGCCCGGGCACGGAACGCGGTCGCCGCGGTGAGGACGGCGGAGCCGGCGAGGAAGGTGCGGCGGAACATGGGAAGCATGGGTCGTCTCCGGCGCGAGGACGGCTCGCGAAGCGGTGAACCCCGCCCCGTGCCCCGCGGCGTGTCAAGGTCGACGGATCGCCCTCGATGCCGCACCATGGTGGCGCCGCATCGCGCGCGTGCCGCCGCCATCACGCGGTGTCGGATGGTGCGCCGTCGTAGTTGCGCTGCGCGACCACGATGGCGGCATGGTTGACCCGCGCCCAGGCAGCGAGGGTGCCGACGGCGTGGCGCAGCGAATGGCCGAGTTCGGTGAGCGCGTAGTCGACGCGCGGCGGCTTCGTCGGCGTGACGCTGCGGCTGACGAGGCCGTCACGTTCGAGGCGCCGCAACGTCAGGCTCAGCATGCGCTGCGAGATGCCGTCCACCGCGCGCTTGAGGTCGTTGAAGCGGCGCGGCCCGGGTCCGAGCAGCACCACGACCAGCATGCTCCACTTGTCGCCGATGCGGGCGAGGACGGGCGCCACGCTGTCGCATTCGCCGTCGGGATGCGCCCGTGACGCGATGCGCGAGCCGGGCTGAACGGTCACATCCATGTGCCTACCCCCACGCGCCGTGTCCAGGTCAGCGGAATGTGCCTTCTTGCGTCATGCCATCCGGTTCCGCAAGTTGCGCTGGTCACGGTCGGTAACCAAGGATTTCGGCGAAATGCACCTGCTCCACATCGATTCCAGCATCCTCGGCGACGCGTCCGTCAGCCGCGCGGTGTCGGCGGCGGTCGTCGCCCGCTTCAGGGCGACGGCGCCCGATCTCGCCGTGACCTATCGCGACCTCGCCGCCGCGCCGATATCGCATCTGTCGGGCGCCTATCTCGCCGGGCAGAGCCCCGACGTGAAGCACGATCAGGCGATGCAGGAGGACATCGCGCTCGGTGGGACGACGCTTGCGGAGTTCCTTGCCGCCGACACGTTGGTGATCGGCGTCCCCATGTACAACTTCACCATTCCCAGCCAGCTCAAGGCCTGGATCGACCGCATCTGCGTCGCCGGCAAGACGTTCCGCTACTCCGACAAGGGCGCGGTCGGGTTGTGCGGCGGCAAGCGGGTCGTCCTGGCCGTGTCGCGGGGCGGTGTCTACGCGCCGGGGTCGCCCCACGCGGCGGCGGAGCACGCGGAGACCTACCTGCGCGCCGTGTTCGGATTCCTCGGCGTCGACAGCATCGAGGCGGTGCATGCCGAGGGCGTGGCGCTCGGGCCGCAGCAGCGCGAGGCTGCCCTTGCGGCTGCGAAGGGCGAGGCGCTTCAGCTCGCCTGAAACGAGAACGGGTAGCCTCCCGCAAGGGAAGACTACCCGTTTCCAGTATGCGGGAGCGCCCGCGCGGACGCGGGCACCTTGCGCGGGGCGTATTGTTAGTAGCGGGCGACGACGGGTGCGGCGGCGGGTGAGCCG
>CAXTFM010000155.1:0-8135 GCA_964243435.1 uncultured Beijerinckiaceae bacterium
CCACCGTAGCCCGGCCGCGCGTCAGCCGCGTCCCCGCGGCGCCAGCCGCAGCCGGCGCCGCCGTGTTCCCGGCGGCGGTGTCTTCGCAGTACCAAAGCCTGTCCGCTGGAAAGGCGCGTTTCAACACCTGTCTCGACCAGTACCGTACCAACAAGGCCAATGGCGGGAACGGCGGGCTGAAATGGCTCGCGCACGAGGGCTACTACAGCCAATGCAACACCCGCCTGAAGAGCTGACGGCGCGCTACACGTAGGCCAGCGCGGCCCCGATCACCCCGAGCAGACCGAGCACCACGGCGGTGCGGTAGGGCCAGCGCTGGCTGCGCATGACGATCGCGATCGTCGCGATGGCGATCGCGATGTGCATCAGCGTCGCCGCGAGCGTCAGGATCTGGTGCTTGTGTTCGTGGCGCTCGGAGGACTCGTTCTCCTCGTGCACGATCTTTTCCAGTTCCTCGGCTTTTTTCTGGGTTTCGCGCGATTCGGTCTCGTAGCGCCGACTGTTGCCGCGGTAGCCTTCCACCTTGTCGGCCGCGGCGGTGTCGGCCGCGAGGTCGTAGAGCGTCTTCTTCGTGCTTTGCCGGGAAAAAAAGCCCCACTGGTCGGTGGCCTGGTTCTGCCGGATCGCCGCCGTGGTCTTGTCGCGGATGGTGTGCGCAGTTTCGATGGTTTCAAGCGATCCGACGGCGGCGGATAGCACCGCGAGCACCGCGATGGTGATCGATACGCGCGTCAGGAACGGGTCGGCGCTGTGTGCGACGTGCTCGGCATGCTCGGCATGCTCGAAGTGCTCGGTTGGCGATTCACTCATCCGCGTTCCTCTTGCTCGCGCCTTGTGGCACCGGCGGATCGCGGCGGCAACGGGCGCGTCGGCCCGAGATGGACAGCGAACGGGCGCGCGACCTATAAGCGCGCAGCCGCCGTGCGCGGCGCTGGCCGCCCAGAAAAAGAGTGCCATGCAGGCAACCGCCGTTCCCGCCGATCTCCGCCCCTCCGGTCTTTCCGGCACCCCCGACCTGCCCGACTCGGTCGTCCAGCGGCGCACCATGGTCGATTGCCAGATCCGCACCTTCGACGTGACGGATCAACGGCTGATCGCGCGCCTCCTCGCCGTTCCGCGCGAGCGCTTCATGCCCGATGCCCTGCGCGATCTCGCCTATTCCGACGTCGGCTTCACGACGGAGGGCGGTGACGGCGCGGGCCGCCACCTTCTGCCGCCCATGTTCCTGGCGCGCCTCATCCAGGGATGCCGCGTGCGTGCCGGCGACCGCGTGCTCGATGTCGCCGCCGGGGCGGGCTACTCCACGGCTGTTCTCGCCGGGCTGGCCGCCGAGGTCGTCGTCCTTGAGGACGAGACTGTGCGCTGCCGCGACATCACCGCCCGGCTGGCCGGCTTCGGGCTTGGACGTCTCCAGGTGATCGAGCGGACGCTCAGCCAGGGCGTGGCGGAGGCGGCACCCTACGACGTCATCCTCGTCAACGGCGCGGTCGAGGTCGGGCTGGAACCGTTGTTCGCGCAGCTTGCCGAGGGCGGGCGGCTCGCCGTGATCCAGCGTAGCCCCGTCGACCCGACGGGACGCGCCGCGAAGGCGCTCTGCTTCGAGAAATGCAACGGCGAGGTCGGCACGCGCTACATGTTCGATGCGTCGGCGCCCATCCTGCCGGCGTTCCGGCGTCCGCCGGCTTTCACCTTCTGACCGTTCCGCGCCGCGGTGCCTCGACCGACATGTCGCATAATTGCGCCATGCTCGCGATTTTGCAGAACGGGCGACCTATGCTGGCCTGAATCATTTATAAGCTCGCGGGATGATGTGTACCGCGTTGAAGGCGCCGGGCCATGGCCGGCAGTGCCCTGACGGGCCGATCACTGGGCGGGCTGGTCCCGAATGGCACGCAATGATCGTTGCGTCTTGGATCGCCGCTCCCTGGATCGCCGCCTCTTGGGTCATCGCCTCGGCCGTGCCATCGGAGGGGCCGGAGCGCGTGACGAGATCGCGCGCATGAGGACGCTCGTCGCGACACTCGCCCTGGCGGGTCTGCTGCTGTCGACCGCCGGCGACGCTGAAACCATCTCGAACGCCCTCGGGCGCGCCTACATGGGCAACCCCGACCTGAACCAGCAGCGTGCGGGAACGCGCGCGACGGACGAGACGGTGGCGCGGGCGAAGGCGTCGTACCGGCCCACCGCCACGGGTACGGCGTCGGCCGGCTTCAACCGGACGGACTACAATCTCGGCCTCAACACCCTCAACACCACGGGGTCGGCCGCGCAGGGCGGCACGTCGCCGACGGGCGGCGGCGGCTTGCTCAACCAGAGTTCGTTTCCGTCCCAGGCCACCCTCACCGTCACGGAGAACATCTTCAACGGCAATCGCTCGGCCAATGGCGTCCGGCAAGCCGAGTCACAGGTGTTTCAATCGCGCGAGCAGACCCGCAACACGGAACAGAACACGCTGCAGAACGGCGCCACCGCCTACATGAACGTGCTGCGCGACACCGCCATCCTCGAACTCAACAAGAACAACATCACGGTGCTCGAGGAGCAGCTGCGGCAGACCCGCGACCGCTTCAACGTCGGCGAGGTGACCCGCACGGACGTCGCCCAGGCCGAGTCGAGCCTCGCCACCGCGCGCTCGACCTATTTCACCGCGCAGGCCAACCTGCAAACCTCCATCGCCAACTACCGCCAGGTCATCGGCGTCGAGCCGCGTCGCCTCGAAGCCGCCCGGCCAATCGATCCGTTGCTGCCGCGCACCCTGGACTTGGCGATCACCGTGTCCCTCGCCGAGCACCCCTCCATCCAGTCCGCGTTCCACAACGTCGATGCCGCGCAGCTCCAGGTGCAGCTCAACGAAGCCCAGCTTTACCCCACGCTGAACGTCGTCGGCACCGTGACCGCCCAGAATGCCTACCAGGGCTATCCCAACGGTCGGTTGTTCAACGGGCAAGTCATGGGTCAGCTCTCCGTGCCGCTTTATTCGGGCGGCGACAACTACGCCGCCGTGCGCCAAGCCAAGGAACTGTTGTCGCAGGCCCGCCTCCAGGCCGACCTCCAGCGCGACACGGTACGCGCCAACGTGGTGTCGAGCTGGGGACAGCTCGAATCGTCGAAGGCGGTGATCCGCTCGTCGATGGCGGCGGTCAAGGCGTCGGAGATCGCGCTCGATGGCGTGCGCGAAGAAGCCAAGGTCGGGCAGCGCACCACGCTGGACGTCCTCAACGCCCAGCAGACGTTGCTGCAATCGCGCGTCAACCTCGTCTCCGCGCAGCGCGACCGCGTGGTGGCGAGCTACGTCGTTTTCGCCTCCGTCGGGCGCTTGTCGGCGGCGAACCTTGGTTTGGCCGTGATCGAGTACGACCCGACCATCCACTTCCAGCAGGTCAAGGACAAGTGGATCGGGCTGCGCACTCCGGACGGACGTTAACCATGATGCGATGCGGCGGAGCGGCGACGCGCTTCGCCCCCTTCACCGCTTGCTGCCCCGACGCCGCCGGACGTACACTGGGCGGCACCATCGAGCGGGTGACGGACGCAGGCTCTCCAGCGTACGACACCGGCAGCCGCGTCGAGGGCCGGGAAAGCGTCGGGTGTCATGAACGCATTCAATCCTTCCGCACCGGCGTCGTCGGCTGACCCCGACGCCCGCGCGCAGGAGCCGTCGATGGAAGAAATCCTTGCCTCGATCCGGCGTATCATCGCCGACGACCAGACCATGCCGTCGCGCACCTCACCGCGTGAGCACCCCCCGTTGATCGAGGCCGCGCGCGTCGAGGACGCGCCGCCGCAGTCCCCGATCCCGTTGCGCCGTGGCGAGCCTGCACCGCCGGACCGCGCCTGGCCAAACGTTCGGGAAAAGGCCGGTGCCGCGGAGAGGCCATCGACCGGCGAGCCTCGGCCGGAGGAGGTGGAGCCGCCAGCGGTGGCGCGGCTGGCGCCGATCGTGCCGGCGCACGGGCAGATTGCTCCGCAGTTCCCCATGCCGGACAGGCCGCCGGCGGCCGACGCGGCATCGTCGCAGGATCCCGGCTATGCCCGCCTTTTCCCTTCCGTGGTCGACGTGGAGGCCGGGCGCGGCGGCGGCGAGGCGTCTGCGCTTGAGAATGCTGCGGCGGCCCCTTCCGCCGCGTTCACGGGCGGCCACGGAATCACTGCGGAGGACGCGCCACGCCGCGCCGCCGGGCCGGACTTATTCTCGGTACACACCGACCAGACCGTGTCCTCTGCCTTCAATATGTTGGCGGCGACCCGCCTCGCCGACAATTCGGAAGAGCTGCTCGGCCTGGCCCGCGAGATGATCCGCCCGTTGCTGAAATCATGGCTCGACGACAACCTTCCCACGATGGTCGAGCGCTTGGTCCGCGCCGAGATCGAAAGGGTCGCACGCGGCGGTCGCTGAGGCGGCCTGCTCACCCGACGATCGCGCGACCGGCACGGCCGAAGACCGCGCGTTGACTTGTCGGGTCGCGTCCGCTTTCAGTGCGCCGACCGTTTCGTGCGCCCGAACCTTTCACGGGCTCCTCCTTCTGTGGACCGCTGCGGCTTGGTTGCGCGGCACCCGTGGCCTTGTAAGCGATGATGGATAAGACCTTCGACTCCGCCGCCGTCGAGGCGCGGACCTCCGCGCTTTGGGAACGCTGCGGGGCCTTCAAGGCCGGGCGCCCCGACCGTGTTGGCGCCGTGCCGTTCACCGTGGTCATCCCGCCGCCCAACGTCACGGGCGTGCTGCACATGGGTCACGCGCTCAACAACACGCTCCAGGACGTCCTGTGCCGCTACCAGCGCATGCGCGGGCGCGACGTGCTGTGGCAACCGGGCACCGACCATGCCGGCATCGCGACGCAGATGGTGGTGGAGCGCCAGCTCGCCGAGCGCGGCGAACCGGACCGCGGCGCGCTCGGCCGCGACGGTTTCCTCCAGCGCGTGTGGGCTTGGAAAGCCGAGTCGGGCGGCGCCATCGTCGGGCAGTTGCGTCGCCTCGGTGCCTCTTGCGATTGGTCGCGCGAGCGCTTCACCATGGATGACGGCCTGTCCGCCGCCGTGCGTCAGGCCTTCGTCACGCTGCACCGGCAGGGGCTGATCTACCGCGACAAGCGCCTCGTCAATTGGGACCCCAGGCTCGGCACCGCCGTGTCCGACATCGAGGTCGTCCCGGTCGAGACCAAGGGTCACCTTTGGCACCTGCGCTACCCCGTGGTGGACGCGGCGGGACAGCCCAACGGCGAGCACATCGTGGTCGCCACGACGCGGCCGGAGACCATGCTCGGCGACACGGCCGTGGCCGTGCATCCCGACGACGAGCGCTACCGCCACCTCGTCGGGCGACGCGTCAAGCTGCCCCTCGTCGGCCGCCTGATCCCCATCGTTGCCGACGCGTACTCCGACCCTGCGAAAGGCACCGGCGCGGTCAAGATCACGCCGGCGCACGACTTCAACGACTTCGAGGTCGGGCGTCGCCACGGGCTGGCGCTGGTCAACATCCTCGATGCCGAAGCGCGGCTGCTGCTGCGCGGCAATCAGGCCTTCCTCGACGGCGTCGACGCGGACGAGGCGACGCCCGTGGTCGCTCTGCACGGCTTGGCGCGGGAGGAAGCGCGCGAAAGGGTCGTCGCGCTGATGGACGAGGCCGGCCTGCTCGACAGGGTCGAGCCGCACGCCCTCGCCGTGCCCCACGGCGACCGCTCCGGCGCGGTGATCGAACCCTGGCTGACCGACCAATGGTACGTGAACGCGGCGGCGCTCGCCGGCCCGGCGCTCGCCGCCGTGCGCGACGGGCGCACCCGCTTCGTCCCCAAGCAGTACGAGCGCACCTTCTTCGACTGGCTCGACAACATCCAGCCCTGGTGCATTTCGCGTCAGCTCTGGTGGGGGCACCAGATCCCCGCCTGGTACGGGCCGGACGGCACGATCTTCGTCGAGGGGACCGCTGCGGCGGCGGCGGCGGCGGCGGCGGCGCATTACGGCCGGTCGACCGCGCTGACGCAGGACGAGGACGTGCTCGACACCTGGTTCTCCTCGGCCCTTTGGCCCTTCTCGACTCTGGGCTGGCCGGAGGCGGCAGCAGCGGGGGACGACCTCGGCCGGCGCTATCCGACCAGCGTGCTCGTCACCGGCTTCGACATCATCTTCTTCTGGGTCGCCCGCATGATGATGATGGGCCTCCACCTCGTCGGCGAGGTGCCGTTTCGCGACGTGTACATGCATGCCCTCGTACGCGACGAGCGCGGCGCCAAGATGTCGAAATCGAAAGGCAACGTCCTCGATCCGCTCGATTTCGTCGACGGCATCGCGCTCGACGCCATCGTCGCCAAACGCACGGCCGGCCTTGTCCCACGCGAGGCCGAACGGGTGGCGGCGGCGACGCGCAAGGATTATCCCAAGGGCATCGAGCGCTTCGGTGCCGACGCGCTGCGCTTCACCCTCGCCGCGATGGCCGCGCAAGGCCGCGACATCAAGCTCGCGGTCGGCCGCATCGATGGCTACCGCTCCTTCGCCACCAAGCTGTGGAACGCCGCCCGCTTCGGTGAGATGAACGGCTGCGTTCGCGTCGCCGGCTTCGACCCGCGCGGCGTCACGACGACCCTGAACCGCTGGATCATCGGCGACTTGGCAAAGGCCCATGCCGAGGTGTCTGCGGCGCTCGATGCTTACCGATTCAACGACGCGGCCAACGCCGTCTACCGTTTCACCTGGCACACCTTCTGTGACTGGTACCTCGAACTTGCCAAGCCGACGCTGCAGGACGAGGCGGCGGAGGGCAGGGCGGAGACGCGGGCCACCGTGGCTTTCGTGCTCGACGAGATCGTCAAGCTGCTGCACCCGTTCATGCCGTTCCTCACCGAAGAGCTGTGGGCGATCAAGGGCGCCGACGGCCCCGCGCGCGACACGGTCCTGGCGCTGGCGCCGTGGAGCGACCTCACCGGCCTCGACGATGCCGAGGCCGAGGCCGAGATCGGCTGGCTCGTCGACCTCGTCTCCGAGATCCGGTCCGTCCGGGCGGAGATGAACGTCGCCGGCGGCACCCCGATCCCCTTGCTGCTCGTCGGCGCCGCGCCGGATGTCGTCGGGCGTGCCGAACGCTGGGGCGAAACGCTACGCCGGCTGGCCCGCCTGTCGGACTTGCGGCCGGTGGCGGAGGCGCCTTCGCGCAGCGTCCAGCTTCCCGTGCGCGGCAGCCTCGTCGCCCTCGCGCTTGACGGCGTCATCGACTTCGCAGCCGAGCATGCCCGCCTCGCGAAGGAGATCGGGCGCCTCGACAGCGAGGGCGCCAAGATCGCGGCGAAGCTCAACAATGCCGACTTCATCGGGCGGGCGCCCGAGGAGGTGATCGACGAGCAGCGCGAACGCCTCGCCGAATCGCGCAGCCGTCGCGGCAAGCTCGAAACCGCCCTGGCGCGCCTCGCTGCAGCGTGACATCCGGTATGTGGCGCCGCGCGCGCCCTTAAAGTCGCGCCACAGCGTGACTAGTTAACGCGTCGTGCGGCCCTGCTCGCGGCGCCGCGCGGTTAAGTTGCGGCGTCGCCACAGCTCGCGCCCATTGCGAGGGTGCCACCCGTCGGCACGATCGGGGTCGCTTTTCAGCCATAAACCGCCCGCTAATTCCACCCGGATCGAATGGAACAAGGGTGCCGGGTGAAGGGCGCGCTCCGCTTCGCAAGATCGGGACGCCAAGTGGAGGTACGTACGCCTCCGCCGTTGAACGGGAACAGGGTCGAGTATGGACGCGCGTGTCATCGATAAGAAGAAGCTGCCCAGCCGCCACGTAACGGAGGGGCCCTCGCGTGCCCCGCATCGCTCGTACCTTTACGCCATGGGGCTGACGAAGCAGCAGATCCACCAGCCGCTTGTCGGCGTCGCCTCGTGCTGGAACGAGGCCGCGCCGTGCAACATCTCGCTGATGCGGCAGGCGCAGGCGGTGAAGAAGGGGGTGTCCGCCGCCAACGGCACGCCGCGCGAGTTCTGCACCATCACCGTCACCGATGGTATCGCGATGGGCCATCAGGGCATGAAGTCCTCCCTGGTGTCGCGAGACCTCATCGCCGACTCGGTCGAATTGACCATGCGCGGGCACTGCTACGACGCCCTCGTCGGCCTCGCCGGCTGCGACAAGTCGCTGCCCGGCATGATGATGGCCATGG
>CAXTFM010000156.1:0-7963 GCA_964243435.1 uncultured Beijerinckiaceae bacterium
GTAGGCGGTGACGGGCTCGAACCGCCGACCCTCTCGGTGTAAACGAGATGCTCTACCAACTGAGCTAACCGCCCGCGCGAGGGAGACTATTCCTCACCGTCCAGCGTGGCCACAGGTTGCGGCACAGGTATCCTGGTCGCCATGCGGGACAGGCGTGTCATAGTGTGTTTCCGCCCGGCGATCCATCCTCGACCTTACCTCTTTCCTTCGGTGCGTGGCGCCTTTGGATCGCCGACAGGATCCGTCCGAGCTGCCCAGGTGGCTCGAAGCCTTGTGCCGCACAATCCGGCCAAGCGCGGTGCAGCGCAGCGTGTGGGGCGTGGCACTTGCAACCAATCTACCACGAGCGTTGGTTCGCGCCGCTCATGGCGGGACGACCGTAGCCGAAGCCGGCGGTCTGGAAGTTCAAGCTGGTAAGCTTTTCCAAGCCGCCTTCGTGAACCCCTTGCGTTGCTCCGGCGACCTTGAACTCCGGTGCGCCGGTAAGGTCAGCCGAGAGCCTCCACTCGTCCCATTCTCGATGGCGATGATCACGCCCTCACCATGGACACCTTTGCCGCTGAAGTCGCGTCGGCTGATGACCTAAGCCAAGCGCGCCCGAGGTTGCGCAGACCACCAACCAGGGCAACGCCAGCGCAGCGATTGCGCTTTTACGCCGAAAGGTCGTGATCCGCCCCTCCACGGCGGCGAGGATGCGGCTGCGTTTGCGGACAAACGGCTCACGTCTGCGCTTGGCTGTCGGCGTACCGGCCCGGCGGCATTCCGACGTGGCGCGCGAAGGCGACGCTGAATGCGCTCGCGGAGCCATACCCCACGCGTTTCGCCACCTCGTCGAGGCTTCCCTGCCTGCGGCGCAGCAGGTCCTGCGCCAGCGCCATGCGCCAGGTCAGCAAGTAGTCCATCGGCGCGGTGCCCACCGCGCGCCGGAAGCGCTCGAAGAAGGTCGAGCGCGACAGGGCTGCCGCGCCGGCCAGCGCCGCCACCGTCCAGGGGTGGTCCGGGCGCTCGTGCATGCGCCGGATCGCGGCCGCCAGCCTCGGGTCGGCCAGCCCGCGTAGCAGGCCCGGCGACGCCGCGGTTCGTGCCGTCGAGCGCAGTGCCTCGATGAGCAGCACCTCCAGCAACCGGGCCAGCACGAGGTCGCGCGCCGGCCGCGCCCCGCGCGTTTCCGCGCTTACCAGCTCGACCAGGGTGGCGAGCCGCGCCTCGCCGCGGACGTGCACGAGTTGCGGCAGCAGCGAGACCAGCAAGCCCGCATCGGGCGACCCGAAGGCGCAATGGCCCACCAGGATCAGGACGTCGGGCGACCCATCCTGCGCGCCCAGCCTGATCTCGCCGCCGGCAAGCACGACCGGTTCGGTGTAGTGGCCCGGTGACGGCGGCTCGGCACTCGAGACGGTGTAGTCGTGCGCCGCGGGGATCAGCACGAAGTCGCCCTGCGTGAGCGCGACCGGCTCGTGCCCGGCGGCCGCAAGACGGCATTCCCCGTGCAGCACGACGCAGTAGAAGGGCTGCCCGGCATCCGCACGACGCAGCCGCCACCGCCCCGCGCCGCCGACCACCTTGGACAACTTGGCGGCCGGCCGAAGCAGGGTAACGACCTCGGTCAGGGGATCGATCACTCGGACTTCCGCAAATCAGAACTGGACGACTGACAATAGCGAGTCCGACCGCTTCAGCCTACCTGTCCGATCACTGCAACAGCGCGAAAGGGTGCCATGCCCACCGTTCTCATCACCGGCTGCTCGTCCGGCTTCGGCCTGGACACCGCCCGCCTCTTTCTCGACCGTGGCTGGTCCGTGATCGCCACCATGCGCCGACCGCGCTCCGACGTGCTGCCGGCCTCCGAGCGCCTGCGCGTGCTCGCCCTCGACGTCGCCGACGCGGACAGCATCGGCCACGCCGTGGCCGAGGCGGGGCCGCTCGACGCGCTGGTCAACAACGCCGGCATCGGTTGGCTCAACGCGCTTGAGGGCACGCCGATGGCGGCCGTGCGCGCGCTGTTCGACACGAACGCGCTCGGCACGATCGCGATGACGCAGGCCGTGCTGCCCCAATTCCGGGAGCGCCGGGCCGGCGTGGTCGTCAACGTGACCTCCACCGTGACGATGAAGCCGCTGCCGTTGCTGTCCGTCTACACCGCGACTAAGGCGGCGGTGAACGCCTTCACCGAGTCGCTGGCGCTGGAGCTGGTGCCGTTTGGCGTGCGCGTGCGCCTTGTACTGCCCGGGCGTGCGCCGGACACGCGCTTCGGCGACAACGCCCGCGCACGGATGGGCGACGGCTTCCCCGACGCCTACGCCGACCTCGTGCAACGCGTCTTCGCGGGCTGGCAGCAGAATGGTCCCGTCACGCACGCGCAAGACGTGGCGGAGGCGGTGTGGCGGGCGGCGACCGACCCGTCCTGCCCCATGCGCCTCCCCGCCGGCGCCGACGCCGTGGCGCTCGCGGCGGCAAGCTGACCCACCAGCCGGTCCATCACCATCGCCACTGCAGGAAATTTTGCGCCGCCCCATGAACAAGCAGCACCCACTCGGGACTTCTTTTACGCCCGCCGCCACAGCCGACGAGGTGCTCGTCGGCATCGACCTGACGGGCAGAAACGCTATCGTCACCGGCGGCCACGCCGGCATCGGCCTGGAGGTCACCCGCGCGCTGGCCAAGGCGGGCGCCACCGTCACCGTCGGGGCCCGCGACACGCAGCGCGCCAACGCGGCGCTCGCCGGGGTCCATCGCGCTAAAATCGGCCAGCTCGACCTGATCGATCCCGCTTCGGTCGCCACTTTCGCCGCACGCTGGCTGGAGGGCGGCCGTGCGCTCCACGTGCTGGTGAACGGTGCCGGCGCGTCCGGTGGCCCTGAGCGGGACGCGCGCGGGTACGAGACGCAGTTCGCGACCAACCACCTCGGCCACTTCCAGCTGACGCTCGCGCTCTTGCCCGCGCTGCGCGCCGCGAACGGCGCTCGCGTGGTCAACGTGTCGTCGGGCGCCCAGCGCTTCGGCCGCATCCGCTGGGACGACCCGAATTTCGCCACCGGTTACGATCCGCGCGCCGCCTACGCCCAATCCAAGCTGGCCAACGTGCTGTTCGCGGTGGAGCTGGACCGGCGCTGGGCCGCGGATGCCATTCGCGGCTACGCCGTGCATCCGGGCGTGGTCGTCGGCACCAAGCTCAACAGCTCGGCGGGCGCCGAGGCACTCAAGCGGATGGGACTGGTCGACGAGGACGGCCGGCCGATCATCGACCCCGCAGTCGGCAAGAAAACGCCGCGCCAGGGCGCCAGCACAATCGTGTTCGCGGCGACCAGCCCGCTGCTGTCCGGCATCGGCGGCGTTTATCTCAAGGACAACGACGTTTCGCCTGTGGACGACGCGCCACGGCAGCTCACCGCAGACTGCATCCCGGCCGAGGTCGCATCGCACGCAATCGACCCTGCGGCAGCGGAGCGGCTGTGGACCCTGAGCGAGCGCCTACTCGGCACCTAACGGCGCCGCCGCGCGTGTCCGATGTCACGGCTTGCCGGAGGAAATCGGTCGAGCGGACGATTTTCCCCCCGGCGGTCGATCCTGCCGATCACGGCATCGAGCTCCTCGCGGCCGCGGTGCAGCAGGTGCTGCCGCGGATCGGGCAGCGGCTCACCCTCCACCTCGTGTCGCAGACCTACCGAACCGCCGCGCCGGGATGACACGTGAAACGGCGGTCACCAGACCTGCGAGCATCGGCCACTCGCAGTTCCAGCGCTGCTCGCGACCGGAGGAAGCCATGAGGGACTTCGGCACCTTGGAGTGTGGAGGGCGAATTCCCTTCGCGGCATGGCGTACGACCGGCGTCGTGGTCCTTCATGGGCGCGAGGCGGTCATCCGCGCCGCGATGCGGTATGCCAGGTTTCGCGTGGTGTAGCCGCACCATGTGCGACCGCTCTCGAAGACGATCCCGGCGGCGGGGGACGATCGGGCGCTGAAATCCCGTCAATGTAGCCGCATGATCACCGGCCAGCTCTGCCGTGCACCGCGACTGTTCCGTTCATGCCCGGCCAGTCGGAATAGCCGTTGGCACCCCCACCGTACCAGTACGGCTTCGGCGCCTCTGCGAGCGGCGCACCCGTGGCAAGGCGTTCGACAAGGTCGGGGTTGGCGATGTAGGGCCGCCCGAAGCTGAACAGGTCGGCGCGGCCCTCGGCCAGCTCGCGCTCGGCCAGCTCCAGCGTCAGGCCGTTGTTGGTGATGTAGGCGCCCTCGAATCGGCGGCGCAGGTCGGTGAAGTCGACGCCGTCAGGTGCGTCGCGGGTCTGCTGCGTGACGCCCTCGATGGTGTGAATGTAGAGCAATCCGAAGGCGCTGAGCGCGTCCACATAGGCGCCGTAGGTCGCGCGGGGATCTGAGTCGAGCGGCGTGCCGCCGGGCTGCGTCGTCGCCGGCGAGATGCGGATGCCGACGCGCCCGCCTCCGCCCCATACCTCCGTCACCGCGCGCACCACGTCGAGGGGAAAGCGCAACCGGTTCTCCACAGAGCCGCCGTAAATGTCGGTTCGCTTGTTGGTCGAGTCGCGGACGAACTGCTCCAGCAGGTAGTTGTTGGCTGAATGGACCTCGACGCCGTCGAAACCGGCGCGCTTGGCGTTCTCCGCCGCCCGGCGGTAGTCCTCCACGATGCCGGGGATCTCGTCCGTCTCCAGCGCGCGAGGGGTGACGTGCTCCTTCATGCCGGTTTCCGTAAAGGCCGTGCCTTCCGGCTTGATCGACGAAGCCGAGACCGGCGCGGCGCCGCCCGGCTGCACGTCGGGATGAGAAATGCGCCCGGTGTGCCAAAGCTGGAGAAAGATGAGCCCATCGTTGGCGTGGACGGTTGCCGTGATCTCCCGCCAGCGCCCCACCTGTGCGTCCGACCAGATGCCGGGTGTGAAGGCGTAGCCGACCCCTTGGGGCGAGATGTTGGTCGCCTCCGAGATGATGAGGCCCGCCCCGGCGCGCTGCCCGTAGTAGTCGGCAGCGAAGTCGGGCGGGATGCCTTCGGTCGAGGAGCGGCTGCGCGTCAGCGGCGCCATGACGACACGGTTCTTGAGGCGAAGGTCGCCGAGCATCATGGGTTGCAGGATCGGGCTCATCGTCATGGATCGCTCGCTCGGCTCGGGGTGGCAGCCTGGTTGGGGTGCTGCCCAGACGTGCCCGAGCGAACGGTGTGCGAGCGCTGCCGTTCCTGCGACGTGACAGCGGGTGAACGCTTCGCTCTCGCTGCAACCGATCTGGCCGCGACGCCGATGGCGTGGTCCGTCCGGCATCGGACCGTCTGCTTTGCGGACCAGCGCCAATCGTCAGGGGTGAGCGACGTGGGTGCAACCCGGCCGTCTGACAAGCATCGACGCTGCCGTCTCCGCCTCAGTCCCGACGCTTCGTCAGGGCCGCCTTCGACATCATCTCGATGAAGTTGCGGTCGAGCCCTGCCGGCTTGGCAGCGGCTTTCCGCTTAGGCGGCTTCGGCTGAGCCTCCGCGAGTTCGGCGCTGGCCTTGACGACCGTCCTGCGTGACACTGTTGGCCGACGCCCGTCCTGGCGAGGTCGGCCGGTATCGAACGGCGCCATCGGTGTACCGCCGGTCGTTGCCGGCGCCGCACTCTGCGGTGCGTGCGCCGGGCGCGCTATGACCGTCTTGAAGGGACGTTTCTGGGCCCCGCGCACCGGCGTCGCGTCGCGCGTGTTGGCGGAACGACCAGTTTGCTTGCCGCGACTTTTGTCGCCGCCGTGGCTGGTGTCGTTCGCCCTCCGCCTGTTGAGGCGGTCGCCGCGCGCGCGCTCGCGTTCGATGTAGTCGTCGAGACGTTCACGATCCTCCATCGTGAGGACCGCGGCCTTCGCGCCATCGTCCCACGGCACCATCGTCCCGGCGCCATCGCCCATGACCGCCACCAGCCGGCTGGAGATGCCGCCGAGGCAGGCGAATCCGCGCTCGGAAAGTTCGTAGACGCCACCGTTCACCGGCGTGATCGCCGCTTCGACGCCGAGTTCCAAGGCGAGGCTCGCATGGGCGGCCAGATGGGCTGGGCTGCCGTGGACGGGCAGGGCGAAGCGCGGTGCTACCGCATCGTACATGATCCGCAGGTCTGCCCGCACCGGGTGTCCGGTGACATGGACCGTATCGCCCTCGAAACGATCCTCGGACGTCACGATGCGGGCGCCCAATGCACGCAGCTTGTCTGTGACGGCAGAGATGTAGTCTTCGTTGCCCGGGATCGCGCGCGCAGACATCACCACGGTGTCGCCGTTCTGCACCTTGGGCAGGCGCGCGTCGCGTCCGTTGGCGAGCTTGGCAAGCGAGGCGTTCTCCTCGCCCTGGGTGCCGGTGCACATCAGGACGCAGCCGTTGCGCTGAGTGCCCTTGAACTTGGAAGCCTCGTCGAGGAAGGGCGGGACGCCTTTCATCAGGCCGAGCGCCTCCGCGGCTTCGGCGGCATCGCGCAGCGCTCGTCCCGCGAGGGCCACCTTGCGGCGGGCTGCCTTGGCCGCCTGGGCGACCGATGCCATGCGCGCGACGTTGGAGCCGAAGCTGCAAACGAAGACCATGCCCCGGGTTTGACGCATGACCGCCTCGAGCGACCGGCGCACGGAGGCTTCGGAGGTTTGCGGCGCTTCGCGGTCCGCGTTGGTGGAGTCGCACAGCATCAACTCGACGCCCTGGCGTCCGAAACCCTTGAGGGCGCCGATATCCGTGCGCGAGCCGATGCCCGGGTTCTCGTCGATCTTCCAGTCGTTGGTCTGGAGGATGCGCCGACCTTGCGCCTCGAAGCCGAAGGCGACGCAATCGGGCGTGGAATGGGCGACGCGGATGGTGCGGATGCGGAAGGGACCGACGTTGAGCGTGCTCCCGGGCTCGAACGTCTTGATCTTGACCGTTCCGCGCAGCCCCCTGTCCTGGAACTTGCCTGTCAGCATACGGGCGGCGAACGGTGGCGCGTAGATCGGGCATTGCGTGTATTTGGGCCAGTACCGCGTGATCGCCCCGACATGGTCCTCGTGATAATGCGAGACGACCAGCCCTTTCAGGGTTCCGCCGAGCGCGGCAAGGAAGTGCGGGTCAGGCATCACCGCTTCGACCCCGACGGTCTCGCGCGGCGCGAACGTAGTGCCGGCATCCACGAGAACCCAGCCGCCTTGCGCGCCGTAGAGTGTCAGGTTCATCCCGATGTCGGCAACGCCACCGAGCGTGCACACCACGACGGTGCCGGGTTTCGGATCAGGCAGGCGATCAAGTGCCGCACCGATCGGGGCAGCATCACTTTCGACGTTCAAGAACAGCCCTCATGAACTCTCTCCCATTCCGGAGGTCGGGAACTCTCCGTCTCATCGTAGATGATCCTTGAAGTGGAGTCAGGAGGGTCGATTGCGATCCCTTTTGGGATCGGAAGAGCACGTCGCATGCGGAAGGCCGATATCCGTTTCGTCGATCATCGCAGGCTAGGCTGTCCAAGCGACCTGACCAGTGCCGATTGAACGATGGTTTCACCGTTCATCCCCTTCAAATGGGGCGGGTTATTCACGCTCGCCCAACGTCTACGAGGCCGTGAACGCCATTGTCCATCTGCTTCCGAGGAAGCCGACAGCGCGTGATGCCGTCAGGTCTGCCGCCCCGCGACGCTGTCTCGGGTAAGGTCGACCCGTAAGACCCTGTTTCATGACGCCCGTGCCGGGGGTGTAACGAGGATCGTGATAGCAGCGAGCACGTAGAAGGCGAGCGCGGAGGATCGTGTCGCCACGTGATCGCGGGCAAGCCTGCCGCAGCGCCCGATCTAGCCGAACGCGCGGTCGATCATCCAGCGACGGGCTGAACGGCGAAGTTTTTCTGGCCCCCTTACGGCCTGATGATTCCAACCGTGATGGCGCTGGCCGCGCCGACGCGCTCGCTAAGGTCAGGCCGGTCCGCGACGCAGCGTGCGAGGATGGGCCAAGGACGACGCGAGGCGTGCAACAG
>CAXTFM010000157.1:0-7950 GCA_964243435.1 uncultured Beijerinckiaceae bacterium
CGCCGCGCATGCTCGGGCGCCTCATCGCGCTCTACGAGCACAAGGTGTTCACCCAAGGGGTGGTCTGGAACATCGATTCCTTCGACCAGTGGGGCGTCGAACTGGGCAAGGAGCTGGCCGGGCGCCTCGTGCCGATCGTGTCCGACCCCGGCGCCTCGACCGCCGCGCTCGACTCCTCGACGGCGGGGCTGATCGACGGGATGCGCGCGCTTGCCGACTGAGGTGGCGCGGCGCCCCGTTATGCGGAGCCGCCGGACCGGCGGCGCACCCTGACCAACGACGAGCGGTCGTCGGCGCGCGGCGCCGGCGGTGCGGTTGGCGTTCTCGCCGCCCCGTTCCGCTGGATGTGGTCGCAGGCTTGGTTCGTGCTGGTCGTCATGGCGGCGGTGTTCGGGGCCAACGGCGCGGCGGCGCGCCTTGCGGTCGGCCAGATCTCGCCCCTGCTGCTGGTGTCGCTGCGCTGGCTGTTCGTGCCGGCCCTGCTCCCCTTCGTGTTCACCCGGAGCGACTGGCGCGAACTCGGCCACCTGCTGCGCACCCGTCCCGTCCTGCTCGGCTGGATGGGGCTGCTCGGCTTTTCCGGCTTCAACGCGCTGTACTACGTCGCCGCCTACCGCAGCACGGCGGTCAACCTGACGCTTCTGCAAAGCTCCATTCCGGCGATGGTGCTGGCGGGGGCGGCGCTGGTGTTCGGCTTGAAGGTGCATCCGCTCCAGGTCTTCGGCATGGTGCTGACGCTGCTCGGCGTGCTGGTCGTGGCGACGCATGGCGAGCCGGCGCGCTTGACGACGCTGGCCTTCAACTCGGGCGACGTGCTGCTGCTGGTCGCATGCGTGTTCTATGCCGCCTACACGCTGGGGCTCAGGGTCCGGCCACCCGGCTCGGCGCTGGTCTTCTTCGCGGGAACGGCGATCTCCTCCGTGATGTGGTCGCTGCCGATGGCGGTGGGCGAGATCGTCGCCGGGCGCAGCTATTGGCCGACGGGCGAGGGCTGGGTGCTGACGCTGCTCATCGCGCTCGGGCCGTCCTTCAGCGGCCAGCTCTGCTACCTGCGCGGCGTCGACCTGATCGGCCCGGCGCGCGCGGGGCTGTTCGTCAACCTCATCCCGATCTTCGGCGCGCTCACCGCCGTCATCGCGCTGCACGAGCGCGTCACCGCCGCCCACGGGGTGGCGGTGGCGCTCGGCCTCGCCGGCATCTCGCTGGCGGAATGGTCGGGGTTCATCCACGCACGCCGAAACGACGGGCGACGCGGGCCTGCCACAGGCAGATGAGCGGCGTCATCCCCAGTTCCATCGCGAGGCCGAACAGCATGGGCGCGCCGGGCAGCGCCACCGTCAGCAGGCCGAGGAAGCGCACCAAGCCGCCGAGCGCCACGATGGCGGTGAGCAGGCGCAGGCGCCGCCCGTGCTGCTCGATGTGCGGGATTGCTTCCCAGAAGGCGAGGCCGATGCCGAGGAGCAGGCCGGACAGGTAGCGGACGTGGCTGTCGAGGTCGGCGGCGTGCGGGCCTTCCCCCGTCATCGCCGCGCCGAGCAGCGCGCCGGCGAGCCCCGCCCCGACCGGGACGAAGCCGCCGAGCGCGATGGCCGCTTGCAACAGGCGACGCTCCAAGTCGCGGGACACGGTCACGGCGTCACTTAGTTGTCGATCATGTAGCGCAGGCCGGCCCGTACCTGGTGGTTGTACAGCGTCGAGCCGAGAACGGGGCCGAGGTGGAGGTAGCGGTAGCCCACGTCGAGCTTGACGTGGTCGTACACGTCTACGGAGAAGCCGGCCATCAACGCGAAGGCGAAGTTGTAGAAGTTGCCGGCGGCCGATTTGTCGTAGTTGTTGTAATACGTCGTGCCCGTGACCGGATCGGTGAAGGTGACGTTGTAGGGTAGCCGGTTGGCCCCCTGCGTGTACTGCGACGTCGCGGAATAATAACCGAAGCCGAGCCCGACGCCAGCACCGACATAGGGCGTGACGCGGTACCATGTGCCCAGGTCGAGGTAGCCGTTGACGAGGACGTCGTAGCTGTTGATCTTGGCGATGTTGGTGCTGTAGCACCCGCCATCCGTATAGTGTCGGCCACCGCCGGCATCATAATAGATGCCGGTTGGGCAGGCGATGCTGCCGCCGTTGACGGAGGACTTCACCGGTTCGTTGAAATCGGCGGTCACGTCGGCGCGGAGCCACCTCAGGAACTGGTAGCCGGCGCCAAGCGACGCCGAGTAGCCGACATGGGACCCCGAGCCGAAGGTGATGCCGGGATAGGCGCCGACGCCGTTGTCCACCGTCCGCACGGCCGGCAGGTCGGTCGCCGCGAGGTCGCCGCGCACGTACCATCCCGTACCGAACTCCACCTTGGTTTCCGGAAGCGGCGGCGGCTGGAACGCGCCATAGGGATAGTCGAGATCGGCGGCGCGGGCGTCCCCCAGCGTCGCGGCGAGCAGGGTTGCGACGACGAGGCCGCCGGTGAGGAAGATGCGGTGCGACATGGGATTCCATACGAGCACTGGGCCGACATGCGCCGCCCGTCCTGTAAGCAATCATCAACCCTAAAGTTTAAAGGCCGCTTAACCACGCTCGTTAAGGTGTTCGCCCGCTCAAAAAAGAAACGCGGGCCGAAGCCCGCGTCGATCCTAGCGTAAGACTGTCGATCAGTACTTGCGCACCAGGGGCACCGCCGGCAGCAGGCTGGCGAAGTTGTAGCGGAAGCCGAGGCGGATGTCGTTGGACTGCAGCTTGTAGTGCTGGACCTCGTTGGGGCAGGACGGGGTGCTGACGCAGTTGATCGCGGCCGTCTTGACGTTGCCGAGGTTGAGGTAGCGATAGCCGAGTTCGAGCGTGAGGTTCGGCGTCACCGCGAAGTCGAGGCCGGCCATCACGGCGAAGGCGAAGTTGATCTGGTTCTTGTCGCCGGCGAAGCCGCCGCCGCCATTGCCCTGGCCGCCATAGGCGCCGCTGCCGTAGCTGATGTCGGTGAGGCCCTTGACCTCGACGTTGGCGACGCCGACGCCGGCGCCGGCGAAGGGCGTGACACCGTACCAGGTGCCGAGGTCGACGTAGCCATTGACCAAGCCGTACTCGGCGCGGACATGGGCGCTGTAGTTGTCATAGGCCCGGGCGTCGTTCGGCGGGTAGTTGCCGTACTGGTCCTTGGCGAAGGCGCCGACGTTGTAGCTTTCGTTGGCGCGGAACTCGGCGGTGCCGCGGTAGCCGCCGGTCACGTCGACGCGGAAGTAGTTGTTGATGCGGTAGCCGATGCCGACGTCGATGATCGGGCTGTCGGTGATCGAGCTGTTTTCGAAGCGGGCGTCGGGGACGTCGTAATCGAAGGTCGACTTCCTGACTTGCAGGTCGTTGATGCCGACGCCGACGTCGCCGCGCAGGTAGAAACCGGTCTGGATCACCACCGGCGGCGGCACCAGTACCGCGGGCGGGGGCGGCGCGAAGGGAAGGTCGGCGGCGTGAGCGGTCTGGGCGGCCGTCGTCGCGACAAGGCTCGCGACGCCCGCCAGGCAAAGAGCCTTGAAGCTGGTCATGGATACTGTCTCCACACTTGCCTGCGCAACATCGCGTAAGCATCGGATGAGGAGACTGTGCCACCACAGGTTTAAAACCGACTTAACCCTACGATTTAACCATAAGAATGACTTTCGCCTGGAGCAGCCGAGGCAGCTGTTTCAAATCGTTCCACTTCATTGCGGGAACTCACGCACGGGCCGGCGGGCGCCGGATGCTGGTCGCATGTTTCATCGGCGTGCGACAGGCCGCCTCGGCCAGGCCTTCAACCTTGCCGGCGATTGGTATTCTTCGCCGTCCTGCGTCTTGCGCTCGGCGCAAGCTACGCCATTCCACCGTGTTCAGCCTGTGGCTGCCGCTTGCCGGCCTGACGTATTGCCGCAGATGGGGCACGGACGAGCGGCGGAACCAAAGCTGGCGAGCGCCGATTGTGTCATTTAACATCGAGGGCCTCGAAATGGCGCCTGTACGGAAGCCGTCCTCACGCGGGTTCGCTTCGATGGACCCGGAAAAGCAACGCGCCATCGCCCGCAAAGGCGGCGAAAGCGTTCCCAACGAGAAGCGCAGCTTTTCGCAGAATCCAAGTCTTGCCGCCGAGGCGGGCCGCAAGGGCGGGCACAGCGTCAACCCGACCAAGCGCAGCTTTTCGCAAAATCACCTGCTTGCGTCGGAGGCGGGCCGCAAGGGTGGGCACGCCAGCCACGGCCTCGCGCGCAAGCCGTAGGGCAACCGCTTAGCTCCTGCCCCACTTCGGCCGTCAGCCTCGACAGCGAAAGCGCCGCGCGTCACACGCCCTGCGGCTTGTCCGGCCAGCGGCACAGGTCACGGATCAGGCAGGTCGGGCAGGAGGGCAGGCGCGCCTTGCACACGTAGCGTCCATGCAGCAGCACCCAGTGGTGGGCATTCTGCTTGTAGGATTCAGGGATCACCCGCTCAAGACCGAGTTCCACGTCGAGTGGCGTCTTGCCGGGAGCAAGGGGCAGGCGGTTCGCCACGCGGAAGATGTGGGTGTCGACGGCGATCGCGGGGACGCCGAAGATGCTGTTGAGCACGACGTTCGCCGTTTTGCGCCCGACGCCGGGCAGTGTTTCTAATTCCGTCCGCGTGTCGGGCACGGCACCGCCGAAGACGTCGACGAGGCGCTGCGAGAGGGCGATGAGGTTGCGCGTCTTGCCCCGGTACAACCCGATGGTCTTGACCAGTTCGCCGACGCGCGCCTCGCCGAGCGCCAGCATCTTCGCCGGCGTGTCGGCGAGGGCGAAGAGCGCCGGCGTCGCCTTGTTGACGCCGGCATCCGTCGCCTGGGCGGAAAGGACCACGGCGACCAGGAAGGTGAAGGCATTGGTGCTGGTGAGCTCGCTTCGGGGTTGCGGTTCGGCCGCAGCGAAGCGCGCAAAGATTTCGCCGACCACCTCGCGCGGCAAAGCGTCCGAGTGGGCCGGTACCGCGGCTGCGATAACCTCGCCGCGCATCGATCCCGCTCTACCTTTAGGTATCATCGTCGGTACGATAGCCGGCCTGTGATACAAGAGAAACGGAAGATGCGTTCTGGCGACATCGGGCCCGTCGAGACCGCGGAGTTCGCGCCGGACCCCGGCGCGCGGCGCCTGTTGGACGTGCGCCTCACGCCCCATCGCTCGCTGACGACACGCAACGTCCGCCTCGTGATGGTGCTGTTCTCGCTCGTCGGCACCGTATCGAGCATTCCGTTCATCATCATGGGCGCCTGGCCGGTGGCCGGCTTCATGGGCCTTGACGTCGTGCTGCTGTATCTGGCGTTCCAGGCCAACTTCAGAGCCGCGCGCGCCTACGAACACGTGGTGGTGACGCCGCTCGAACTGTTGCTCGCCAAGGTCAACGCGCGCGGGCTGCGCCGCGAGTTCCGATTCCACCCGGCCTGGGTCCGCCTCAACAGGGAGGAGCACGTGGAGTTCGGCATCCAGCGCCTGTCGCTACGCTCGCGCGGTTGCAGCGTTGAAGTGGCCGGCTTCCTTGGTCCCGATGCCAAGGCGGCGTTCGCGACGGGATTGACGCTTGCGTTAAGCGAGGCGCGCCGCGGTCCGCGCTATTCATAGAATACGACGGCACCTTCGTTCACCCACAACTGTCACGGGCGTTCCCGTTGAGGGGACAATAATCTGATGGCAGCAATAGCGTTCGGCGGACAAGCCGCAGTCAAATGACGGCGGAAAGAACGAAAGCGGCCGCTCCGGGGGGACGGAGCGGCCGCATCTTCTCTTACCTTGGGTGGGGGTACCCTCGATAGTCAGAAAGCCGAATGCATCAAAGGCGGCGAAGTTCCGCGATGCGCTGGTTGACGACCGGCAATTCGCGCGTCGCCATCGCGCGAAGCGCGGGATCGTCGCCGTTGATGGAATAATCACGGTACAGCGTCGCGAGCTGGCGGAGACCGTCGAGCTGGGTCGCCTTGTACAGCGCGTCGAAGTTGCGGCCGTTCGCTGCGCTCAGTCGGGCCAAGTCGTTCCGTTCGGAGGGAAGCAGCTGGCTGCCGAGCGTTCCCGGGGCAGTCGCCGCGGGGCGCACGATGAGCGGCGTATCCAGGCCGACCGAACGGCCGGTCACCACATCGCCGATGCCGGCGGTGGTCGCGGCGGCAACGTCCAGCGGCAGCACCGCCAAATCGGTCACAGGTGCCAGGGGCGCGATCACGGTGCCGCCGAGGGCGACGGCCTCGCCGCCATAGGTGTTGGTTTGCACGTATGCGGTCAGCGAGTTGCCGGCGATCGTCTGCTGCTTCGCCTCGCGATAGGCGAAGGCGTGAACGGCGCGGCTCGGCGACTTGTCGAGAGCCATGCGGCTCGACTCGTCGAGGAAGATGACGTTGGGCCGGACGTTGGCGACGAAGGCCTCGGTGGCCGTCGAGGCGGCGGAGGCAGGCGTCAGGGCGCCGGCGACGGCAAGCGTTCCCAAGGCGGCGATGGTCGTGAGCTTGACGATGGTCTTCATGGTCCCCGTTTCCTTTTGCGGCAAAAGAATGGCTGCACCCCTATGCAGCTGATCACATCAACAGCGAAACGCGGGCAGAGTTCCTTTCGCGCCGCTGCGACGGGCGGCGACGGCGGCGTTGAAGGGGCGGATATTGGCGCTCCGTGCGTCAGGGCGGCGGCTCGTCATCGGGCGCCGTCTCGGCGGCGGCCGGCCTTGGTTTCGGCTTGGTCGCGAGCTTGCGCTCGTGGCTCACCTTGACCGGACCGAACTGCGCGAGCAGCGCCAGCGCGCGCGCTTCGGTGATCTGCGTCGAGCAGAAGCCGTGCTTGGTTTCGTCCTGGTAGTCCCGGCAGGTCATTTCGCGTTCGGAGGAGAACGCCGCCTGTTCGCGCGCGATGGCCTTGATCGCCGCCTTGTCCTTGCCGGCCTTGCGGAGCAGGGCGTGGAAGTTGGCGCGCATGGTGGTTTCCAGGCGGACGCGGCTGTGCTCCAGCTCCTGCGCCTGCTTGGGGCTGATGTCGGCGGCGCGCGGCCCCCATAGTCCGCCGGGATTGACCCGGCAGTCGGCCGCGGGAAAGTCGCAGGTCGGCCCGGCGCTCGTCACCAGTGCGGCGCCGTCCAGGATGTCGATGGTGAAGGGGCAGGCCTGCAGGGGCACGTCGTAGCGCACGGCACCCGCCGGTCGGCCGGCCGGCGTCGCGGCGAGCGGCGGCGCCAGCGCGACGTTGACGGTGCAGCCTTGCCCCGGCTTGGAAATCTTGTCGCCGGCGAGAAGCAGCTTGGACAGGGTGAGGCCGGCCTTGTCGCCCGCGCCATTCCTGTCGAACACCATCTCGCCCTTGGCACCGTCGAGGCTGAGGGCGTGCGCGGCGATCATCTCCTCGCCCGGCGCCTCGATCACCACGGGCTTGGGCGCGGCCGGTGGCCCGCCACCACCACCTCCACCACCTCCCGAGGACGCCGCCCCGCCGCCGACCGCGCCGGGCAGTTGCATCTGCGCCTGTGCAGGCCAGCGGATCGGCGCGGCGAGACTCGCCGCCACCAGGGCGGGAAGCAGGACGCGGCGCAGACCCGTTTCCAGCCTCACCGACGGCGCTCCGGCGACGCATGCGAACGGTCACGCGCGGACATGAGCGCGAGCGCGTCGATCGTCTTGCGACCCCCACCCGCCCGCTTATATACGGGCCACCTTGTGCTCCTTTGAGCCAATGCCGATCTCAACCCCATCGGGGACCGGGCGGATCGACGTCCGCCCACTTGCTGGACCGCTTCGGGGTCCGGCGGTTCTGCGACAGAAAAGGACAAGACTGACATGGCAAAAGTCATCGGTATCGATCTCGGGACCACCAACTCCTGCGTCGCCGTCATGGAGGGCTCGACGCCGAAGGTCATCGAAAATTCGGAAGGCGCGCGCACCACGCCGTCCATCGTCGCGTTCACGGATGATGGCGAAAGGCTTGTGGGCCAGCCGGCGAAGCGTCAAGGCGTGAC
>CAXTFM010000158.1:0-7776 GCA_964243435.1 uncultured Beijerinckiaceae bacterium
TGGCGGCGGGGCGAGGGGCCCGCGTGGTGATGGCGGCGCGCAGCCGCGACGCGCTGGAGGCGGCGCGCCGCGACATCGAGCGCGCCGGCGGCCGCGCCATCGCGGTAATCGCCGACGTCGGCAGCCGCGCCGACGTGCAGCGCGTCGCCGACGCGGCGCTCGCCGCCTACGGCGCCATCGACACCTGGGTCAACGTCGCCGGTCTGACGATCTACGGCACGCTGCGCCAGGTCACCGACGCCGACAACGCGCGCCTGCTGCAAACCAACCTTTGGGGCACGGTGTACGGCTCGCTGATCGCCGCGGAGCTGTTTCGCGGGCGCGGCGGCACGCTGGTCAACCTCGGCAGCGTGGCCTCCGACCTCGCCTTCCCCATGCAGGGCATGTACGTCGCGAGCAAGCACGCGGTGAAGGGCTTCACCGACGCCCTGCGCATGGAGTTGGAGCAGGAGGGCGCACCCATCCACGTGACGCTGGTCAAGCCGGCCTCGATCGACACGCCGCTGCCGCAGCGGGCGCGCAACTACATGGACCGCGAGCCGATGCTGCCGCCGCCGGTGTACCCGCCCGACGAGGTGGCCTACGCGATCCTGCAAGCGGCGACGCACCGCCATCGCGAGATCATCGTCGGCGGCGGCGGCGCGGCGATGATCGTGCTACGCCGGGCGTGGCCCTCGCTTTACGACAGGCTGGCGCCCGCGATCACCTTCTTCGAGCGGCGTGGCCAGGCGCCGCGCGCGCCGGAAGGGGCGCTGCATGCGCCGCAGCACGCCGGAAGCGTGCGCGGCACCCAGCCCGGCTACGTCATGCGCACCAGCGCCTTCACCCGCGCCGGCCTGCACCCGCTGGCGACGGCGGGCGTGGTCGCGGCCTGCACCGGCGCCCTCATCCTCGCGGCGCGGCGGCGCGCATCGTGACGGGTGGTGCCGGCGCGACCGGGCGGCCGCCCGCCGGGCAGAGCCCGATCGGCGTCCCCCGGCACGTCACCGATCTCGGCGGAGGGCGCACGCTCGCCTGGGCGCAGACCGGCGCGGGCGCGGACCTCGTCGCCCTCCACGGCACGCTGATGACGCTGGACGAGATGTGGCTCGGTCCCGTGCCGGCGCTGGCGCGGCACTTCCGGGTGACGGCGGTGGACCGGCCCGGCCACGGGTTGAGCCGGCGGCGGCGCTACCTCGACGCCTCGCCGTGGCGCCAGGCCACCCTGATCCACGACGCCCTCGCGGCGATCGGCATCGAACGCCCGGTGCTGCTCGGGCACTCCTACGGCGGCGCGGTGGCGCTGGCCTACGCCCAGCTGTTCCCCGACGCGCTCGCCGGCGTGGTGGCCGTGGCGCCCCTGTGCCGGCCGGAACCGCGCATCGAGCAGGCGCTGTTCGGGCCGCGCGCCCTGCCCGGCACCGGCGCCCTCGTCGCCGCAGCCGCCGCCGCGACCACCGACGCGGTGCTGCTGCCGCTGCTGCGGCGCGCCATCTTCCTCCCCCAGGCGGTGCCGGCAGCCTTTGCCGAGGCCTTCCCGACGGCGCTGACCGACAATGTCGACGCGATGATCGCGGAAGGCGAGGACGCGTTGGCGCCGATCCCCGACCTGACGCGCCCGCAACCGCCCGACATGCTGATCCGGACGCCGGTCCGCTTCCTCGGCGGGACGGCGGACCTCGTCATCAACAACGCGATCCACGGGCAGGTCGCGGCGAACTTCCTGCCCGACGCCCGCTTCGCCTGGGTGGCCGGCATGGGCCACATGCTGCACCATTTCGCGGTGGACGAGGTGGTCGCGGCGACGGTCGCGCTCAGCGGGCGTGCCACCGACGCGCACGCCGCGCGAAAGGGTTGACGGCGCCCTGCCCGGGCGTCGCGCATTGTTGCAACATTTGTCGTGGTCGCTTCATGCGGCCGTGCCAAGCCTGTGCGCGAGGCACGATGAAGGGTGTGGGTTCGTGATGCGGAACGAGGCGGCGGACGGGCACCGCGCGGCGGCTAGCGACGACCATGCAACGCCAAACCAGGCCGTGGCCTGCCGGCCGGTGCCGACGCACGGCCTGTTGCAGGGCCTCGACCTGTCCGACGCGCAGCTCGACGCCCTGTGCGACAGCATCCTCGCCGCCATCGATTTCTGAACGGCCGACGCCGCGGCGCTCACTGCCCCGGGGCGCGGGCAAGGCGGCGCTGCCGCAGCGCCTTGCGGAACGGCCACAGCAGCTGGTCGCGCAGGCGCGGGGGCAGGCTGTCGCGGATGCCGATGACGGAAGGCGGGCGGCGCGCCTCGTTGAACCAGGTGCCGAAGGCGATGTCCCAGATCGCGAGGTTCTCGCCGTAGTTCTTGTTGCCCTCGCGCAGGTTCATGCTGTGGTGCCAGCGGTGCAGCTCGGGCGTATTGAACAGGTAGGACAGCGGGCCGAAGCGCATGGCGACGTTGCAATGGGTGAGGATGCCGATGTAGCCGGTCAGCGCGGACAGCCACGCCATTACCGGCGCCGGCGCGCCGGCCGCGACCAGGATGGCGATGCCGGGCAGCACGCTCTTCAGCGCGTCGACGAAGTGGAAGCGCCCGGAGTTGACGCACCACAGCTTCTCCACGCTGTGGTGGATGGCGTGGAAGTACCAAAGCGGGCGCCATTCGTGCGCCGTGCGGTGCGCCCAGTACGCGGCGAACTCCGCCACCGCGAGGCCCAGCGCGACCTGGGCGGCGAGCGGCCAGCCGTGCGGCCAGACCCCGATCCCGCCGCGCGCGACGAGGCCGCTGAGGCCGATCACCCCGCCGAACACCACGAGGGCCTGCACCGTGCCGTTGCTGACGAGGGTGTGGCCGAGGTCGACGCCGAGCTGGCCGTCCGAGGGCGTCCACGCCGGCTCGTGGGGCAGCCAGCGCTCCAGCAGGAGCAGCGCGGCGGCGAGCGCGGCGTAGGTGAGGTTGAAGGCGAGCACCGGCCAGCCCCGCTCGAAGCCGAACGCGGTGGCGGCGACGCAGGCGGCGAGCAGGCCCGGCCAGGCGAGGCAGGCGAGGGTCGCGCGCAGCAGCTTGCCCATGAAATCCCGCGTCCGTGATTGCGACACCGGTATCGTCCTGCCACGCGAATCGGGCGCGAAAGCGTCCGCCCCAAACGCGGCGAGGCCCGGCGCGGGGCCGGGCCTCTTCGTTCGCGGACGGGTCCGGGCGAAGCCGGACGTCGTTCAGTAGCGGGCGACGACCGGCGTCGGGGTGGCGCCGCCGAACTTGTAGTTCACGCCGATGCGGGCGAGGTTGCCCTTCTCCTGGAAGCGGACGTTGTAGACGTTGGCGCCCGACACGTAGCCGACGGAGGAGGAGCCGAGCTCGTAATGGATGAACTCGGCCTTCACCGTCACGGCGCTGGCCTTGAAGAAGTTCACGAAGGACGTGGTCGGGATGGCGTATTCGACGCCGCCGCCGTAGGCGATGCCGGTCCGCAGGCCGTTGGTGGCGCCGACGCCGGCGACGCCACCGGCGGCGTCGCGCTGGATGACGCTGTCACGGACGTTGGCGTAGGCGAGACCGGCGGTGCCGTACACCATGATGTTGCCGAAGGCGTAGCCGAGCCGGCCGCGCAGGGTGCCGACGAAGTCGGGGTGCGAGCGGTAGGACGAAGCGAGGTTGGTGGTGCCGATGTAAAGGCCGCTGGCGACGTTGGTGGTGGCGTCGATGTCGGCCTCGACGCCGAAGATCGGGCCGCCGGCGCGGCCGCCGAAGACCGGGCTCAGCGCGGTGCCGAACACGCCGAGCGAGCTGCCGATGAAGCCGCCGTCCAGGGTGAAGTTGTAACCGATCTGGCCGCCGCCGGCGAAGCCGGTCGAGCGCGTGACCAGGAAGGGATCGCGGACGCCGGCGGCGAGGTTGGCGACGGCGCCGGCGGTGGCGCCGGTCTGGCGGTAGCTGTCGTAGTTGTTGAAGTCGGCGCCGGCGTTGACGCCGAGATAGAAGCCTTCCCAGGTGAACACGGGCACCGGAGGCGGCGCGTACACGGGCGGGGCGCGGCGCGAGGGCAGGTCGGCGGCGAACGCCGCCGAGGTGAATGCGGCGACCGCGGCCGCGCTGAGCAGAACCTTTTTCATGACGTCCCCCGAATGCGTTGCCGCAGGTTCTACTCCAAACCGCGGCTTTGACAGAACCAAAAGCACGGACGTCGCCCGCTTTCGGGCAAGTGTGGCTTTTTTGCAGTATTTCCGCCCGGCGTGGTCATACTCCATTTACCCTCGCCGCTTGCGATGGTGGGGTTAGGGCGCGATGACGGGCTCGCATCCTGCGTTCACATTTGTTTACTTCGCCGCGCGTCGCGCCGCGGACGACGGATCGGGGAACGATCGGCGCGGATCCCGACTTGCCCCGCTTTCCCACCGGACGTCCCGCTTTCCTACCGGACTTGGAGTGCATCATGGTCGAGGACACGCGTCCGCTCGCCGTCGTGACGGGGGCTTCGGCCGGCATCGGCTACGAGCTCGCGATGTGCGCCGCCCGCAACGGCTTCGACCTCGTTGTCGCCTCGGACCAGGGGTCCATCGCGACGGTGGCGGAGGACTTCCGCCGCGCCGGCGCGACGACGGTCGAGGCGGTGCGCGCCGACCTCGCCACCATCGAGGGCAATGACCAGCTTTACGCCGCCGTGGCCAAGCTCGGCCGCCCGGTGGAGGCGCTGCTCGCCAATGCCGGGCGCGGCCTCGGCCACGGCTTCCTCGACGAGCAGTGGGGCGACATCCACCACCTCATCGAGACCAACGTCACCGGCACGGCGTACCTCGTCCACCGCTTCGGGCGGGACATGCGCGCGCGCGGCGCCGGCCGAATCCTCGTCACCGGCTCGATCGCCGGCCACCTCGCCGGCAGCTTCCAGGCGGTGTACAACGCGTCGAAGGCGTTCCTCAACCTGTTCGGCCAGGGGCTGCGCGAGGAGCTGAAGGACACGGGCGTCACCGTGACCGTGCTGAAGCCCGGCGTCACCGACACGCACTTCTTCGAAACCGCGGGGATGGACCCCGGCACCCCCGTCGGCGAAGGCAAGAAGGACGACCCGGCCGCCGTGGCCGAGACCGGCTTCGCCGCGATGATGAAGGGCGAGGCCGAGGTGGTCCACGGCGCGATGAACAAGGTCGCCACCGTGATCGCCAACGTGCTGCCCGACACCGTGGTCGCCGCCGTGCACCGCAAGATGGCGGAACCGAAGTAGCCGCGCTCAGCCGCGCCGGGCGAGCCAGACGACGTGGCGCGCTCCGCGCCCGTTCGCGCCGGCGCGGACGGGCAGCTCCTCGACGGCGAAACCGGCATGTCGCAGGCGCGCGGTGAAGCCGGCGTCCGGCGCCTCCGCCCACACGGACAGCACGCCGCCCGGCCGCAGCGCACGGCGCGCCGCCGCGATCCCACGCCGGTCGTAAAGGGCGTCGTTGCCAGCCCGCATCACCCCGCCCGGCCCGTTGTCGACGTCGAGCAGGATGGCGTCGTAGGCCGCCGGGGCGGCGCCGATGAGCGCGCCGACGTCGCCGAGCGCCACGGTGGTGCGGGGGTCGTCGAGGCTGCCGGCGAAGAGCGGCGCCAGTGGCCCGCGCGCCCACGCCACCACCGCCGGCACGAGTTCCGCGACCACCACCTCCGCCGCCGGCGCAAGCCGGGCGAGGACGGCGCGCAGGGTGAAGCCCATGCCGAGGCCGCCGACGAGGAGCTTCGGCCGCGCGCCGAGGCGCCGGCAGGTCAGGGCGCCGAGCGACGACTCCGACGTGCCACGGCGCGAGTTCATCAATTCGGTCGCACCATGGGTAATGGCGAACTCGGCGCCCCGCCGCATCAGGCGCAGCGCGTCGCCGCCGCCCGGCACCGGGGCGGTGTCGACGACGACCCAAGGGGTCAAGCGGCGGTCATCCGCGACGCGGCGCGAGGGATCAGTACAGGTCGCCGAACAGCCGGTCGCGACGGCGCGGCGCCGGCTCAAAGCCGGTATCGGCGTCGCCATCCGCGGCGTAGCCGGCAGCGGCGGCCGCTTCGCGCTGCTTCGCGCGCACGGAGGCGACGGTGGGGGCGATGACCGGCGAGGCACCGGTGATGGCGATCTCGGCGCCTTCGGCCTTGACGAGGTCGAACAGCACCGCCGCCTTGTCGGCCGGCAGGCGGACGCAACCGTGCGACGCCTTGTGGCCCCAGGGCGACTTGCCGAAGCCGTGGATGGCGTAGCCCGGCGCGAAGAAGATCGCGTTCGGCATCCAGGCCTGCTCGTAGGTGTCGGAATGGTGGTCCTTGTCCATCCACAGCACGCCGAACTTGCCGGCCGGCGTTTCGAAGCCGCGCTTGCCGCTCGAAACCTTCCAGTCGAAGGACTGGTCGCGCGCCTCGACGTGGATGGTCTGGGCGTCGAGGTCGACGGCGATGCGGACCTTGGCCTCGGCGAGCGAGGGGGCGAGAACACCCAGGCCGGCGGCCAGCAGACCCCAACGAGCGATACGATGCATCATACGCCGACCCCGACACGCAGCTGCCGAGGGAACGTCCCGTCGGCCCATAAAGCTCCAGCTCGCACCCGTGGGACACGGGCAGAGCCGAACACGATCGCGTACCCCGCGCGTGGATGCGGAGCCGTCGCAACGGTTCCGTTCTACGGCGTCGCGCCCGCCGCGGCAACAACGGCGCGCAGCGCCGGGGCGTTCGCCGCCGGGCTCATCGGGCCGGGCGGCGGACGCCGGCCTTTCCATCCGCAGCCCGCCTCCCGCGCGGGCAAAAAAAAGCCCCGCGCGGCGGACCGCGCGGGGCTTCGACGTCAACAAATGCGTTTGGCTTAGAAGCCGAGGATGCCGAGGCCGACGGCGCCCTGGCCGTCGAACAGGCCCGTTCCGAGCACGCCCTGGCCGTTGAGCGCACCGGTGCCGAGCACGCCACCGTTGTTGAAGGGGCCACCGTAGCCGCCCTGGGCATAGGCGACTTGGCCATTGGGGTTCTGCTGGGCGAGGGCGGCGGCGCGGCCGCTGGTCACTTCCCGCGCGACGTCGGCTTGGCCGGCGCGGAAGCCGCGGTTGAAGCCGATACGGTAGGCGTTGTTGCTGATGGCGCGGGCACGCGCGGCGTGGCGCACCTTGCCGTGCATGGCGGCCGACGCGGGCAGCGCCAAGCCGACCGAGGCCGACAGCGCGAGCGCGGCGGCGAGGGCGGAGGTGAAACGGACCATTCGGAAAATCCTCTACGTACAGGCACCGGGTTCCATGCGACCGCGTCGTTGAACGGCGCCGTTCCCGGCTGCGAGCGGAGGCAATGAACGGCACGCCGTTCGGTTCCCCGCCGCGGCGGGATGCGGGCAGGCGCTACTCCGCCGCCAGCCGCTCCCCCTCGCCGGCCTGCGCGCGCTTGACGTCGGGCGCCATCGCCTCCGCGGCGAGCAGCCCGAGGGCCTCGTCGAGACCCATGCCCGTCGACGCCTGCGAGCCGAGCCGCCGGACCGACACGCGCCGCTCCGCCGCCTCCTTGCGGCCGAGCACGAGCAGCACCGGCACCTTGGCGAGGGAGTGCTCGCGCACCTTGTAGTTGATCTTCTCGTTGCGCAGGTCGCCCTCGACGCGCAAGCCATGGCGGCGCGCCGCGGCGATCACCTCGTAGGCGTAGTCGTCGGCCTCCGACGTGATCGTCGCCACCACCAGCTGGAGGGGCGACAGCCACAGCGGCAGGTGCCCGGCGAAGTTCTCGATGAGGATGCCGGTGAAGCGCTCCAGCGAGCCGAACATGGCGCGGTGGATCATCACCGGCGTCACCTTGGCGGAATGCTCGTCGATGTAGAAGGCGCCGAAGCG
>CAXTFM010000159.1:0-7764 GCA_964243435.1 uncultured Beijerinckiaceae bacterium
TCGTCGGCGCCACCGCCTCGCCGGCGACGCGCGACGCCTTCCGCCGCAAGCTGCGCGCCGGCGAACTCGACGATAAGGAGGTCGAGATCGAGCTGACGCAGGGATCGTCCGGCATGCCGATGTTCGAGCTGCCCAACATGCCCGGCGCCTCCATCGGCGCCATCAACCTCGGCGAAATGTTCGGCAAGTCCAAGCAGGCCAAGCCGAAGCGCCTCCTCGTCAAGGAAGCACGCACGCCGCTGCTCGCCGAGGAAAGCGACAAGCTGATGGACCAGGACCAGATCGTCGCCGAGGCGATCCGCCAGGTCGAGAACAACGGCATCGTGTTCCTCGACGAGATCGACAAGATCTGCGCCCGCGAGGGCCGCGGCGGCGCCGACGTGTCGCGCGAGGGCGTGCAGCGCGACCTCCTCCCCTTGATCGAGGGCACCACCGTCAACACCAAGCACGGCGCGGTGAAGACCGACCACGTGCTGTTCATCGCGTCGGGCGCGTTTCACGTGTCGAAACCCTCCGACCTCCTGCCCGAACTGCAGGGGCGCCTGCCGATCCGCGTCGAGCTGCAGCCGCTCGATGAGGAGGACTTCCGCCGCATCCTCACCGAAACGGAGGCGAGCCTGCTGAAGCAGTACGCCGCGCTGATGGGGACGGAGGGCGTGACGCTGGACTTCACGCCGGAGGCCGTCGGCGCGCTGGCCAAGGTGGCGGTGCAGGTCAACTCGTCGGTGGAGAACATCGGCGCCCGCCGGCTGCAGACCGTGATGGAGCGCGTGCTCGACGACATCAGCTTCACCGCCTCCGACCGCGGGGGCGAGACGGTGACGGTGGACGCCGCCTTCGTCGAGCGCAACATCGGCGACCTGGCGCGCAACGCCGACCTCAGCCGCTTCATCCTGTAGAACGCCGGTTCCGTGCCGCCTCATCGAGCAGGTGAGGAGCGCGCACCTTGCGCGACATCAGCCGCGCGGTCGGGAACAGCGCCTGGACCACCCATCCGGTGGCGCCAACGGGCGCAGGACCTCGACGAAACGGCCCCGCGCGACCGCCGCGGCGACCTGGTAGTCGAGCGCGGCTCGACAGGCATCCTCACTTCCGCCGTGCCGTCGCGGAACAGCCATGCCGGTCTTCACGCACGACCCTTCCGCAATGCGGAACGCAGAGTTGTGTTTTGGCGAAATTGTTTCACGATCGGCAGCGGCTATCTCCTGCGGGCGCCGGCGTGCCGTGCGCAAAATCCTGCCTTTCCGCCGACCGCGGCGGCCGCGAAGGAGTTCCCATGAGCAAGACGGCATTGGCCGGTGCGGCGGCGCTTACCCTGCTCGGCGCCGGCACCGATGCGGCACCGTCCGTTCAGGCCACGACCACCTACCACGCCGCGGCAATCGACGGCGTGACGGTGTTCTACCGCGAGGCAGGGCCCAAGGAGGCGCCGACGCTGTTGCTGCTGCACGGCTTCCCGTCGTCGTCGCGGCAGTTCGCGACGCTGATCCCGCTGCTTGCCGACCGCTACCACGTCGTCGCGCCGGACTATCCCGGCTTCGGGCAGAGCGAGGCACCGCCACCCGAGCGCTTCGCCTACACCTTCGACCATCTCGCGGCCGTGGTGGACAAGCTCACCGAGAACCTCGGCATCGCGCGTTACGTGCTCGTCATGAACGACTACGGCGGCCCGGTCGGCTTCCGCCTTGCCGTCGCGCATCCCGAGCGCGTCCAGGCGATGGTGGTGCAGAACGCCGTCGCGCACGAGGACGGGCTCGGTCCGCTTTGGGAACCGCGCAAGGCGTACTGGCGCGACCGCGCCGCGCTCGAGGCCAAGGTGATCTCCGCCTTCACCTCGCTCGACGTGACGCGCGACCGCCACCTCGGCAGCACGCCCCGTCCCGAGCGCTACGACCCCGACGCGTGGCTGGGCGAGTTCGCCCACCTGTCGCAGCCGGGGCAGGCCAGGATCCAGGCCGACCTGTTCTACGATTACCGGACCAACGTGGCCTCCTACCCCGCGTGGCAGGACTGGCTGCGCCGGCACAGGCCGCCGATGCTGGTCACGTGGGGCAAGTACGATCCCTCCTTCGCGCTTGCCGGCGCGAGCGCCTATCTGCGCGACGTGCCGGAGGCGGAGGTGCACCTCCTCAACGCCGGCCACTTCGCGCTGGAGGAGGGCGTGGACGAGATCGCCGCGTTGATGCGGCGCTTCCTCACGGGTTTGCGGCTGCGATGAAAGGTGCTTGCGGCGCGCCAGCCGCTGACCACATTGACGTGGCGGTCCGGACGGGTCCGGGGGAGTTCACGCGATGGCCAAGCCGATGGGTCGGATGTTCGAGGACTTCTCCCGCCTGGTGACGGACGCGTCCGACCTCGCCTCCGGCCTGCGCAGGGAGGTCGAGTCGCTGGTGCGCGGACAGGTCGAACGGCTGGTCGTGGCGATGGACCTCGTGTCCCGCGACGAGCACGAGGCGGTGAAGGCCATGGCCGCCATGGCGCGCGACGAGAACGAGCGGCTGGAAACGCGCCTGCGCGCGCTCGAGGAAAAGCTTGGCGTGGCGGCGACCCCGCCGCCGGGCGCCGCCGGCGACCTGTCGATCTAGCCCGGCGCCGTCGGCGGACCGGGCTTCGTGCCTGGCGGCGCGACGGGTTCCTCGGTCGCCTGACCGAGACGCGCGAGCAGCGTGTCGAGCGAGGCGAGGTTCTTGTCGGGGTCGTCGCTGTTGACGTCGAGCACCAGGCGCGCGTCCTTCCATTTCGGCGATTTCAGCACCGCCTTCGCCCGCGCCGCCGCCCCGTGCAGGAAGTCGAGCGCCGCACCCTTGGGACCGACCATCACGGCGCTGATGCCGACATCCTGGGCGCGGACCGACACGCGGCGGCGCGCCAGCAACCGTCCCGCTTCCGCCGGCAATGCGCCGAAGCGGTCGTCCAACTCGTCGCGGAACAGGTCGACCTCCTCCACCTCCTCCATGTGGGCGAGCCGCGTGTAGAGTTCGAGGCGCAGCGCCTCGTCCGGCACGTAGGCGGCGGGAAAGCCGGCGTCGCCGGCGATCTGCAGCGACGGCGCGCGGCGCTCGTTCGTCGCCTCGCCCTTCTGCGCGCGCACCGCGCGCCCGAGCAGGTGACGGTACAGGCTGGCGCCGATGAGCTTCATGTGTCCGGCCTGCTCGGCGCCGACGAGGTCGCCGCCGCCGCGCAGGTCGAGGTCCTCCGCGCTCAGCTCGAACCCGGCCCCGAGCCGGTCGGCGGCGAGGAGCGCCGACAACCGGTCGGCGGTAGCCTTCGACACCTCCGCCTCGTTCGGCACGAACAGGTAGGCCGTGCCCTGCACCCGCCCGCGCCCGACCCGGCCGCGCAGCTGGTGCAGCTGGGCGAGGCCGAAGCGGTCTGCGCCCCAGATCACCATGGTGTTGGCGCGCGGCACGTCGAGCCCGTTCTCGATCAGGGTCGTCGCCACCAGTATGTCGCGCCCGCCACCGGCGAAGCGCACCATGGCCTCGTCGACCTCCTCGGGCGACAGCTGCCCGTGGGCGACCTCCACCGACAGCTTCGGCACGGCCCTCTTCAGCATGGCCACCACGTCGTCGATCTCGTCGACGCGCGGCACCACCACGAAGCTCTGCCCGCCCCGGCGCTTTTCCCGCATCAGCGCGGTCGCCGCCGCGGCCGTGTCGAAGGGCGCGAGGAAGGTGCGCACCGGGCGGCGGCGGGCCGGGGGCTGGGCGAGCACGCTGACGTCCTGCACGCCGACGAGCGCGCCCTGCAGCGTGCGCGGGATGGGCGTCGCCGTCAGCGCGAGGTGGTGCGGTGCCAGCGCTTGCAGCCCGGCCTTCACCTTGGTGCCGAAGCGGTGCTCCTCGTCGACGATGACGAGGGCGAGGTCGGCGAAGTCGACGTCATCCGCCGTCACCGCCTGGGTGCCGATCACGATGCCGGCCTCGCCGCTGGCAAGGCCGGCCTTCGCCGCCTTGGCTTCGGCGGGTGCGGCGAGGCGGGACAGGTGGACGATGCGGACGTTGGTGCCGGCGAAGCGCCGTTCAAAGGTTTGCACGTGCTGGCGGGCGAGCACGGTGGTTGGCGCGACGAGGGCGACCTGCCGGCCCGACAGGGCAACCGCGGCGGCGGCGCGCAGCGCCACCTCCGTCTTGCCATAGCCGACGTCGCCGCACACCAGCCGGTTCATCGGCGTGCCGGAGGCGAGATCATCGAGCACGGCCTTGACCGCCGTCGCCTGGTCGCGCGTTTCGGGGAACGGGAAACGCGCGGCGAAACGGGCGTAGTCCGCCGCCGGCGGCTCCAGCGGCGGCGTCTTGGCCTGCGCCCGCGTCCCGGCGAGTTCGACGAGGCGCGCCGCCGCCTCCTCGACATGAGCGTTGACCTTGACGCGACGCTTGTTCCAGCCGTCGCTGTTCAGGCGGTCCAGGGTCACGGCGTCGGGCGCCGAGCCGTAGCGCCAAATGCGGTCGAGTTCGTCGGTGGGGGCGAGCAACACCGTGTCGTCGTGGAAGGTGAGGCGCACCACCTCGTGCCTGCCGCCGTCGACGTCGACGCTTTCGAGCCCGGCAAGGATCGCGACGCCGTGGTCCTCATGGACCACGACGTCGCCCGGCTGCGGCGCCGCCTGCGCGTCGAGCGTCGTCGGCTGCGTGTCGGGCGAGGCGGCGCGGGCGCCGAACACGTCGGAGGCGGTCACCAGCGACAATCGCGCCGCCGCGTCGTGGAAACCGCGCTCCAGGTCGGCATCGAGCAGGAACACGCCGGCCTCGGCGTCGCGCGCCGTCGCCCAATCCGACGCCGGACGCGCTGCCACCTTCGCGCGCGCCAGCGCGCGGGCGAGCGGCGCGCGCTCGGCGTCGAGGCCGGCCACCACGACGCGCCCGCCCTCCTTGGCCCGCGCCGCAACGAAGCCGGCGAAAGCGCGCAGGGCGTCGCGTCCGAGCGCAAACGCGGTCATCGGCTCGATGCCTTCGAGGTCGGCCGCGATCGTGCGGCGCCCGGCCAGCGCCGCGTCGAGGGCGGCGCGATCGAGGTAAAGCTGGTCGGGCTGCGGGGCGACGCCGTCGTCCGGCATGGCGAAGGCCTTGCGCGTCTCGTAGGCGTCGAGGATGCGCGCCGCGACCCGCGCGCAGGCGTCGAGCGCACCGGCCTCCTGCGCCACCGCCGCCTCGGGCACGAGGTCGAACAGCGTGGCGAGGTCGGACTGGTGGGCCGGCAGGCGGTGCTCGATGCCGGGGATGCGCGGTACGTCGTCGGGCAGCGCCAGCTCGGACGCCGGCACGAGGTCGAGGGTGTCGAGCGGCGCCTCGGTGCGCTGCGTCGCGACGTCGAACACGCGGAGGTCGGCGATGGTGCCGTCCTCGTCGAGGTCGATGCGCACCGGCTCCGACGCGTCGGCGGGGTACACGTCGATGACCCGTCCCTGGAGGGCGATGTCGCCCGGCTCGTCGACGCGCTCGTCCTCGACGTAGCCGCAGCGCCTGGCGAAGGCTTCCAGCGCGTCGCGGTCGAGCGGCGCGCCCCTGCGCAGGGCGAAGGAGGGGTCGGCGCGCCCGAGCTTCTGCATGGCGGCCTCGGGGCTCGTCACCACCAGGCGGCGGCCTTCCGGCGGCGCGGCGAGGCGCTGGAGCACGCGCACCCGCCGCCCCATGCAGCCGAGCGAGGGCGACACCCGGTCATAGGGCAGGCAGTCCCAGGGCGGAAGCACGGCGACGTCGAGCGTCGGGGCGAAGGCGGCGATGGCGCGGCCGATCTCGTCGGCGCGGCGCTCGTCGGCAGCGAGGAACAGCACCGTCTTGCAGCGCGTCCCGGCGCAGGCGGCGGCGAGGCGCGCGGCGACGGCGGCGGTCGGCAGGCGCGTTTCGCGCACGGCGTCCGCCTGCGAGGGTGCCGGCCCCGGCACGAGGTCGGAACGGTCTTTGTTTCGGCGCGGGGCTGCCATGAATGGTTCCGGTCAGGGCACCGCACAAGCCTGGACGCGACCGCGAAGTTTCACCGTGCGCTCGCGGCGCTGTGACGCCCCAATCATCGCCGAACCACATCTTGACGGGCGTCCCGGCAGCCCGATCCGTCGGGCGCCCACAGGCGGGACAGGATGCACACGAGTTCTACCTGCCGAGACATGCCGATGCCTTGGAGCACTCGCTTCAAAGGGGTCCGCACCGTTCCCCTTGCCGATGCCAGCTTGTCATTGCCCCTGGGGGGGGGACGCCTGGCAAAGCGTCGAAGCGCGGCCGTTGCCCGCTGGGGTGATCCGCCCCGCGGTCGATCATCCCGCCATCCGAACCCGATCCTTGCCTCGAACCGCGGCACGGGGCGCTTGTCGGAGCGCTACGTCGGTCGACGTGACGCCTGGACGACCTCGCGCGGCACCACCCTCGCCGGCTCCTCAGCCCTCGATCTCCTCGCGCCGCAGTTCCAGCTTCAGCCACTGCTCCTCGGCGGCGGCAAGCTCCGCTTCCGCCTTGCCGAAGCCTTCCGAATGCTTGGCGAAGCCGGCGGGATCGCGGGCGTACAAGGTGGGATCGTCGAGCAGGGTGCGCAGCTTGGCCTTCCTGGCTTCCAGCGCGGCGATGGCCTTGGGCAGCGTGTCGAGCGCGTGCCTGTCCTTGAACGACATCTTGTCCTTCGACGACGGCCTGCCCGGCGCCCCGCGCGGCTTCGCCTCGCCCCCGAGGTCGGCGGGTGCCGCCGCGGCCGCGCGGCCGGCGACGCCGGCGCCGCGCTGCGCCACCATGTCGGAATAGCCGCCGGCGTACTCCTGCCAGCGGCCGGCACCCTCGGCGACGAGCACGCCGGTCGCGACGCGGTCGAGGAAGTCGCGGTCGTGGCTGACCAGGAGCAGCGTGCCGGGGTAGTCGGCCAGCATCTCCTGGAGCAGGTCGAGGGTTTCGAGGTCGAGGTCGTTGGTCGGCTCGTCGAGCACCAGCAGGTTGGAGGGCTGCGCCAGGGCTCGTGCGAGCATCAGCCGGCCGCGCTCGCCGCCCGACAGCCGCCCGATGGGGGTGCGCGCCTGTTCGGGAGCGAAGAGGAAGTCCTTCATGTAGCCCATGACGTGCTTGCGCGCGCCGTTCACCTCGACGAAGTCGCTGCCGCCGCCGGTCAGCGCGTCCTTGAGCGTGGTGGTCGGCTCCAGGCTGGCGCGGCGCTGGTCGAGCGTCGCCATCGCGAGGTTGGCGCCGAGGCGCACCGTTCCGCCGTCGGGCGGCAGCGCGCCGGTGAGCACGGAGATCAGCGTGGTCTTGCCGGCCCCGTTCGCCCCGACGACGCCGAGGCGGTCGCCGCGCAGCACGCGGGTGGAGAAGTCCTCCACGATGGGGCGCGCGTCGTAGCGCTTGGCCACGCCCTTCGCCTCGATGACGAGCTTACCGGACTGCGCGCCCTCGCTGGCCACCAGCCGGACGTCGCCGGCGGCGCGGCGGTGCTCGCGCCGGTCGGTGCGCAGGTCCTGCAGGCGGGCGAGGCGCCCGACGTTGCGCTTGCGCCGCGCGGTGACGCCGTAGCGCACCCAGTGCTCCTCGGCGACGATCTGCCGGTCGAGCTTGTGCTGCTGGCGCTCCTCGTCTTCCAGTTGCGCGTCGCGCCACGCCTCGAACTCGGCGAAGCCCTTGTTGAGGCTGCGCGTCGCGCCCCTATCGATCCACACGGTGCTGCGCGACAGGTTGCTGAGGAAGCGACGGTCGTGGCTGATCAGGACAAGGGCGGAGCGCAGGCTCTTCAGCTCGGCTTCGAGCCATTCGATCGCCGGCAGGTCGAGGTGGTTGGTCGGCTCGTCGAGGAGCA
>CAXTFM010000160.1:0-7647 GCA_964243435.1 uncultured Beijerinckiaceae bacterium
ACTGGTACCTGAAACCAGCGCGTCTACCAATTCCGCCACCAGGGCACGCGCATTTGCTGTACGGGCCCCGCGCGCGCTTTGTCAATCTCGTCCCCGCGCCCAACCTCGTTCGCAGGACCGCGCGCTTGCGTCCGGCGCCGTATTATCCTTGGGGGCAGGGTGGCGTGAAGCGGCCGGCACCGAGGCGTTCCATGCGTCGCGCGCCTTCGCCCCGGCGGAACTGTACAGCGCCACGCGCGCTGCCGTAAGACGAACGAGGCTTGCGGGGCCCGACCCGCCATGCCGTCACGCTCCTGCGAGGACCGATGGTCGCCGAAACCCTTGTGAAGACCGCCCGGCTCGTCACGGTGTTCGGCGGGTCCGGCTTCCTCGGCCGCTACATCGCCAAATCATTGGCCGAGCGCGGCTGGCGCGTACGCATCGCGTCGCGCCGCCCGGACCGCGCCTTCGCGCTGCAGCCGTCCGGCAAGGTCGGCCAGATCAACGCGGTACAGGCAAATCTGCGCTACCCCGACTCGGTCGCCCGCGCCATGCGTGACGCCGATGCCGTGGTCAATCTCGTCGGCCTGCTCGCCCAGAGCGGCCGGCAAACCTTCGCCGCCCTGCACAGCGAAGGGGTGCGCACCGTCGCTGAGGCGGCGAGGGCGGCCGGCATCGCCCGCTTCGTGCAGGTGTCGGCGCTCGGCGCCGACCTCGGGTCGAGCGCCGACTACGCCCGCACCAAGGCGGAGGGCGAGGCGGCGGTGCTGGGCGCGCTGCCCGGCGCGGTAATCATGCGCCCGTCCGTCGTGTTCGGACCGGAGGACAAGTTCTTTAACCGCTTCGCCGCCATGGCGCGGGTGATGCCGGCGCTGCCGCTCATCGGCGGCGGGCACGGCCTGCTCCAGCCCGTGTTCGTCGGCGACGTGGCGGATGCCGTCGCGCTCGCCGTCGACGGTCAGGCCACCCCCGGCACAATCTACGAGCTCGGCGGGCCGGAGGTGCGCTCCTTCACCGAGATCATGCGCTTCGTGCTGGAAACGACCGGGCGCCGTCGCCCCCTCCTCGCTATCCCCTTTTCTGCCGCGCGCCTCCTCGCGCGCGGGACGGAGATGGCCAAGGCGGCGACCTTCGGGCTGCTGCCGGAGATGCTCGACATGACGCAGGACCAGGTCGAACTGCTGAAGCAGAACAACATCGTGTCCGACGCCGCAACGGCCGAGGGCCGTACCTTGCAGGGCCTCGGCATCCGTCCCGAATCCTTCGAAAGCTTCGTGCCGCGCTACCTCTACCGCTTCCGCAAGACCGGGCAGTACGCCGCCTACACCGCGCGGTAGGGCAGGCGACGCGCCAGCAGGGGCTGCGCGACGCGCACCAGCAGTGCCGTCGCGAACAGCGGCGTCAGGAGGTTGAGGACCGGCACCGCCGCGAGTGCGGCGCAGAACCCGCCGGCACATAGGATGCGCAGGCCGTGGCGGCGGCGCAGCGTCCGCATGTCCCACGGCGAACAATGGCGCAGCACGGCGAGTTCGAAGAAACCGCGGCCGAACAGGTAGGCGTTGGCGCCGAAAAAGGCGACGGCGTTGACGCCAGGCACCAGCAGCAGCAGCAGCGCCACCACGTTGACCGCAAGGCTGAGCAGGCCGAACTTCACCCCGAGCCACGTCGCCGGCAGCAGCGGCATCGAGCGACCGGGCGCACCGCCCGCCGTGACCTCGACGTGCTCCGCCAGCTCGTCGAAGAAGAAGCCGGCGACGACGAAGGACACGGGGGCGATAAGGAACACCATCGCGGCAAGGATGCCGAGGCCCGCCACCGCGTGGACAGACGTCGCCAGCCAGGCGGCGTGGGGAAGCACCACGTAGCGGATCACCAGCTTCTCGAGCCCGACGCCGCAGAGTGCCAGGACCAGCACCGTCGCGCCCAGCATCTTCGCCAGCACCACGCGGAACGGCCGTGTGAAGATCTGCTCGGCGGCGGCGAAGGCGGCGGCGATCATCGGGGGTTCAAGCTCGCGGCGGGTGGGGCGGGACCGCCGGCGTCGAACATCGCCGGCGGTGCCAATCTACGTGAAGTGCCGCCGCGACGCGACGGCGGGGACGGACGCGCCGCGGACGGCACCGCGGCGCGGGTCACGAGGCGAGGCGTCTTGTGCGGATCCGAATCCCGTCGCAATCAGGTCGTAGGCCATGCGCCGTGGTGGATGGCTTGCGCGCTCGTCTTGCTTGATCTCGGGGTACGGAGCGCCGCGACGCCGGCGCGGCCGCGGCGATGACGCGGCGCGCCCTCGGCCTGCTCGTGCTGTCGGCGCTGGCGTTCATCGTCATTCACGCGGTGCTCGCCGGCCGCCTCGGCGACGACGACGACGATGCCGTCATCATCGCCTATACCTGGGTGGAGGTGCTGCCCTACCTCGCCGCGGTTCTTGTCGTGCTGCGGGACAAGGCGCTCGATCCCGCAACTGCGCGCCGCGCGGTGACGGGCATCCTCGTCGTCGCCGCGGTGCTCCGGGCGATGGTGGTGACGATCAACCCGGTGTCGAGCGACATCAACCGCTACGTGTGGGATGGCCGCGTGCAGGCGGCCGGCATCAACCCCTACCGCTACATTCCCGCCGACCCCGCGCTCGCCTCCCTGCGCGACGAGGAGATCTACCCCGAGATCAACCGCGCGGATTACGCGCCGACGATTTATCCACCGCTGGCGCAGATCGTGTTCTTCCTCGTCACGCGCGTCAGCGAAACGCTGACGGCGATGAAAATGGCGATGACCCTGTTCGACGCCGTCGCGATCTGGGCGCTGCTGCGCATCCTGCGCCGCCGCAGCATGCCGCCGACGCGCATCCTGCTCTACGCCTGGCACCCGCTGCCGATCTGGCAGTTCAGCGGCGACGGCCACGTCGACGCCATCGCGGTCGCCTGCGTGTGCCTGTCGCTGCTCGCCGCCGAGGTCGGGCGGCCGGTGCTCGCCGGGGTGGCGATGGGGGGCGCGGCGCTGACCAAGTTCTTCCCCGTGGTGATCGGCCCCGCCCTGTACCGCCGCTGGGACTGGAAGCTGCCGCTCGCCGGCTTCCTCACCGTCGTCGCACTCTACCTTCCCTATGTCGGCGTCGGCGGCAAACTGTTCGGCTTCCTGTCCGGCTACTCCGACGAGGAAGGCTATCGCGACGGCTCGGGCGTCTTTCTCTGGCTATTGCTCAAGCGCCTCGCGCCGAGCCTGTCCGACCGCGCCTTCGCCGCCTACGCGCCGACGGCGGCGGTCCTTCTCGTCGCCATCGCCCTGGCGGTGCTGTTCAAGGCGCGCCGCGGCAACGTGAACCTCGGCGGCGCCGTCCTGATCGCCGCCAGCTTCTCGTATTTCAGCTCGCCGCATTACATGTGGTACTTAAGCTGGCTGGTGCCGTTCCTCTGCTTCTACGCGTCGGGCGCGGTGCTCTGGCTCACGCTTGCGGCGACCTATATGACGGCGATGGGCTGGCCGAGCACGCTGGAGGGCGGCTCGTTCATGTTCCTGCCGCCGCTCGCCATCGCGGCCTGCGAGCTGTTCGCCCACCGCGTCCGCCGCACCAAGGCACCCGCCGTCGTAGACGCCGAAACGTAACCCGGAGCGCGCGCTCGACGAAGAAACGCTGACCCGTCATGCTGGACGGCAGGCCCGCCGAAAGAGAAGCAGTTCCATGGTGACCGACTCCGCGTTCGATCCCACCGCCGCGCCGCTTCCGGCGGTGCAGGCCGTCGGACGCCGCGACCGCCGCCTCCACCCCGTGTCGGTGCGCGTGATGCACTGGACCAACGCGGTGGCGATGATCGTGATGATCGGTTCGGGCTGGGGCATCTACGACGACAGCGTCATCATCCACGGGCTGCACTTTCCCGAATGGGCGCGCATCGGCAGCTGGGCGGCGCAAAGCCTGCTGTGGCACTTCGCCGGCATGTGGCTCGTCATGCTGAACGGGGCGGCCTACCTCGTCTACGGCGTCGCCACCGGTCGCTTCCGCGAGCGCCTGCTGCCAATCCGCCTCGCCGACGTGGTGACCACGGTGCGCGACACGCTCCACCTCCATGTCGCCCACGACGACCTCACCGTCTACAACGCGGTGCAGAAGATCCTCTACATCGTCGTCATCCTCGCCGGCGTCAGCCAGGTCGTCACCGGCCTCGCGATCTGGAAGCCGGTGCAGTTCTCCTGGCTGGTCGACCTGCTCGGCGGCTTCCAATGGGCGCGCACCATCCATTTCGCCGGCATGTCGGTGATCGTCGGATTCCTCGTGGTCCACGTCGCGCTGGCCCTGCTGGTGCCGCAAACCCTGTGGGCCATGCTGACCGGCGGCCCGCGCCTGTCGCGCGCCAAGATCCGCGCGATGAAGGGGGCAAGCCTGTGAGGTCGCTGTTCCGCCCGCGTCGCCGCCCCGACCGCGCCATCCTCGACGACCACCGCCCGCTGATTGCCTCGCTGGAGCGCCGCGGCCTCATCCGCGGGGGGCTGTCGCTCGGCGCGCTGACCCTGCTGACCGGTTGCGACGTCAGCAACGAGGGCTCGGTGGAGAAGGCGCTGCGCGCCGTGTCCGGCTTCAACGACGAGGTGCAGGCGCTGCTGTTCGACCCGAACAAGCTGGCGCCGACCTACCCCGCCTCCATGGTGCAGAAGCCGCCGCGCTTCAACGCCTATTACGACATCGACGACGTCGATCCGGTCGACCCCGCCGACTGGAAGCTGGAGGTCGCCGGCCTCGTCACGGACAAGAAGCCGTGGACGCTCGATGCGATCAACGCGCTGCCGCAGCGCGACGAGGTGATCCGCCACGTCTGCGTGGAGGGCTGGGACTATATCGGGCAATGGTCCGGCCCGACCCTGCGCTCCTTCCTGGAGCGGGTCGGGGCCGACCTCAAGGCCAAGTACGTCGCCTTCACCACCGCCGACGATTACCCCTCCTCGATCGACATGGCGACGGCGCTGCACCCGCAGACGCTGCTCGCCACCGGGTACGCCGGGGACACGCTCACCGACCCGTTCGGCTTTCCGCTGCGCCTGCGCATGTCGACCAAGCTCGGCTACAAGAACCCGAAATGGATCACCGCCATCGAGGTCACAAACACCTATCCCGGCGGGTACTGGGAATCGACGGGCTTCAACTGGTTCGCCGGGATCTAGGGCGATGGATCGCCGCGCCCTGCTCGCCCTATTGACCTTCCTCGCGCTCGGCATCGCGCCCGTCCGCGCGGCGGACGACGACGACGATGATGACGACAAGTCGCCGCTGGCGGAGGCGCACTTCCCGCAACCCGTGCAGGTCGGCCAGCTCATCGGGCGCGACGTGCTGGAGCCAAAGGAAAGCCAGCCCGTGCTCGGCCGCGTCAGGTCGGTGGTGCGCGACGCGGACGGGGGCACCAGCATGGTGATGAACTACGGCGGCTGGTTCGGCTGGGGTGCCAGGCCGATCGCGGTGCCGCTCGCGGGCATGTCGCTGATGGGCGAGTACGTGGCGGTCACCGGCTACACGCCCGACCAGCTGAAGGCGTTCCCGACCTACCGGGACGGCACCGGCGTCGCCCTGCCGCAGAACGACACGGTCAAGGTCGGCCTCGTCAAGCCGTTCCACTGAGGGCGCCGGCCGCGCAAGGCCGGCGCGCCCGCTGCGGTCAGCCGATATGCGTGGTGATCGCCTTGTGTTCGAGGTAGTTGGCGAGCACGGCCTGCCCCATTTCGCGGCCCCAGCCGGACTGCTTGTAGCCGCCGAAGGGCAGGGCGGCGTCGAAGACGTGGTAGCAGTTGATCCACACGGATCCGGCCTTGAGGCGGTGCGCGAGGCGCTGCACCTCGCCGCCGTTGCCGCCCCACACGCCGGCGGCGAGGCCGTAGATCGTGTCGTTGGCGTCCGCCACCAGTGCGTCGTCGGCCTCGTCGAACGGGGTCGCGACCAGCACCGGCCCGAAGATCTCCTCGCGCACCACCTTCATGTCGGGCTTGGTGTCGACCAGAATGGTCGGGGGCACGAAATAGCCCTGTCCCAACCCCTGGCCGCCGATCACCGCGCGCGCGCCCTCGCGCTCGCCCGCCTCAAGGTAGCCGCACACGCGCTCGTACTGCACCTGTGACACCAGCGGCCCCATGTCGACGTTCTCGTCGAGGCCGTGGCCGATCCTGATCTTCTTGGCCTCGGCGGCGATGCCCTCCACCACCTCGTCGAAGATCGAGCGGTGGACGAAGAGTCGCGAGCCGGCGTTGCAGCACTGCCCGTGGTTGAAGAAGATCGCCGCCGTGGCGCCGGGGATGGTCACGGAAAGGTCGGCGTCCTTGAGCACGATGTTGGGCGACTTGCCGCCGAGTTCGAGCGACACCTTCTTGAGGTCGCGCGAGGCCGCCTGCACGATGAGGCGGCCGACCTCCGTCGAGCCGGTGAAGGCCACCTTGTCGATACCGGGATGGGCGGCGAGCGCCGCGCCCGCCGTTTCGCCGAAGCCGGCGACGATGTTGACGACGCCGGCCGGCACGCCGGCCTCAAGGATGAGCTCGCCGAGGCGCAGCGCGGAGAGCGGCGTCTCCTCTGCGACCTTGAGGACGACGCAGCAGCCGGTGGTGAGCGCGGGCGCGAGCTTCCACGCCGCCATCAGCAGCGGGAAGTTCCACGGGATGATCTGACCGACCACGCCGATCGGCTCGGGGCGCGTCGTCGACACGTAGCGCCCCGGCGCGGCAAGCGCCGAGATCGGGATGTACTTGCCCTCCAGCTTCGTCGCCCAGCCCGACATGTAGTGGAACATGTCGGCGGCGAGCGTCACGTCGGCCGCCTTGGCGACGAGTTTCGGCTTGCCGTTGTCGAGCGCCTCGATGGCGGCGAGCTCGTCGGCGTGCTCCAGGATGAGGTCGCCGATGCGGTGGATGATGCGCCCGCGCAGCGAGGGCGTCATCGTCGCCCACGGCCCGCTCTCGAAGGCGCGGCGCGCCGCCTTGACCGCCATGTCGACGTCGGCGCTGTCGCCCTCGGCGACGTGGGCGATGACCGCGCCGGTGGCGGGATCGTGGACCTCGAAGGTCTTGCCGGACTGCGCCGGCACCCAGCGGCCGTCGATGAGATTGTGGCGCGGCTTGTCCAGCCAGTCCTTGATCTTCGGCGGGATGGTGGGTGTTTGGAAGAGCGGATTGGCGTGGACGTTCATGGGCGCCGGCTCCCTATCGTTCGATTTTCCCGACCATAGGCCGGATCGGCAGCGAGTTGAACGTCACTTGGTGCCCCTCCGGACCAAAGACGGAGGGCGCCCCTACGCGTCGTGCAGCGCCCGGTACAGGCCGCCGGCGGCGAGGAGGTCCGCGTGGCGTCCTTCCTCCGCGATGCCGTCGGGCGTCATCACCACGATGCGGTCGGCGTTGCGGATCGTTGCGAGCCGGTGCGCGATGACCAAGCTGGTGCGCCCCTGTTCCAGCTCGGCGAAGGAGCGCTGGATGTCGCGCTCCGTCGCCGTGTCGAGAGCGGAGGTGGCCTCGTCGAGGATGAGGATCGGCGGGTCCTTGAGGAAGATGCGGGCGATGGCGAGGCGCTGTTTCTGTCCGCCCGACAGCTTGACGCCGCGCTCGCCGACCAGCGTGTCCATGCCGTCGGGAAGGTCGGCGATCATCTCGCCGAGCCGGGCGCGGCGCGCGGCGGCGGCGATCTCCGCCTCGCTCGCGCCG
>CAXTFM010000161.1:0-7623 GCA_964243435.1 uncultured Beijerinckiaceae bacterium
GTGCTGAAGAACGTGCGCGACGCCGAGACCGGGCCGATCCTGGTCCACGTCGCGACGCAGAAGGGCAAGGGCTACGCCCCCGCCGAGGCCAACCACGAGAAGTACCACGCCGTGGTGCCCTTCGACGTGATCACCGGCGCGCAGAACAAGCCAAAGGCCAACGCGCCCTCCTACACCCGCGTCTTCGCCGACGCCCTCATCGCCGAGGCGGCCTTGGACGACAGAATCGTCGCCGTCACCGCCGCCATGCCCAACGGCACCGGCCTCGACCTCTTCGCCAAGGCCTACCCCGAGCGCTCCTTCGACGTCGGCATCGCCGAGCAGCACGGCGTCACCTTCTGCGCCGGCCTCGCCACGGAAGGCTACCGGCCGTTCTGCGCGATCTACTCGACCTTCCTCCAGCGCGCCTACGACCAGGTCGTCCACGACGTCGCGATCCAGAACCTCCCCGTGCGCTTCGCCATCGACCGCGCCGGTCTGGTGGGCGCCGACGGCGCGACCCACGCCGGCTCCTTCGACACCGCCTATCTCGGCATCCTGCCGAACTTCGTGGTGATGGCGGCGGCCGACGAGGCGGAACTCGTCCACATGGTCGCCACCGCCGCCGCCCACGACGACGGCCCCATCGCCTTCCGCTACCCGCGCGGCGAGGGCGTCGGCGTCGAGCTGCCGGCGAAGGGCGAGATCCTGGAGATCGGCGTCGGGCGCACGCTGCGCGAAGGCAAGCAGGTCGCGATCCTCAGCTTCGGCACCCGCCTCAAGGAGGCGACGCTCGCCGCCGAGGACCTCGAACGCTACGGCATCAACGCCACGGTGGCCGACGCCCGCTTCGCCAAGCCGCTCGACATGGCCCTCATCCGCCGCCTCGCGGCGAACCACGAGGTGCTGATCACGATCGAGGAAGGCTCGGTCGGCGGCTTCGGCTCCTTCGTGCAGCAGGCGCTGATGAACGAGGGCGCCTTCGACGCGGGCCGCTTGAAGTTCCGCTCGATGGTGCTGCCCGACCTGTTCATCGAGCACGACAAGCCCGAAAAGCTCTACGCCGAGGCCGGCCTCGACGCCAAGGGCATCGTCGCCAAGGTGCTGGACACGCTGGGCCGCGGCCAAACGGCGCGCGGCCCGCGCAGCCTCACCGCCTGACCCGTCGCGCCAGGCATCGCCGCGGACACCGCATACCGGTGTCCGCGGCGGCCTGAACGGCCGCCCGACGCGGCGACGCGCGCCGCATCGCGGCGGAGCAGCCCGCGCGCGCTCCGTGCCGATCGAAAACCCGCCGGCCCCGCGCGCGTCGTTTGCGGGCCGGACGCCGGCACCCCCGCGTTTCGCCCCGCGCCGGCAGCAGCGCGCCCGCGCCCCTTCCAGCCCCCGCCGCCGAGCACGTGCCGGACGGCGGATGGGCAGCGTCGCGAAAAAAGATCCGGGGCATGTAACCCCCGTCGTCCTCGCGCGAATATTGTCACGAGTAGGATGAGATGCGCTCACGCATCCAACATCCAAGTCACCATCCCTCGCGACACGCTCCTTCGCAAGTCGACGCGGCAAACCGTTCAAGTCATCGCGACGGGTTTGCTACGGCGAAACGACCGGACCGTCATTCCCGGGATGGCCAACGAAGCGTCAACGCCCAACCCCGAAGGAAGCACAGCCATGAAGCGCGTCGCCACCACCGCCCTCGTCCTCGTCCTTGGCGCCACCACCGCCTTCGCCAGCACCGGCCACCGCAGCCAGCGTCCCGACCGCCAGCCGGCGCGCGCCGCCGCGTCCACGCAGAACGACGCCGCACCGTTCCGCCTCGCCGGCGACCCGGGCAGCCGCGCCAGCCTGACGGGCGGCCCCGCCGGCGGCATCGTCGTCGGGAACTGAGCGCCAGCGCGGCACGGTTCGCGCCCGGCGCCGCCGCAGCGGGGCGTCGGGCCTGGCCTCAAGGCCCCGCCACGTCGCCCCGAGTCGTCCCAAGTCGCCCCAAGTCGCCCGATGGCGTCACACGATCCTGAGCCGCAGCTCCGGCAGCCCGGCGATGCGCCCGACGAGTTCGTCGCCGCGCACCACCGCGCCGACGCCGGCCGGCGTGCCCGACATGATGAGGTCCCCCGCGCGCAACTCGCTGCCCTGCGACAGGATGGCGATCTGCTCGGGCACGCTCCAGATCATGTCGGCGAGGTCGGCGCTTTGGCGCGCGGCGCCGTTGACGTCGAGCGCGATGGCGCCCGTCGCGAGGTGGCCGCAGCGCGTCACCGGCACCACCGGGCCGATCGGCGCGGAACGGTCGAAGCCCTTGCCGATCTCCCAGGGCCGGCGCAGGTCCTTCATCTGCTGCTGCGCGTCGCGGCGCGTCATGTCGAGGCCGACGGCATAACCGTAAACGTGGTCGAGCGCGTCGGCGGCGGCGATGTCGCGCCCGCCGCCCTTCAGGCACACCACCAGCTCCAGCTCGAAATGGTAGTTCGCCGTCATCGGGGGATAGGGGTGCTCGGCGGTGGTGCCGGCGGCCACGACCTGAACCGCGTCGGACGGCTTCTGGAAGAAGAACGGCGGTTCGCTCTTGGGGTCGGCGCCCATCTCGCGGGCGTGCTCGGCGTAGTTGCGGCCGATGCAATAGATGCGGCGCACGGGAAAGGCGCCGCCGCCGTCGATCGGCACGCTCGGCCGCGGCAGCTCGAAGAGCAGTCCCTGTTCGCCCATCGCCATCGTCCTCCCCGGCGGGGCGCGCCCGCCCGGGCGGGCCGTGCCCGCCGGGAGCGGGCTAGCGCCGGCCTCGCGCGCTCGCACTACGCGGTCTGCCGTCCCGCGACAAGCCGGTCTCGCGCCCCGCGCCGGCGTCGCGCGACGACGGGCTGTCGCGCGGCAGCAGGTTGTCGCGCAGGTCGCCGTAGCTCGCCGCACGCTTGTGCAGCAGCATCGGCTTGGAAAAGTAGAAGCCCTGCGCGCAGGTGATGCGCGTCGCCCCCATCAGGTAGGCCAGCTCCTCGAAGGTTTCGACGCCCTCGACGACGATGCGCATGCCGAGGGCGTTGCCGAGCAGCTCGATCATCTTGAGGATGCTCTGGTTGCGCGGCTTGCGGTGGATGTCGGTGATGAAGGTGCGGTCGACCTTCAGCTCGTCGGCGGTGATCTCGGCCAGCGCCGACAACGAGGAATAGCCGACGCCGAAGTCGTCGATGGACACGCGGGCGCCGATCGCCCGCACCATGGGCAGGATCGTCGCCTGGAACTCGCCCCGCGACAGGAAGGCCTCCTCCGTCAGCTCCAGGATGAAGCGCTCGGGGTAGCCGGTGGCGACCAGCGCGTCGATGAAGCGGGTCATGAACTCGACGTCGCCGGCCTGGCGCGCGGCGACGTTGAGGCTGATGGAGGCCTGCGTCCCGAAGGCGTCGTTGATGTCGTCGATCTGCTCGGTGACGCGCTCCAGCACCATGAGCGCGACCTCGTCCATGAGGCCGAGCTCGTTGGCGAGCTTGAGGATCTCGCCCGGCGCGCGGATCTCGCCGTTCTCGTCCTGCCAGCGCAGCAGCACCTCCATGCCGACGACCGTGTCGGTGCGGAAGTCGACCTTGGGCTGGAAGGCGCAGCAGATGCGCTTGTCGCGGATGGCGAGGCGCAGGCGCTGCTCGACCTCCATGCGCTCGGCGGCGGCGTGGCCGAGCGTGGCGTCGAACAGGCACACCCCGCCCTTGGTGGTGCCCTTGACCCGGTACATGGCGGAGTCGGCGTTGGCGCGCAGCACGCCGTAGGTGCGCCCGTGCAGGGGGTAGAAGCTGACGCCCACCGAGGCGGAGGAGAAGATCTCGTAGCCGTCGATGAAGAAGGGCTCGCGGAAGCGCTCGCTCAGGCGCTCGATCTCCGGACCCGGCCGCTCAAGGGTGGAGACCGGCGTCGTCAGCAGCACGAACTCGTCGCCGCCGACGCGGGCGAGCAGGTCGGTGGGGCGCATCGCGTCGCGGATGCGGCGCACGATCTTGCGGAGCAGCTCGTCGCCGACGGCGTGGCCGTGGTAGTCGTTGACGTACTTGAAGTTGTCGACGTCGATGAAGCTCAGGGCGAAGGGCGGGCAGTCTTCCCCGATCATCGCGTTCAGCGTCTGCTCGAACAGGTCGCGCTTGGGCAGGCCGGTGAGGTCGTCGAAGAAGGCGCGCCGCGTCAGCTCGGCCTCGACGCGGTGGTGCTCGGCCGCGTCGGTCGACACGGTGACCTCGTAGTCCTGCCCGGCGACCGTCGCGGCGCGGGTGTCGTGCTCGTAGTCGACGCCGTCGCCGCCCTCGGCGAGGGTGCGCGCGACGCGGTTGGCGTAGAACGCCCGCGCCTCGCCGCGCCGGCGCACGGCGAGGCCCACCGGCAGCTCGTCGACGAGGCGCGCGACGAGGGCGTCGTCGCCGGCCGGCGTCGCCGCGGCGTCGAGCGGGTCGGGCACGGCGGGTGCCGTCCGGTTCGGGTCGCCCACGCGTCAGCGCCTCAGCAGCTGGTGGCGCACCTGGTCGAGGCGGGTGCTGGCACTGACGACCTCCGCCGCCTCGCCGGGCGCAGGCGCGGGCGGCGCCGCCTCCTCGCCGCGCAGCTTGCGGCCGGTGACGGCGCGCCGCCAGCGGTCCACCACGTCGTGGATGAACTGCCCGCTGCCGACGTCGGCCTGCACGCCCTCGCCGAGCGCTTCCGAGCGCAGCAGGTGCGGCGGCGCCAGCGTCTTGAAGCGCATCCGCGCGGGGAACGACACGCCCTCGCCGAAGGCGATCACCTCGCGGGTGCCGAGCGAGGGCACGAAGGCGAGGAGGTCGGCGGTGGCGTCCGACACGGCAGAGCGCAGCAGCGCCTGGTCGCGGTCGTTGGCCATGCGCATCGCGAACAGCGTCGCGATCTGCGAGATGATGTTGGGGTCGAGCTCGGAGGGGCGCTGCGACACCAGCGCGAGGTACACGCCATACTTGCGGCCCTCCTTGGCGATGCGCGACAGGGCGCGGCGCGTCGGGCCGAAGCCGACGGCGTGGTCGACGGCGGCGTAGCGGTGCGCTTCCTCGCACACGAAGAGCAGCGGCACGGCGCCGTCGCTCCACAGGCCGAAGTCGAAGGCCATGCGGGCGAGCACGCAGACCACGGCGTCGACGACCTCCACCGGCAGGCCGGCGAGCTGCATCACCGTGATCGGCGTGTCGGTGGCTTCCAGCCGGAACAGCTGGTTGAGCAGCTCCGCCATCGTGTCGCCGCCGACGTTGGCGTTCTCGAACATGAAGTCGTAGCGCGGGTTGTTGCGGATCGACTCGATGCGCCCCATCAGGCGGTGGTAGTTCATCCGCGACGCGCGGTTCTCCAGCTTGCCCATGCGCTCGTCGAGCAGCGCCACGAGGTCCTGGAGGATGTAGGGGACCGGCGTGTCCACGGTGTAGCCGGTGCTTTTCGGGTCGGCGCGCTTGATGGTGAGGCGGTCGGCCTGCTTGTAGCCGAGGTAGTTGCTTTTCGCGACGGGGATCAGCTCGGAGAGGATTTCCAGCTCCTCGTCCACCGCGCCGCGGCCGCCGTAGAGGATGTCCACGAACTCCTCGAAGTTGAACAGCCAGAACGGCAGCTTGAGGTTGCGGGAGTTCACGATGTTGGCGCGCTCGCCGAAGGAGCGGCCGTACTCGTTGTGGCAGTCGAGGAGGAACACGCGCAGATCGGTGCGCGCGGCGAGCAGCTCGCGCAGGATGATGGCGACGCCGCTCGACTTGCCCACCCCCGTCGAGCCGAGGATGGCGAAGTGCCGGTCGAGCAGGCTGTCGGCGTCGACCACCGCCGGCACGGTGCGGTCGTGGAACATTTCGCCGATGGTGATCGCCCGCGCCCGCGGCGCCGCGTAGACCAGCCCCATGCGGGCCGGCGACAGGGGATGCACGCCGTCGCCGATGCTGGGATAGGAGGACACGCCGCGCCCGAAGGTTTCGACGCCGCCCTCGTCCGGGCGGATCTCGCCGACGAGGTCGAGCGCCGCCGTTTGCGCCGCGGCGGCGGGCCCGGCCCCGCCGCGGTGGACCACCTCCGTGACCATGCCGACGAGGCAGCACGGGCCGGCGGCGACGGCGAGGAAGCTGCCCACGGTGACGCGGACCGCGTGCCCGTCGCCGCTGAGGCCGACCTCGCACTTCGATCCGCGCACCGCGACGATGCGGCCGAGCTCGGCCCCTGGTGCCTGACAGTCCATGCTGGTTCCTCGCGTCGGGCGCAGTTAACGGCCGCGAGCTTTAACAAAGGTTTTTCGTGAAGCCGCGAAAACCGGATTTGCTTTACGCTTGGACAAGAACCGTCGGCGGCGGGCGGCCGGGGGCACGGGGACCGGCGAGGGCGGAGCCGCCGCGCGCTCCCCTGCCCTCAGTGGCGCAGCACTCGTCGGCGCAACCCTGGCCGGCGCAGCCCTCCCCGACGCAAACCCGTGCGCCGGCGCGTTGACGCTCCCGCCGGGGCCTTGTAAGGAGGACGCGTTCCGTCGGGCGCCCGTCCGCCGGACCACGCACCCGTGGCGGCGCCAGCGCGCAGCCTGTCGGCGGCGCCCCTCCCCGCCCGGTCCGCCGGCGGGCGCGGCGCCGCAGAGGAGGGCGCGATCCTCCATCCCAGCCGATGGACGTCGCGTGAGGAGGGCTTGACGCCCGCCGATCCCGCGTTCCCGGCGCACAACTGAGGACACGCGATGACGAAGCGCGCCGAGTCGAAGTACAAGATCGATCGCCGCATGGGCCAGAACATCTGGGGCCGCCCGAAGAGCCCGGTGAACCGCCGCGAATACGGCCCGGGCCAGCACGGGCAGCGCCGCAAGGGCAAGCTCAGCGACTTCGGCACCCAGCTCAAGGCCAAGCAGAAGCTCAAGGGGTACTACGGCAACATTTCGGAAAAGCAGTTCCGCAAGTACTACGCGGAAGCGATCCGCATGAAGGGCGATAGCGGCGACAACCTCATCGGCCTGCTCGAGCGCCGGCTCGACGCGGTGGTGTACCGCGCCAAGTTCGTGCCCACCGTGTTCGCCGCCCGGCAGTTCGTCAACCACGGCCACGTCAGGGTCAACGGGCGCCGCGTCAACGTGCCCTCGTTCCAGGTCAAGGTCGGCGACCTCGTCGAGGTCAAGGACTCTTCGCGCGAGATGATCCTGGTGCTGGAAGCCAAGGACCTGGCCGAGCGCGACGTGCCCGACTTCTACGAGGTCGACCACACCAAGATGAACGCCCGGGTCACCCGCATCCCGCTGCCCACCGAGGTGCCCTACCCCGTCGTCATGGAGCCGAACCTCGTGATCGAGTTCTACTCGCGCTGAGGCACCGACCCTTCGTCGCGCCGGCGCGCTTGCCGCCCCGGCACGACCCCGGCCTCACCCGAGGCCCTTGAGGAAGCCGGCGAAGCGCATCAGCCCTTCCGGCCAGGGCCCGTGCCCGCTCGCCGCGTCGAAATGGCCGGACGCGCCGCCATCGACCAGCGTGGCGCCGAGACGGGCGGCGAGCGCCGCGCTTTCCGCCCATTCGGCGTGGGGGTCGTCGCGGCTGGCGACGACGAGCGTGGGGAACGGCAGCGGCGCCGGCGGCGGCACGGCGAAGGCCGGATCGCCGCCCGCCGCCAGCGCCGCGGCACCGAGCGGCGCGACGAGGAAGGCGCCGGCCACGCCCGCCACCGACC
>CAXTFM010000162.1:0-7515 GCA_964243435.1 uncultured Beijerinckiaceae bacterium
GCTCAAGGATGCGCTCACCCATCTGTCGGAGCGCGAATACAACATCCTCCGCGAGCGCCGGCTCAGCGAGGACGCCATCACGCTCGAAGAACTCGGCGCCCGGCTCGGGATTTCCAAGGAGCGCGTCCGCCAGATCGAAAGCCGCGCCCTGGAGAAGCTGCGCCACGCCCTGACCGAGAAGCATGCGATGGTCGAGTTCGCCGGCTAGGCGGCCCACCTCGACGGCTTGGTGTAGAAGCGGCAAGCCGCCGCGCCCGTTCGATGCCGGCTCCGGCGAAAACCTGCTAATGAACCGTCCGACGTCGTCCCTTGCCGCTGCCGGCATCGGCGGTTTCGCTGAACAACTCGGCGAGCTTCTCCGTCATCGCACCGCCGAGTTCCTCGGCGTCCACGATCGTCACGGCGCGACGGTAATAGCGTGTGACGTCGTGCCCGATCCCGATCGCGATAAGCTCGACGGGCGAGCGCGTTTCGATCTCCTCGATGACGTAGCGCAGGTGGCGCTCCAGGTAGTTGCCGGGGTTCACCGATAGCGTCGAGTCGTCGACGGGCGCGCCGTCCGAGATCATCATCAGGATGCGCCGCTGCTCCGGGCGGGCGAGGAGGCGCTTGTGCGCCCAGTCCAACGCCTCGCCGTCGATGTTCTCCTTCAGCAATCCCTCGCGCATCATCAGGCCGAGGTTGCGGCGTGCCCGGCGCCAGGGCGCGTCGGCCGATTTGTAGATGATGTGGCGCAGGTCGTTGAGGCGCCCGGGCGTCGGCGGCTTGCCGGCCTGCAGCCACGCTTCGCGCGCCTGCCCGCCCTTCCACGCCCGCGTGGTGAAGCCGAGGATCTCGACCTTGACGCCGCAGCGTTCCAGCGTGCGCGCCAGGATGTCGGCGCAGGTCGCCGCCACCGTGATCGGTCGCCCGCGCATGGAGCCGGAATTGTCGATCAGCAGGGTCACCACCGTGTCGCGGAAGTCGGTGTCCTTTTCCTGCTTGAAGGAAAGCGGCTGCTGCGGATCGATGATGATGCGCGGCAGGCGCGTCGGGTCGAGCATGCCTTCCTCGAGGTCGAACTCCCACGAGCGGTTCTGCTGCGCCATGAGGCGGCGCTGCAGCCTGTTGGCGAGGCGCGCCACCACGGAGGACAGGTTCTGGAGTTGCTTGTCGAGGAACGAGCGCAGGCGCTCCAACTCCTCGGCGTCGCACAGGTCCTCGGCGGCGATGGTTTCGTCGCTGGTCCGGCTGAACATCTTGTAGTCCGGCCCGCGCTGCTCCTGCCCGCGCCCTTGCGGCGCCCGGCGGGCGTCGGAGGCCTGCTCGGCATCGGAGTACTCGGCCTCCTCGTCGGTTTCCCCGCTCGGCGCCTCGGCGGCGTCCATCGCCGCCTCCTCCATCTCGTCGGCGGTGGACTCGGCCTTCTCGCTCTGCCGCCCCTCGTCGGAGCGCTCGGCGTCGCCCTGGCGCTCCTCGTCGTGCTCGGCGTCCGCTTCGGCGTCGTCGGGGGCCTGCTCGTCCTCGCTCTCGCCGTCGTCGGAGGATTCCTCGCCCATTTCGAGCGCCGCGAGCAGCTTGTGGACGGCCTGCGCGAAGCTGCGCTGGTTCTCGATGGTGGAACCGAGACGGTCGAGGTCGCGTCCGATCCGCTCCTCGATCCAGGGGCGCCACAGCTTGACCACCGCCTCGCCGCTCGCCGGCGGCTTCAGCCCGGTCAGGCGCTCGCGCACCATCAACGACAGCGCCTCCTCGAGCGGGGCGTCGCTGCGCTGCTTCACCTCGGGCAGGCGGGCGCGGATCAGCCGGTCGTCGAGCATGGCGGCGAGGTTGCCGGCGACGCCGGCCATGCGCCGGGCACCGATCGCCTCCACGCGCGCCTGTTCCACCGCATCGAAGCAGGCGCGCCCGGCCGGCGTCTGCGGCAGCAGGCGCCGGTGCACTTCCGTGTTGTGGCAGGCCATGCGCAGCGCCATCGCGTCGGCGTGCCCGCGCACGATCGCCACGTCGCGCGGATCGAGCTTGCGGTTCGGCTCGGGCAGGCGCGCCTTGGCGCCCTCGGAGGAACGGATCAGGCTCGGGCGCTCGGGCGCGTAGGTCACCTCCAGCTCGGCCGTGCCCGCGATGGCGCGCATGCAGCCGGCGACCGCCCGCTTGAACGGCTCCTGCGGCAGCTCGGCCTTCGCACCTGGCTTGTGGTTCGACCCGGGACGCGCGTCGGGCGGGGCCACGGCTCAGCTCATGACGACGTTGACGGAGCTTTCCGGCAGTTCCTGCCCGAAGCAGCGCTGGTAGAATTCGGCGACTAGCGCGCGTTCGAGTTCGTCGCACTTGTTCAGGAACGTCACCCGGAACGCGAAGCCGACGTCGCTGAAGATTTCCGCGTTCTCCGCCCAGGTGATGACCGTGCGCGGGCTCATCACCGTACTGAGGTCGCCGGCCATGAAGGCGTTGCGGGTGAGGTCGGCGACGCGCACCATCTTGGACACGGCGTCGCGCCCGCCCTTGCCGCGGCCGGTGATCTTGGTGTCGCCGGCGAAGTTCGGCACCTTGGCCTGCACGATGTCCACCTCGCGCTCGTGCGGCAGGTAGTTCAGCGTCGCCACGATGGACCAGCGGTCCATCTGGCCCTGGTTGATCTGCTGCGTGCCGTGATACAGCCCCGATGTGTCGCCGAGCCCGACCGTGTTGGTGGTGGCGAACAGGCGAAAGGCGGGGTGCGGCCGGATCACGCGGCTTTGGTCGAGCAGGGTGAGGCGTCCCGCGACCTCCAGCACGCGCTGGATCACGAACATCACGTCGGGGCGCCCGGCATCGTACTCGTCGAAGCAGAGGGCGACGTTGTTCTGCAGCGCCCACGGCAGGATGCCGTCGCGGAACTCGGTGATCTGCTTGCCCTCCTTCAGCACGATCGCGTCCTTGCCGATGAGGTCGACGCGGCTGACGTGGCTGTCGAGGTTGATGCGCACGCAGGGCCAGTTGAGCCGCGCCGCGACCTGCTCGATATGCGTCGACTTGCCCGTGCCGTGGTAGCCGGTGACCATCACGCGGCGGTTCTTGGCGAAGCCGGCGAGGATGGCGAGCGTGGTGTCGCGATCGAACAGGTAGTCCGGGTCGAGATCGGGGACGTGCTGGTCGCCGGCAGAGTAGGCGGGCGCCTCCATGTCGGAGTCGATGCCGAAAACCTGGCGCACCGACACCGCCATGTCGGGCACCCCGCCGGCCGAGCTACCATCCAAGATCACACTTTGCATCGACGATCGTCCCTGTTCGCCCTTGGCCCGCCGCATCGGGCGGTGTGTACCATCAGGCGAGCTTCACCGACTTCAAATAGTTATAGGCCCGGATGATATCACGCAGCCGGTCCTCGTTGGACCGATCCCCGCCGTTGGCATCGGGATGGAGCTGCTTGACGAGGTCCTTGTAGCGCGCCTTGACGGTCGGCGCACCCGCGGTCTCGTCCAGGCCGAGCTGGTCCAGCGCCTTCAGCGCGGCGACGCCGACCCGCGGCTTGATCGGCTCGCGCCGCCGTCCCTGCCGTGTCCCCGCCCTCGCACGAAACATGCCGGCCGGGTCGTTCGTTCCGTCCGCCGTGCCGTCCTCGCGAAAGCCCTTGGCGGCGCGGTTCGAGCCCATCGTCCAGGTCGGGCGGTGGCCGGTCAAGGCGTCGCGCTGATAAAGCGCGACGTCGTCGACGCTCATGCCGTTGAAGTAGTTGTAGGACGCGTTGTATTCACGAACGTGGTCGAGGCAGAAGGTGAAGAACTGCCCTTCGCGGTCGCGGCCCTGGGGGGCACGGAACTCGCCCTCCTTGCTGCAGCCGGGATGGTTGCAGCGCACGATCTCGGGCGCGGGCGCGGCCGCCTTGGACTCGGGCTTGACGCGGATGCTGTCGAAGATGCGTGAGTTCAGGTTCATGGCTCGATCATTATGGATGTGTTTCGACCGGCATCAAGCGCCGGCCGCCGTTGCCGCGACATGCGGGTAAGCTAGGCAGGAGATCGCTGGAAATGAATGAACAAGACCACCCCGTCGCGTCGCGTCTGCGAAACAGCTTGTCGGCCGCCCTGTCCCCTTCCGAGCTGGACGTGATCGACGAGTCGTACAAGCACGCGAAGCACGCCCACGTGGTGTCGCGCGCGGGCACGGCCGGCGCGTCGGGCGAGACTCACTTCCTCATCAAGGTGACCTCTCCGCACTTCGCCGGCAAGAGCCGGATCGACCGGCACAGGCTCGTGAACGACATCGTGGCGGGGGAAATGGGACCGGACGGCGTGCATGCCGTCGCCATCGAGGCCCGCGCGCCCGGCGAGTGAGGCCCGCACCCGCCCTCGCCATGAAACGGCCTTAGCGGCGCTCGATAGGGACGGTCGGCCGGCCGCCCGGCGCCGCGGGGCCGCGGGACGGATCGACGCGTGCGGTGGACGGGCGCCGTGCCGCGCTTTTCGGCTCCGCCCGCGTCGGCTAGGGTTGGGGCTCGCACCGGTCGCGGCGGCCGGATGCCGCGCCATGGGATCGTTTGATGCGTTGCAGCCTGGGCGTCCTCCGCTTCGCGCAAGCCTGTGTGGCCGGCGCCGCCGTCGCGTGCTGGCCGGCGGGCGCGGGCGCGACGCCGGCCCTGACGATGGATGTCGCCACCGGCGACGTTCTTTACCAGCAGGACGCGACGCGGCCGTGGTTCCCGGCCTCCACCACCAAGCTGATGACCGTCTACGTCGCCCTGGCGGCGGTGCGCGACCACAGGATCGCGATGGACACGCCGCTCGTGTACTCGCCGCGCGCGCGGGCGATGCCGCCATCCAAGATGGGCTTCAGGCCCGGCACCCAGGTCACGCTGGAGAACGCGCTGCGCATGCTGATGGTGCGCTCGGCCAACGACATCGCCGTCACCGTGGCCGAGGGCGTGTCCGGCTCCGTCGAGGCCTTCGCCGACGACATGAACCAGGCGGCGGCCGAGCTCGGCATGCACGAGTCGCACTTCGTCAACCCGAACGGCCTGCCGGACCCCCGCCACGTCTCCTCGGCGCGCGACATGGCGCTGATCGCGCGCGCGCTCTACGCCGGCTTCCCCGAGCAGGCGGCGCTGTTCGACATCGGCGCCCTCGCGCTCGGGCCGGAGATCATCACCAACCACAACAACCTGCTCGGCCGCTACCCCGGTGCCGACGGCATGAAGACCGGCTTCACCTGCGCCGCCGGCTTCAACGTGGTGGCCACCGCCTACCGCGACGGGCGGCGCATCGTCACCATCGTGATGGGGGCGCCCTCCGTGGCGGCGCGCACCGCCAAGGCCGCCGCCCTGTTCGACCGCGCCTTCGCCAACATCGACCGCCCGACCGGCTCCATCGTGGCGCTGCCCTCGAACGGCGGCGCGGCGCCCGACATGCGCAACGAGGTGTGCCGCGCCCGCGGCCACCTCATCGCCCAGTACAATGCGGAGGTCGAACAGCTCGACGCCCCGCTCACGGCGGGGACGGGGGGCGGCCTCGGCCTGTCGGCGCTGAGCCCCGAGCGCAGCTTCCTGTTCAGCGCGCAGCCGGCGACGCCCGTGACGCCGACGGCGCTGCGCATCAACTCGCTGCCGCGTCCGGTCTTCGATCCGATCTCGATCCACGTCGGCGCCGAGCCGGGCTACCAGGGCGCCGTCGCCCAGGCGCGCGCGCCGCACTCGCCCGTCGGCACGGAGCCGGCGCCGGCCGCCGTCGAAGCCTATGCCGCCGTGCCGGCGACGGGTCCGATCCAGGGTCTCGGCGTGAACCCGCTCGCCGCCGATCCCGACGCGCTGCCGCTGCGTGGCCGGCGCCCGCGCGTCGCCCGCGGGCGCCACGGGCGCGCGCTCGCCCTGAAGGCGGCGGCGGAGGCGCCGAAGTCCAAGGTGCTCGCGGCCGACGAGGGCGACGCGGCCCCTGCCAAGGACGCCGGCAAGGACACGGCCAAGGACGCGGGCAAGAAGGATGCGGCAGCCAAGGCCGCGTCCAAGAAGGGCGTCCCGAAGAAGCGCGCGACCAAGGCCGACGCCAAGCCGGCGAGCGACGCCAAGCCGGCGAAGAAGGCCAACGCCGCCGACGACGAGTAGGCGGGATGGCCGCCGCACGACGCCCGCCGCCGCCCTTCGACCTCGCGGTGCTCACCGGCTTCCTCGGCGCCGGCAAGACGACCCTGCTCAACCGCCTGCTGCGCGACCCGGCGCTCGCCGACACGCTGGTGCTCATCAACGAGTTCGGCACCGTCGGCCTCGACCACCTGCTCGTCGAGCGGGTCGAGGGCGACATGGTGGTCATGACGTCGGGCTGCGTGTGCTGCTCCATCCGCGGCGACCTCGTCGCCGCGCTGGAGGACGCGCTGCGGGCGCGCGACAACAATCGCATGCGCCCGTTCACGCGCGTGATCGTCGAGACGACCGGCCTCGCCGACCCCGCGCCGGTGCTGCACACGGTGATGTCGCACCCCTACCTGCGCCTGCGCTTCCGGCTCCGCGCCGTGGTCACCGTGGTCGACGCGCTCAACGGCGCGGCGACGCTCGACGCCCATGCCGAGGCGGTGAAGCAGGTCGCGCTGGCCGACCGGGTCGTGCTGTCCAAGAGCGACCTCGTCACCGACGCCGCCGCTTTCGCGGCGTTGCGCGCGCGCTTGGGGGCGTTGAACCCCTCGGCGCCGGTCACCGACGCGACGCGCGACGACGTCGCCGAACTGCTCGACGGCCCCACCTACGACCCCGCCGTGCTGGGCAGCGACGCGCGCGCCTGGCTCGCCGCGGAAGCCCTGCCGGAGGGCGCCGGCCACCACCACCACCACGACGTGAACCGGCACGACGCCCAGATCCGCGCCTTCTGCCTGCGCTACCCCCGGCCGGTGTCCCCCCATGCCGTCGCCCTGTTCACCGAGCTGCTGCGCGCGGCGCACGGCGCCAAGGTGCTGCGCTTCAAGGCGTTGATCGCGATGGACGACGATCCCGCGCGGCCCCTCGTCGCCCACGGCGTCCAGCACGTCATGCACCCGCCGGTCCGCCTCGAGCGCTGGCCCGACGACGACCATGCGACGCGCCTGGTGTTCATCCTCAAGGATCTTGACCCGGCCTTCGTTGAAGCCCTGTGGGCCGCCGCCGCGGGGGAGCCGCGGGTGGACGGCGCCGACCTCGCCACCGCCAACCCGCTGGCGCCGGCACCGGGCGGCCTGCTCGGCTGAGGCGCCCCCGTCGGTGCGCCACACACGGTTAGCCGGCGCGCGCCCTCAACCCCGGGCGAGCAGGAAGACGGCCTGCGCCCCGAACAGGTTCCACACCCACCACGGCAGGTTGACCTCCAGCGGCCGGCCGTTCTGGTCGAGCGCCGTGGAGCGCACGATCCGTCCCCGGCACATGGCGACGAGGTCGACGAAGTCGCGGATGGTGAAGGCGTGGATGTTGGGCGTGTCGTACCATTGGTAGGACAGGGCGTCGGTGATCGGCATGCGGCCGCGGAACAGCAGCTGGCTGCGCACGCTCCAGTGCCCGAAGTTCGGGAACGAGACGACGGCGTAGCGCCCGATGCGCAGCAT
>CAXTFM010000163.1:0-7497 GCA_964243435.1 uncultured Beijerinckiaceae bacterium
CTGCGGGCCTGCGGCGCCGATCCGGCCGACGGCGGCCTGCGACGGCGCGGCGGTCAACCTGGTGTACCCGTCGGCCGTGGGGCGACACGGCCTGCGGCCGTTCAGCCGTTGACGGCGCGCGGCCGCGGCCGCGCCCCCGACTTCACCCCCGTCGCCACCGGCGCCGCCGCGCCCGGCACCCTCGTCGCCCTCCGCGTCGCCGGGCACGACGGCCGCCGGCTGTTCGGCGCCCGCGGCCCCTCCCTCGAGGCACCCCCGGCACATCATGGCCTCTGATCTCAAGCGCGCCGCACGCGCGCTGCTGTCCGTGTCGGACAAGACCGGCATCGTCGCCTTCGCCCGGGGCCTCGTCGCCGAGGGCGTCGCCCTGGTCTCGACCGGGGGCACCCACCGCGCACTGCGCGAGGCCGGGCTGCCGGTGGCGGAGATCGCCGACCTCACCGGCTTCCCCGAGATGATGGACGGACGGCTGAAGACGCTGCACCCCAAGGTGCATGGCGGCCTCCTCGCGATCCGCGAGAACCCCGAGCACGAGGCGGCGATGCTGGCGCACTCGATCCAGCCGATCGACCTGCTGGTGGTCAACCTGTACCCCTTCGAGGCCACGGTCGCGGCCGGTGCCGGCGCGGCGGCGGCGATCGAGAACATCGACATCGGCGGCCCGGCGATGATCCGCGGCGCCGCCAAGAACCACGCCGACGTCGCCGTCGTCGTCGATCCCGCGGACTACGACGCGATCCTCGCCGCGCTTGCCGCCGGGGGCACGGACCCGGCCCTGCGGCGACGCCTCGCGCAGAAGGCCTTCGCGCGCACCGCCGCCTACGACGCCGCCATCTCGAACTGGATGGCGGAGGCGCTGGGCGCTCCCGGCGACCCGCCGCCGAGCTGGCGCGCCTTCGGCGGCAGGCTCGTCCAGGGGCTGCGCTACGGCGAGAACCCGCACCAGGACGCCGCCTTCTACGCCGGCGGGCCGGCGCGGCCGGGCGTCGCCACGGCGCGGCAGGTGCAGGGCAAACCCCTTTCCTTCAACAACGTCAACGACACGGACGGGGCGCTGGAGCTCGTCGCCGAGCTGGAAGGCAGCCCGGCGGTGGCCATCATCAAGCACGCCAACCCGTGCGGCGTCGCCCGTGGCGCTTCCCTCGCGGAAGCCTACCGGCTGGCGCTGCGCTGCGACCCCGTCTCGGCCTTCGGCGGCATCGTCGCCCTCAACGGCCGGCTCGACGCGGCCGCGGCGGCGGAGATCGTCAAGGTCTTCACCGAGGTCATCGTCGCCCCCGAGGCCGACGAGGCGGCGGTCGCCATCGTGGCGGGGAAGCGCAACCTGCGCCTGCTCCTCACCGGCGCGCTGCCCGACCGGCGCGCCCCCGGCCTCACCTTCCGCCCCGTCGCCGGCGGCTTCCTCGTCCAGGGCCGCGACCGCGCCGCCGTGGAGGACATGGACCTCAAGGTGGTGACGAAGCGCGCCCCGAGCGCGGCCGAACTCGCCGACCTGCGCTTCGCCTTCGCCGTCGCCAAGCACGTCAAGTCCAACGCCATCGTCTACGCCCGCGACGGCGCCACGGTGGGCATCGGCGCGGGACAGATGAGCCGCGTCGACTCTTCCCGCGTCGCCGCGGCGAAGGCGCGCGACGCGGCGGCGGCGGCGGGCCTGCCCGGCTCGCTGGCAGCGGGCTCGGTGGTCGCCTCCGACGCGTTCTTCCCCTTCGCCGACGGGCTCATCGCCGCGGCCGAGGCCGGCGCCACGGCGGTGATCCAGCCGGGCGGCTCGATGCGCGACGACCTCGTCATCCGCGCGGCGGACGAGGCCGGCCTCGCCATGGTGCTGACCGGCACGCGACATTTCAGACACTGATCGAGCGAAACCGGCAGGCTTCGTTAACGCTTGTCCGAAAAAGGTTGGGCGCGCGCCGCCCAGTCATCTTTCGTTCGGGTTCGCTGCCTAACTCTGAGGCAGGCGCAGACGACGACCCATCCAAGCGCCGCGGAGTTGGTTTTCGATGCTCATCAGTGAAGAAGACGCCATCGAAGGCGCGCGCGTCCTTCCCATCGGCCGCATCAAGGCGGCCTCGCCCTGGCACGCCGTCGGCTGCACCCCCGCGTCGGACGGATGGCGCGCGCGCGTCCTCCAGGACCTGATCCGCCGCGCCGAGGACATCGACGCCGACGCCATCATCGGCGTCGACTACCGGATCGAGCCGGTCGAGGGCCGCGACGAGACCGGGATCGAGCTGGAACGGGTGTGCGCCACCGGCATCGCGGTGCGCCTCGCCCACGCCGCCTAGCCGCATCCCGAAACCGGCGTCCGCGCGCCGAGCCGTCCGGCGCGGCGGCGTGCGGGTGGCGCCCGCCACGTTCACGCGCCGTTCAAGCCTGCCATGGCTAAAACCCGCCATGCTCGACGGCACCCACCCGGCCGGGGCCGCACCGCACGCAGGGCCCGCCGCTGCCCACGCCGTCACCCCGGCCGTGCGGCCGTGGCGCCTTTCCGCGTCGGCCCGCGCGGATGCCTGGTCTTGCGTCGTTTACGCAGGGGCAGGCGGCCACGCCGCCGTGCTAGGGCAGGATTGGGATTGCGTCTCGGAGGTGAAGCATGGGTGAGGTCGCGTCTTCCGGGCAGGTGATGCGCTCGGCGACGCCGTGGGTCCGCCACATCTGCCATCTCGCGCCGCTGCTGCTGCTGTCGGGCGCGGGCTTCGTCCTGGCGCTGCCCGCGCCGCCCTTCCTCGGCGCCTGGCAGTTCGTGTACGCCGCGGTCGTGGCGCTCAACGTGTGGCAGCTCGCGATCTCGTCCTGGAGCGCCGTGCTCGGCGTCGGCGTCGGCCTGTGGCAGCGCACCGGCGGCAGCGTCGGCGGGCCGCTGCTCCGCCCGCCGACCGGGCGCGCCCGCACCGCCGTGCTGCTGCCGGTCTATGAGGAGGATGCCGTGCGCGTCTTCGCCGCCGCCACCGTGATCGCGGACTCGATCGCGGGGATCGGCGCAGGGCTTGGCGCAGGGCTCGGCGCCGTGGACATCTACGTGCTCAGCGACACGCGCTCCATCGCCGGCGGGGCGGCGGAGGAGCGCATCGCCGCACGGCTCGCCGCCCAGACCGCAGTCGCCCAGCCTGCCGCCTCGCAGCGTGCCGAACACGCCGCCGCGCGCCCGCGCATCCTGTACCGCCGCCGTCCCGACAACACCGGCCGCAAGGCCGGCAACATCGCGGAATGGTTCGGCCGCTGGGGCGGCGCCTACGACTACGCCGTGGTGCTCGACGCCGACAGCCTGATGACCGGCGCGGCCATCGCCCGCCTCGTCGGCGCCATGGAGGCCAATCCCCGCGCCGGGCTGATCCAGGCCATGTGCTACCCCGTCGGGCGCCGCACCCTGTTCGCCCGCATCCAGCAGTTCAGCGCCCGGCTCTACGGCCCGGTGTTCCAGCGCGGGGTGTCGTTCTGGCAGGGGCCGCGCGGCAACTACTGGGGCCACAACGCCATCCTGCGCACGCACGCCTTCGCCGCCCATTGCGGCCTGCCGACCCTGCCGGGGCCGCCGCCCTTCGGCGGCGAGATCATGTCGCACGACACGGTGGAGGCGGCGCTGCTGCTGCGCGGGGGCTGGGACGTGTGGATGATCCCCGACGGCCCGGACGGGCGCCACGAGGGCTCGTGGGAGGAAACGCCGACCAACCTCATCGACCACCTCGCCCGCGACCGGCGCTGGTGCATGGGCAACCTCCAGCACGTCGCCGTGCTGCGCGCGCGCGGCCTCCAGGTGGCCTCCGTCTACCACCTCACCCGCGGCCTGCTGCACTACCTCTACATCGTGCCCTTCCTGCTGTGGGTCGCGCTTTACGCCGCCGTCGACCTGCACACGACGCCGGGCGCGGGCGCCGCGCTCGTCGTCCTGGTGCTCGCCCTGGTCGCCCTGCCGCGGGCCATCTGCCTCCACGCGGCGCTTGGCGAGGACGTGCCGGGCTTCGGCGGGCGCGCCGGCCTCGTCGCCAGCACGGTGCTCGACCAGGGCGTCGCCTACCTGCTCTACCCCGTGGCGGTGGTGTTCCACACCCTGTTCATCGTCAACGCGCTAACCGGGCGCGTCGTGCGCTGGGACGCGCAGCTGCGCGACGACCGCGACCTCGGCTGGGCCGCGGCGGCGGCGATCCTCGCCGGGCCGTGCGCGGCCGGGCTCGCCGTGCTGGCGCTGCTCGGCTGGTGCGGCGCGCCCGTCCTCGCCGCCGCTCTCGCGCCGGGCCTGCTGCTCGCGGTGCCGGTGGCGGTGTGGACCAGCCGGCGCAGCCTCGGCGCTCGCGCCAGCCGGCACGGGATCTTCGCGACGCCCGACGAAACCCGCCCGCCCGCCGCCTGGACCGCGTTGAAGGCGGCGGAAGCGGCGCTCGCCGCCGCCACCCTCGAACACCCGATCCCGCCGCTGCCCCCGGAGCAGGGCCTGCCGCTCACCGTCCAGGTGCTGCGCCCCAAGCGGATGCGCGCGACGATGGAGGCCGCGGCGCCGCCCGTATCCTGATCCATCGCCGCGCGGCAGCGGAACGCCGCCACGCGCGTTGACCGCCGCAGCGAAGGGCGCGCGGCGTCACGGCGGCAACGGAGACGGACGCATGGAACATCGGCGACTCGGCCGCTCGGGCCTCATGGTGCCCGTCCTCAGCCTCGGCACCGGCACCTTCGGCGGCTCCGACCCCTTCTTCCAGCGCTGGGGCCAGACGGACGTCGCCGAAGCGACGCGCATGGTCGACCTTTGCCTCGACCACGGCGTCAACCTTTTCGACACCGCCGACATCTACTCCGGCGGCGCGTCGGAGGAAATCCTCGGGCAGGCGCTGCACGGCCGCCGCGCCCGCGCCCTCGTGTCCACCAAGGCGACCTTTCCCGTCGGCGACGGCGCCAACGAGGTCGGCTCGTCGCGCTTCCACCTCGTGCGCGCCTGCGAGGCGAGCCTCAAGCGGCTCGGCACCGACCACATCGACCTGTACTTCATGCACGCCTTCGACGCCCTGACGCCGGTGGAGGAAACCCTGCGCGCGCTGGACGACCTCGTGCGCGCCGGCAAGATCGGCTACATCGGCGCCTCGAACTTCTCCGGCTGGCACCTGATGAAGGCGCTCGCCACCTCCGAGCGCGACGGCCTCGCCCGCTACGTCGCCTACCAGGGCTACTATTCGCTGATCGGCCGGCACTACGAATGGGAGCTGATGCCGCTCGGCCTCGACCAGGGCGTCGGCCTGATGGCGTGGAGCCCGCTCGGCTGGGGCCGGCTCACCGGCAAGATCCGCCGGGGACAGCCGGCGGGGGGCGGGCGCATCGCGTCGGGGGGCGCCGAGGGCGGCCCGACGGTGAGGGAGGCGTACCTTTACGACGTCGTCGACGCCCTCGACGCCGTGGCCAAGGACACGGGCAGGAGCGTGGCGCAGGTGGCCCTCAACTGGCTGCTGCAACGCCCGAGCGTGTGCAACATCGTGGTCGGCGCCCGCAACGAGGCGCAGCTCACGTCGAACCTCGGCGCCGTCGGCTGGTCGCTGACGCCGGAGCAGGTCGCCCTGCTCGATCGGGCGAGCCACGAGGAGCCGACCTACCCGTACTGGCACCAGAAGGGGTTCGACGCGCGCAACCCCAAGCCGACGGCGTGGTGAGGGCGCCGCGCGGCAAGCCCCTGGACCCCACCCGCGCGGCTCGCTAGAACGCTGGAAACTCCATCAGTTCCGAACGGCAACCAACGGCGAGCCCTCATGGCGCGGCAGTTCATCTACCACATGCAGGGTCTGACCAAGACCTTCCCGACCGGCAAGAAGGTGCTCGACAACGTGCACCTCTCCTTCTACCCCGACGCCAAGATCGGGGTGCTCGGCATCAACGGCTCCGGCAAGTCCACCCTGCTCAAGATCATGGCCGGCATGGACACGGAGTTCCAGGGCGAGGGCTTCGTCGCCGACGGCGCCCGCGTCGGATACCTGCCGCAGGAGCCGCCGCTGGAGACCGGCCTCACCGTGCGCGAGAACGTCATGCTCGGCGTCAAGGCCAAGCAGGACATCCTCGACCGCTACAACGACCTCGCCATGAACTATTCCGACGAAACGGCGGACGAGATGACGAGGCTTCAGGACGAGATCGAGGCGCAGAACCTGTGGGACCTCGACTCGCAGGTCGAGCAGGCGATGGACGCGCTCGGCTGCCCGCCCGACGACTGGGGCGTGGAGCAGCTTTCGGGCGGCGAGAAGCGCCGCGTGGCGCTGTGCCGGCTGCTGCTGGAGAAGCCCGAGCTGCTGCTCCTCGACGAGCCGACCAACCACCTCGACGCGGAAACGGTGAACTGGCTGGAGGGGCACCTGCGCGACTACCCCGGCGCCATCCTCATCGTCACCCATGACCGCTACTTCCTCGACAACGTCACCGGCTGGATCCTCGAACTCGACCGCGGCCGCGGCATCCCGCACGAGGGCAACTACACCTCCTACCTCAGGCAGAAGGCCCGCCGCCTTTCCCTGGAGAAGAGCGAGGACACCGCCCGGCAAAGGCAGATCGAGCAGGAGGCGGAGTGGATGGGCTCCTCCCCCAAGGCGCGGCAGGCCAAGTCCAAGGCGCGCATCCAGCGCTACCAGGACCTCGTCGACAAGCAGGCCAACCGCATCCCCTCGGCGACGCAGATCGTCATCCCCGTCGGCGAGCGGCTCGGCACCAACGTGGTCGAGTTCACCGGCCTGTCGAAGAGCTTCGGCGACAAGCAGCTCATCGACAACCTGACCTTCAAGCTGCCGCCGGGCGGCATCGTCGGCGTGATCGGCCCCAACGGCGCCGGCAAGACCACGCTGTTTCGCATGATCACCGGGCAGGAGGAGCCCGACAAGGGCTCGATCAACGTCGGCGAGTCGGTGAAGCTCGGCTACGTCGACCAAAGCCGCGACAAGCTCGACGGCCGCAAGAACGTGTGGGAGGAGATTTCCGACGGCCAGGACGTGATCTACCTCGGCAAGCGCGAGATCAACTCGCGCGCCTACACCGGCGCCTTCAACTTCAAGGGGCCGGACCAGCAGAAGAAGGTCGGCCAGCTCTCGGGCGGCGAGCGCAACCGCGTCCACCTCGCCAAGATGCTGAAGACCGGCGCCAACCTGCTGCTGCTCGACGAGCCGACCAACGACCTCGACGTCGAGACGCTGCGCGCGCTGGAAGACGCGCTGACCGACTACGCCGGCTGCGCCGTCATCATCAGCCATGACCGCTTCTTCCTCGACCGCATCGCGACGCACATGCTGGCCTTCGAAGGCGACAGCCACGTCGAATGGTTCGAGGGCAACTTCGCCGACTACGAGCAGGACAAGAAGCGCCGCCTCGGGGTGGAGGAGCTGGTGCCGCACCGCATGAAGCACAAGAAGTTCGCGCGCTAGCGGCCGCACCTTCGCCCGCGCCGGGCGCCCGGGCAACCCCGCCGGCGCGGGCGTTCTTCGCCGTCGCACCGGCGGGCGCGGGCGCCGCGTCCACTGGAGCGCCGCGCGCGGCGTGGAC
>CAXTFM010000164.1:0-7489 GCA_964243435.1 uncultured Beijerinckiaceae bacterium
TGTGGGCGAGCGTCGGCGCGGGCGTGGCGCGGCGTCCCGGGCGGCTCCTGCCCGGCCGGGGGGGCGCGCCGCCGCCGGGCGGGCAGGAAGCGTCCGGCGCGGTGCCCGCCCGCGCGGACGCCCCCGCCGCCCGCGCGGCCGTGGCGTCGCCCGCGGTCCTGCCGCCGCTGGCGCCCCTGGAGCGCAAGCTGAAGCAGCGTCTGTCGCGCGGGCGGGAAACCGCCGCCGCCGCCCTCGACCTGCACGGCTTCCGGCAGGCGGAGGCCCTGTCGGCGCTGCGGCGCTTCCTTGCCGCCGCGCAGCGCGACGGCCTCAAGGTGGTGCTGGTGGTGACGGGCAAGGGCGGGCGCCCGGCGCCCCACGACGCCGGCGGTCCCGGGGTCGGCCTGGGGTTCGGTCCTTCCGGGTTCGGCGGCGACGTCGGCGTGCTGCGCCGCAGCGTGCCGCTGTGGCTGGCGATGCCGGAGTTCCGCCCGGTCGTGCTCGGCTACGAGGAGGCCGCGCGCTCGCAGGGCGGCTCCGGCGCGCTTTACGTGCGCCTGCGGCGGCGGCCGCCGCCGGTGTAGGCGCGCCGCTTGAACTTGCCGCCGGAGCGGCTAGGGTTCGCCCATGGACAAGTTCACCACACTGACCGGCGTGGCGGCGCCCCTCAAGATCGCCAACATCGACACCGACCAGATCATCCCGGCGCGCTACCTCAAGACGATCAAGCGCACCGGGCTCGGCGCCCATCTGTTCGCCGCCCACCGCTTCAAGGGCGACGGGTCGGAGAACCCGGACTTCGTGCTCAACAGGCCGGGCTACCGCGCGGCGCAGATCCTCGTCGCGGAGGACAATTTCGGCTGCGGCTCGTCGCGCGAGCACGCGCCGTGGGCGCTGCGCGACTTCGGCATCCGCTGCGTCATCTCGACGAGCTTCGCCGACATCTTCTACAACAACTGCTTCAAGAACGGCATCCTGCCGATCGTGGTCGCGCCCGACGACCTCGCCAAGCTGATGGACGACGCCGACCGCGGCAGCAACGCGACGCTGACCGTGGACCTCGAAAACCAGCGCATCCACGGCCCCGACGGCGGCACGCTCGCCTTCGACATCGACCCGTTCCGCAAGCACAACCTGCTCAACGGGCTCGACGAGATCGGGCTGACGATGACGAAGAGCGGCGAGGTCGAGTCGTTCGAGACGGGCATGGCGGCGGACCGCCCCTGGCTGTGACGGGCACCCGCGTCCCGCCGCGGCCGGTCGAGCGCGCGCGGGCAGGGTGGACGGTGCGACGCCCCGTTCAGCGGCCGTAAGTGTCGCCGCCGATCCGCAGGTGCTGCGCGCCCGACGCGCCGCGGATCATGCCGAGGCCGTCGCCGGCGGGATCGGTGGCGCCGCCGAGCGTGCCGGAGCGCAGCGCCGCGTTGGAGGTCCCGGCCGTCGGCCAGCCCTGCGGGCCGCCGTCGGCGTGGATGCGACCGCCGTTGACGATCTGCCCGCAGGCGCCGTTGCCGATGTCGACGAAGCCCGGCCCGTAGATTTCGCAGCGCTCCGCGATCCGCATCACCTGCATCCGCTCCTCGCCCCGCGCGACCAGCGGCGTGGCGAGCGGCGCGACGCATGCCGCGGCGAGCAGGAGGAGCGTGGGGCGGCGACGAAGCGGAATCATTTCGGCCTTTCGATCTCAGCCCCGTGTTGTTGGCGGCACATTCGGGCGAGATCGTGGTCCCATCGGGACGCGGTGTTGTTGTCTTAACGCCAGTCGCCGGCGACCGCCTGCACCAGCGCCAGCGCCGCCACCGCGGCCGTGTCGGCGCGCAGGACGCGCGGCCCGAGCGACAAGCGCACCACGCCCGGCACGGCCAGCAGCGCCGCGCGCTCGCCCTCGTCGAAGCCGCCCTCCGGGCCGATCAGCACGGCCGCCGGCGCGTCGCGCGCGAGGGCGCGCAGCACCGCCGCCGGGTCGCCCCGCTCCGCGTCCTCGTCGCAGAACACCAGGGTGCGCCCGGCGTCCCAACCGGCCAGCACCCGCGCCAGCGGTTCGGGGTCGTGGACGGCGGGGATCGACAGGATGCCGCACTGTTCGGCCGCCTCGATCGCGTTGGCCCGCACCCGGCCGCCATTGACCCGGCTCGCCTGCGTGCGCCGGGTCAGCACCGGGCGCAGCGCGCCGGCGCCCATTTCCACCGCCTTCTGCACCATGTAGTCGAGCCGGGCGTGCTTCAGCGGCGCGAACAGGTAGTGGAGGTCGCCCGGCGCGGTCTGCGCGCGGACGGGGGCCTCTGCCACCAGCGTCGCGCCCTTGCCGGGCCCCCTCCCGGCTCCCTTGCCGTCGCCCCGGCCCCCCTCGCCGCGGCTTCCCTCGCCCTGGGTGAAACGCGCGCGCCATTCGCCGTCGCGGCCGTTGAACACCAGGACGTCGCCGCCTTCTTTCAGCCTGAGTACGTTGCGAAGATAGTTCCGCTGGTCCGCTTCGAGGGCCAGCACGGCGCCGGGGCGCAGGTCGGGCTGGACGAAGAGGCGGGGGGCGGAGAAGTCGTAGGACGCCATGGCGCGTGGGTTTACCACGCGCCCCGACGCGGCCGCGATCTCTTTCGGTGCCCCGCCCCGACGACCGCGCGCGTGCCCTGCCGTGACTCACCGAGGGGGATCGTTGTCCATGGTTATGGCGGTTCGTTCACCGCGCGCGGCGGCAGGCGCCACGTTGTTGTCGCTGGCGGTGCTGGCGGCGGGGTTGTCGTCGCGTCCCGCGGCGGCGGGGGATTGCAACACCGACGTCGCCGGCCTCACGCAGAAGCGGCAGTCCGTCATCGACAAGCTCAACGTGCTGGCCAAGTCGTCCAAGGGCAAGCTCGACCCCGTGGCCTCGTGCCCCGTGCTGCAAACGCTGGTCAGGGCCGAGGGCGAGCTGTTGAAGTACCTCGTCGCCAACAAGAACTGGTGCAACATCCCCGAAGAGGCGGTCAACAACCTCCAGGCCGCGAGCGGCAAGTCGCAGGGCTTCGCCACCCAGGCCTGCAACTTCGCCGTCCAGGCCAAGAAGGCCAAGGAGCAGCAGGCCTCGGCCAGTGCCAGCATCGCCGCCGAGGCGCAGAAGCTGCCGGCCGGCCCGCTCTAACGTCCGGCGCGGTGGTCGCCGAGCCCGGCGGGCGCCCGGCGGCCCCCGCGCTGCCCGACGCCGTCGGGCGCCAGCTCCTGTTCCGCCTGGCGCCGCATCGCGCCGCCCCCTACCTCCAGCTCGCCCGGCTCGACCGTCCCACCGGCTACTGGCTGCTGGTGCTGCCGTGCTGGTGGGCGAGCGCGCTGGCGAGCCTCGCCGCCGGGCGCCCGCCCGAGTGGCGGCAGCTGCTGCTGTTCCTCGTCGGCGCGATCCTCATGCGCGGGTCGGGGTCGACCTACAACGACATCGTCGACCGCGACCTCGACGCCAAGGTCGAGCGCACGCGCCACCGCCCGCTCCCCTCGGGGCGGGTCGGCGTCGCGGCGGCGCGGGCGTTCCTCGTCGCGCAGGCGCTCCTCGGCCTCCTCGTCGTGCTCCAGTTCAACCTGTTCACGGTCCTGCTCGGCATCGGCTCGCTCGCGATCGTCGCCGCGTACCCCTTCGCCAAGCGCGTCACCTCGTGGCCGCAGCTGGTGCTCGGCCTCGCCTTCGCCTGGGGCGGCCTCGTCGGCTGGAGCGCGCAATCCGGGTCGCTCCGGCCCGCCGCCGGCTGCGTCTACGCCGCCGCGGTGCTGTGGACGATCGGCTACGACACGATCTACGCGTTGCAGGACGCGCGCGACGACCCCGCCGCCGGCATCAAGTCCACCGCGCGGCTGTTCGGTCCGCACGTCCGCCTCGCCGTCGGGCTGCTCTACGCCGGCGCGGTGCTGCTGATCGAGGGCGCGCTCGCGGCGGCGGGCGGCACGGGGGCGCCGGGCCGGTTCGCGCTGGCCCAGGCCGGCGTCGCCGGCTTCGCCCTGCACCTCGGCTGGCAGGTCGCCACCCTCGATCCCGCCGACCCGGCGCGGGCGCTGCACCTGTTCCGCTCCAACCGCGGGGCGGGGCTGCTGCTGTTCGCCGGGCTGGCGGCCGCCGCCCTCGCCTGACGAAGCACGCCGCAACGCCCAAGCTTTGGAACGCTCGCGGGAGGCGGGGATTAAGCCGCCGCCGACGCCATCGTCGGATCAGCCTGGGCGCGCCGTCATGTCCTCCGTTCTGAAATACGCCATCATCGCCTTCGTGGTCTCGATCATCGCCGGCGGGCTCGGCTTTTCCGGCGTCTCGTCGGCGGCCAGCGGCATTTCGCGGATCCTGTTCTTCATCTTCCTGATCCTGGCGGTGCTGCTGCTCGTGCTGGGCGTGACGGTGTTCAAGGCGGTGACCTGACGCCCTCACGCCCTCCGGCGCACGGGCCGCTTCCGCGGCCGGCCCGTCAGCGCTGCACCACGACCTTGCCGGCGGCGTCGTAAACGGCCTGCTTGAAGGCACCCTCGATCGACACGGCGAAGTTGTAGTGCGTGCGCGAGAAGGGCATGGCCTTGAACGGCCTGTTGGAGCGCCACCCCACCAGGATGGCGCCGACCTTCATCATGTCGTGGTCGAACATCAGCGCGCCGCCGGACGCGCCGTCGCCCGTGTCGCAATCGAAGGCGAACTCGCGCGTCCCTTCCGCGCCCGCCGACAGCTTGTCGTGCAGCGCGCAGTCCTGCATCGAAAGCTTCCTGGCCTCGCCCCAGTCGATGTGGCCGCGCGCCACGAAGGTCACCGGCGCGTTCTCCTTGACGTCGGTGGCGACGCCGTAGGGCTTGACGCCCGTCACCGCGTGGGTCAGGCGCGCCACCGCCCAGTCGTGGGTGACCTCGACGTCGTAGGGCTTGGTGCTGCCGGCGACGATGCTGCCGAGGTCGACGGGGACGTGGACCTCGGCGCCGTTGACCGTCAGCTCGAAGGAGCAGGCGCGCGCGCGCGGCAGGCCGTTCTCGTCGAAGAACACGTGCGCGGCGGTGGTGACGACCTCGTCGGTCAGGGTGAGCTGCCCGGCGCCGTGAGCGTTGCCGCACTGGATCAGGCCCGACGCCATGTGGGCGCGGATCACGTCGCGGGCGACGAGGTTGTGCTCCTCGGCATAGGTTTGCGGGATGCGCCGCGCGTCCTGCCCGAACACCACGACGGGGGTGGCGCGCAGCGACGCCGGCGCGGCCGGCACGGTCAGCAGCGGTGCGGCCATCGACGGGACGAGGTTGAAAAGAAACGCGGCGACCGACACCCCAATCCGTGACCGCATTCCAGTCCTCGCGCCCGATGTGCGGGGGCATCCATGCCGGCAGCTTTGGCTCAAATCAAGGCGAGCGCGGGAAATCGCCGGGGCGCCGTTCCCCGGCCAAGCTCACGTCGTGGCGCGAGCCTTGCGGTCGGCCCGTCGCGGTTGCTAGAGCATCGGCCCCGCCCGCCCGGGGCAGCCGATGCGCGGCGGGCCGACGCACCCGGCCCGCCGCGTTCGGGGTGCCACGCTTCACGGAGGGTTCCGCGCGCATGTCGATCCGCAGCCTGTACGACAGCAAGGTGCGCGACGGCTCCATCGCCCGCGACCCCGCGCAGGCCCACGTCATCGACAGCCTCGACGCCCTGCGCGACGCGATGCACAACTACGCGCCGGCCCGCAAATCGTCGGCGCTGGGCTGGCTCGTGAAGGCGCGCGGCGGCGCCGTGCCGCGCGGGCTGTACATCTGGGGCGGCGTCGGGCGCGGCAAGAGCATGCTGATGGACATGTTCTTCGACAGGGCCACGGTGGCCAAGAAGAAGCGCGTGCACTTCCACGCCTTCATGGCCGACGTCCACGCGCAGATCTTCAAGCACCGCCAGGCGCTGAAGCGCGGCGAGGTGAAGGGCGAGGACCCGATCGAGCCGGTGGCCGCCAACATCGCCCGAACCGTGACGCTGCTGTGCTTCGACGAGTTCGCGGTCACGGACATCGCCGACGCGATGCTGCTGGGCCGGCTGTTCCGGGCGATGTTCGCCCTCGGCATCGTGGTGGTGGCGACCTCCAACGTCGAGCCGACGCACCTTTACGAGGGCGGCCTGAACCGGCAGCTGTTCCTGCCCTCGATCGAGCTCCTCGTCCAACACATGGAGGTGGTCCACCTCGCTTCCGACTCGGACCACCGCATGGCCAAGCTCGCCACGCAGGAAACCTTTCACGTGCCGGCCGACGCGGCGGCACGCGCGGCGCTGACCGCCACCTTCGCCGCCCTCACCGGCTACGAGCACGGCAGGCCCGCGGCCCTGCGCCTCCTCGGCCGCTCGGTCGCCGTGCCCGAGGCGCGCGGCTCGGTCGCCCGCTTCCCGTTCCGCGACCTGTGCGACAAGCCGCTCGGGGCGCAGGACTTCCTCGCCATCGCCCGGACCTACCGCAGCGTCATCGTCGACGACATCCCCGTGCTGCGGGCGTCGCAGCGCAACGAGGCCAAGCGCTTCATCATCATGATCGACACGTTCTACGAGGCGCACACCAAGCTGTTCGCTTCCGCCGCGGTGGAGCCGGCACAGCTGTTCCTGGCGGAGGACGGGCGCGAGGCCTTCGAGTTCGCCCGCACGGTGTCGCGCCTCAACGAGATGCAGTCGGCGGACTACATGGCGCTGCCGCCGGGTTACGGCGCCCGGGTCGACAACGCCGCCATCGTCGACACGTGATGAAGGGAAAGGCACACCGTCCGCCGCACCCGGGGATGGTCTTGGGACCGCTGTTGCTGCGTCAGGCTAGAACGCCTTCGCGAGTCCAGCGTCCTTCAAAACACCGTCGGCGGTGCGCCTCACGGCGGCATTCCTTGGAACCGTGAAGCTTCGGTTCGTCAATGGATCGTGCCAGATCTCATGCGAGCTTCCAGCCTGACCAACGTACGCCCGGCTCCCTCGAGCAGGCGGCACAATTCGGGTTAAAGGTGTCCGCTCATTCAGAAGGCGAGTTCCACGTCGCGCCGGCGCGCCAGGCGCTTCAACGGCGGCGCTATCCCCCGCCGTCGAGCGCGGAGGCGTGGACGCGCCCGGCCCTGTCGAGCGCGTCGCCGACGCTGGCCGCCGTGAGCAGCTCGGGCAGCACGACGCCGCCCGGCGCGCCCGGCCCGTAGACGATGTTGAAGGGGATGCCGTAGCGGCCGTAGCTCGCGAGAAAGGCGCTGATGCCGGCGTCGGGTCGCGTCCAGTCCGCCTGCATCGGCACCGTGCGCGCGTTGAGGCGCCGGGCGACGTCGCCCGCCCCCAGCACGAAGCGGCGGTTGGCCTGGCAGGTCAGGCACCAGTCGGCGGTGACGTCGACGAACACCGTCCGGCCCTGGGACACGAGGCTGCGCACGCGGTCGCGGTCGAAGGCGCGCCAAGCGATGCCGTCGTCGGCCGCGCCGCGCCCCGTGCGCGCCGCGACGACGATTGGCAGCGCCACCGTCGCCAGCGCCAACGCCAGCACGGCTGGAGAGGCGGCGCGGCGCCACGGCGCCGGCAGGCGGGTGCGGGCGGCGAGCAGCCCGGCGA
>CAXTFM010000165.1:0-7388 GCA_964243435.1 uncultured Beijerinckiaceae bacterium
ACGCCAAGACCGGCGCGCATCACCACGGCCACCTCGAAAGCATCATCTACGTGCTCAAGGGCCGCGCCCGGATGCGCTGGGGCGACCAGCTCCAGTTCGTCGCCGAAGCGGGACCGGGCGACTTCATCTACGTGCCGCCCTACGTTCCGCACCAGGAGATCAACGCCAGCCGCGACGAGGTGCTCGAATGCGTGCTGGTGCGCTCCGACGGCGAGGCGGTGGCGGTGAACCTCGACATCGAGCCGGTGGAGAGGCCGGAGAGCGTCGCCTGGATCGACCCGACGCACCCCGCCTGAACGATGGTGTTCAGGCTGCTCCAAACGATGCCGTTCACGTCGGCTTGCGCGTCTTCTCGAAGCGCAGCCGTCCGAGGTAGTTGCGCTTTTCCAGCGGCACACCCTTCATCCGCAGGATGTCGTAGGCGGTCGCGACGTGGAAGTAGAAGTTCGGCAGCGAGAACGAGGTGACGAAGTTCGACGCGGTGAAGCGGAGCTGGTACTCGCCGCCGTCGAAGACCACTTCGCGCCCGGCGAACGCGTCCACCTCATCGCGCGTCGCCGCCCCGAGTGCGTCGCGCGCTCCGGTAACGAGGCCGAGCAGCTCGACGTAGTTCAGCGGCGGGATCGCGGGCGGCGGCGTGAACGTCCCGTCGCGCAGGGCGTCCAGCGCGCCACGCGAGTGGTGAGCGACCGACTGAACCTGGAAGCGGAACGGCTGCATGTCCGGGTAAAGTCGGGTTTCGACAACCTCCTCCAGGTCGTGGCCCTTGGCGACGAGGTGGGTGTGCGCCTTGTCGAGGAAACCGGCGGTGGCGGTCAGCACCTGAAGGTAGCTGGCGACGCTGGCGTCGTAGAAGGAGATCGTCATCTGGTCCTGCTCGTAAGTCATGCGGGCACTCACGGCGGGGGCGTGCGCCCCGCCGTCCCGATCAGCCGGGCGGGGTGCCGTTCAGCGCCAGCACGGCCCCGGCGAGGTGGAGGCTGCCGCAGATAAGGACGCGCGGCGGCACCGCCCAGGACCGGGCGGCAAGGAAGCCGAGGGCGTCGGCAACGTCCGCGCAGGCGGCGGCCGGCAGTCCGGCCTTGCGCGCGCAGGCGGCGACGTCGCGCGCCGGGCGCCCCGCCTGCTCGCCGACAACCGGCACGGCGATCACTTCCTGCGCGAGGCCGGCGAAGGCGCGAAGGAAGCCCGTGGTGTCCTTGGTGGCGAGCGTGCCGCAGATGACGACGAGCGGGCGCGGCGCCTTGTCTTCGAGATCGGCGATGGCTTGGCCCAGCGCGCGTCCGCCATCCTCGTTGTGGCCGCCGTCCAGCCAGAGTTCGGTGCCCGTCGGCACCAGCGCGGCGAGCGCACCCCTGGACAGGCGCTGGAGGCGCGCCGGCCAGTCCACCGTGGCGAGGCCGCGCTCGACCGCTTTCGCCCCGACATCGGGCAGCGCCCGGCGCAGGCAGGCGACCGCCGCAGCGGCGTTGTCGTACTGGTGCCGCCCGGGAAGGCGCGGCAAGGGCAGGTCGAGCAGGCCGTCGGCGTCCTCGAACAGCAGTCGCCCGTGCTCCTCGCGCACGTGGTAGTCGCGCTCGGCGATGAGTGCGGCGGCGCCGACGCGCCGCGCTTCGCGCTCCAGCACGTCGCGCGCCGCGTCCCCCTGCATGCCGATCACGGCGAGGCACCCGCGTTTGAAGATGCCGGCCTTTTCCCGCGCGATCTTCTCCACCGTGTCGCCGAGGAACTCCACGTGGTCCAGCGACACCGGGGTCACGATGCTGGCAAGCGGGCGGTCGACCACGTTGGTCGCATCGTACCGGCCGCCCAACCCCACTTCGAGCAGCAGCACGTCGGCCGACCGCTCGGCGAAGAGGTGGAAGGCCGCCGCCGTGGTCATCTCGAAGAAGGTGATGGGCGCTCCCTCGTTCACCGCCTCGCAATGGGCGAGCGCGGCGGCAAGCTCATCCTCGCCGACAAACCGACCGCCACCCGGCGCGGCGAGGCGGATGCGCTCGTGGAAGCGCACGAGGTGGGGCGAGGTGTAGACGTGGACGCGGCGCCCGGCCGCCTCCAGCATGGCGCGCAGGAAGGCGACGGTGGAGCCCTTGCCGTTGGTGCCGCCGACGTGGATCACCGGGGGCACCCGGTCCTGCGGGCGTCCGAGCCGCTCGAGCAGGACTCCGATGCGGTCGAGCGACAGGTCGATCTTCTTTGGGTGCAGCGCGGTCAGGCGCTCCAGGATGGCATCGCTGCCGTTGGCCTCGGGCGCGCGCAGCTTCACCGCGTCAGGCCGCCGCCGCAGCGGCGGGCGGCACCGAATGATGCATCAGCAGCGCACAAAGCCGCGCCAGGGTGGGGCGGATGTCCTTGCGGGCCACCACCATGTCCACCATGCCGTGCTGTTGCAGATATTCCGCGCGCTGGAAGCCGGGCGGCAGCTTTTCCCTGATCGTCTGCTCGATCACGCGGGCGCCGGCGAAGCCGATCACCGCGCCGGGCTCGGCGATGTGGACGTCGCCGAGCATGGCGTAGGACGCCGTGACGCCGCCGGTCGTCGGGTTGCACAGGACCACGATGTAGGGAAGCTTGGCCATGCGCAACCGCTGCACCAGCAGCGTGGTGCGCGGCATCTGCATGAGGGAGAAGATGCCCTCCTGCATGCGGGCGCCGCCCGAGGCGGTGAAAATGATGAAGGGCACGTGGCGGTCGATCGCCGCCGTCATGCCGGTGATGATGGCCTCGCCGGCCGCGAGGCCGAGCGAGCCGCCGAGGAAGTCGAAGTTCTGCACGGCGACGACCATCTCGACGCCCTCCACCGTGCCGGCGGCGAGGCGCACCGCGTCGGAGGTGCCGGTCTTGGTGCGGTACTCCTTGAGGCGGTCGGCGTAGCGCTTGACGTCGCGGAACTTCAACGGGTCGAGCGGCACGTCGGGCGTCGCCAACTCCTCCCAGCGCATCCCGTCGAAGAGCGACTCCAGCCGCTGCTTCACGGGCATGCGCATGTGGTAGCCGGAGGTCGGCACGACGTGGAGATTGTGCTCGAGGTCCTTGTGGAACACCAACTCGCCCGAGTCGGGGCACTTGACCCAAAGGTTCTCGGGCGTTTCCCGGCGCAGGAAAGAGCGGATCTTCGGCGGGACGACGTTGGAGATCCAGTTCACGACGCGTGCTCCACCAGCGCCGATGCTGCGACGTCGGGAAGGACGCCGCGCGCCGCCGCGCGCACGCCGGCGGCAAGCTCGCCGACCAGCGCCGTGACCGCGGCGACGCTGCCCGCCGTCGCCCGTCCATCCCCGTCGAGCGAGCGGCGCAGCGCGTCGACGATGGCCGATCCGACCACCACCGCGTCGGCGCCCGTGCCGGCGATGGCGGCTGCCGTTTCCGCCGTCCTGACGCCGAAGCCGACCGCCACCGGCAGCTGGGTCGCGGCCTTGAGGCGGGCCACGGCCGAGGCGACGGCGTCGCGGCTCGGCGCCGCCGTGCCGGTGATGCCGGCGATGGAGACGTAGTACAGGAAGCCCGAGGTGTTCGCGAGCACGGCCGGCAGGCGCGCCGCGTCCGTCGTCGGCGTGGCGAGGCGGATGAAGTCCATGCCGGCTTCGCGCGCCGGAACGCACAGCTCCTCGTCCTCCTCCGGCGGCAGGTCGACCACGATGAGGCCGTCGACGCCGGCCGCCTTGGCCTCTTCGAGGAAGCGCCAAACGCCGTGGATGTAGATCGGGTTGTAGTACCCCATCAGGATGACGGGCGTCGCGTCGTCGGACTCGCGGAGGGCGCGTACGGCGTCGAGCGCGCCGGTGAGCGTCGCCCCGTTCTTCAGCGCGCGCAGCCCCGCCGCCTGGATCGCCGGGCCGTCGGCCATCGGGTCGGTGAAGGGCATGCCGAGTTCGATCACGTCGGCGCCGGCCGCTGGCAGTGCTTTGAGGATGGCAAGCGCCGTCGCCGCGTCGGGGTCGCCCGACATGGTGAAGGTGACGAGACCGGCGCGGTTCGCTTGCCTCAGCGCGTCGAAGCGGCGGGCGATGCGGGTGCTCATGGCGTCCTGGTGCTGGGTGGGCCGTTCGCCCTCATAAAGGATGCCGGCCGCGCCGGCTAGCGCGGCGCAGCGGCGGCGCGCGACACGGCGGTGCCTTGATCGCCGCCGTGGCGGTGTCTAGGACGGCGTGTTCCCCTCGCAAAGGTGCCGCATGAGCCGCTTCCGCCTGCCTGCCGCCGCGGCGACCGCCGGCGCCGACCGTCCGCTCGGCGATCTGCCGGAGTGGAACCTCGCCGACCTTTACCCGTCCATGGACGCGCCGGCCTTCGCTGACGACCGCGCGGCGGCGCTCGCCGAGTGCGGGCGCTTCGCCAGCGACTTCAAGGGTCGCCTCGACGCACTGGCGCGCGATGGCGGGCTCATCGCGGCGGTGCGCCGCTACGAGGCCATCGAGGACCGCCTCGGGCGCCTGATGAGCTATGCCGGCCTGATCTATGCCGGCGACACCACCGACCCGGTGCGCGCCAAGTTCTACGGCGACACCCAGGAGGCGGTGACACGGGCAGCGACGGACCTGCTGTTCTTCGCCCTCGAACTGAACCGCATCGACGACGCCGTGCTCGACGCCGCCGCAGCCGGCGAGCTCGCGCATTACAAGCCCTGGCTCGACGACCTGCGCAAGGACAAGCCCTACCAGCTTGACGACAGGGTCGAGCAGCTGTTCCTCGAAAAGGCCGCGACCGGCGCCTCCGCCTGGAACCGCCTGTTCGATGAAACGCTGGCGGCGATCCGCTTCGTGGTGGACGGCACGGAGCTGGCGCTGGAGCCGACGCTGTCCTTGATGCAGGATCCCATCCCGGCGCGGCGCAAGGCGGCGGCGGAAGCGCTGGCCGCCGGCCTCGGGCGTCACATCCGCACCTTCGCGCTCGTCACCAACGTGCTGGCCAAGGACAAGGAGATTTCCGACCGCTGGCGCGGCTTCGGCGACGTGGCCGACGCCCGCCACCTGTCCAACCGCGTGGAACGCCCGGTGGTCGACGCACTGGTCGCCGCCGTCACCGCCGCCTATCCCCGGCTGTCGCATCGGTACTACAGGCTCAAGGCCAAGTGGTTCGGCGTGGAAACCATGCCGCATTGGGACCGCAACGCACCGCTGCCCGACGTGCCGACAGGGACGGTGGGCTGGGCGGAGGCGCGCCGCACGGTGCTCGACGCCTACCACGGGTTCTCGCCCGACATGGCCGGCATCGCCCGACGCTTCTTCGACGAGCGTTGGATCGACGCGCCGACGCGGCCGGGCAAGGCGCCGGGGGCCTTCGCGCATCCCACCGTGCCGTCCGCGCACCCTTACGTGCTGTTGAACTATCAGGGCAAGCCGCGCGACGTGATGACCCTCGCCCACGAGCTCGGCCACGGCGTCCACCAGGTGCTCGCGGCGCGCCAGGGCGCGTTGATGGCGCCGACGCCGCTGACGCTCGCCGAGACCGCCAGCGTTTTCGGCGAGATGCTGACCTTCCGCGCCCTGCTCGAGCGCGCACGCACGCCGGCCGAGCGCCGCGCGCTCCTTGCCGGCAAGGTCGAGGACATGATCAACACGGTGGTGCGCCAAGTGGCGTTCTACACCTTCGAGCGCCGCCTCCACACGGCACGACGCGACGGCGAGCTGACGGCGGAGCGCATCGGCGAGATCTGGCTCGGCGTCCAGGGCGAAAGCCTGGGCCCGGCGATCACCCCCATGCCGGGCTACGAAACCTATTGGGCCTACGTGCCGCACTTCATCCATTCGCCGTTCTACGTCTACGCCTACGCCTTCGGCGACTGCCTGGTGAACTCGCTTTACGGCGTGTTCGAGGGCGCGCGGGAGGGCTTCGCCGAACGCTACCTCGCCATGCTGGCGGCCGGGGGCACCAAGCACCATTCCGAGCTGCTGGCCCCGTTCGGGCTGGATGCGACCGACCCCGGTTTCTGGCAGATCGGTCTCGGCATGATCGAGGAAATGATTGGCGAGCTGGAAGCAATGGAGTAGCGCACGTCGCCCGAGCGCGATTGCTGGGATCGCGCCGGGCGCGGCCATGCGTTTGTCAAATCACTTGCGGGTGTCTCCAGCTGTGCCAGACTGGAGCACGTCCAACGCAACGAAAGGACGCATGCATGTCATTGCAGAACCATTTGTCCGAGCTGGAGCGCCGCCACCATGCGCTCGATCGCGAAATCGCCAGGGAACAGCTTCACCCGGCCAGCGATGCCGCCAAGATGGCCGAGCTGAAGCGCCGCAAGCTGCTGCTCAAGGACGAGATCGCCAAGCTCCGCGGCGGCATGACCCTGCACTAGCGTCAACCGAGGTTCTGCCCGGCAGAAACAGCGCCGCTGCCGTTCGCCAGCAGCGGCTTTTTTCGTCGCGCACTGGCACGAGGACGGCGCGAGGCACGAGAACTGCACCGGGCTAGACGGAACGTCCGAAAGGCAGTGGACTTGACCTGCGTTCGAGCTGCCTTTCGGGCGATGCCCGCTATATAGACCACGTGCCTGTCTGGATTGCCGCCTCATGACGATCCCTCGCCCGTTCATGCTCCCCGTTCTCGTCGCGGCGCTGCTTGCCGCGACCTGCATGTCGCCCCCGCACGCCGATGCTGCCGCCGAACCGAGCTGGAGACCAGGGCCGCGCGGCGATCTCGTTTTTGAAACCAGCGATTTCCTTCGCACGACGAGCTACAGCAAGACGGCCAGAACGGCCGACCAGTTCGACGACGACGGCGCCTACGGGCCGCTGAACAGGTCGTGGAACACGTCGCGCAAGGGGCGCTGGCTCATCGAAGAGCAGCGCAGCGGTTTCGACGCCGTCGCCGCCGGCCTGAGCTACAATCGTCAGGACCTCGTCGCCCGCGGCGAGAAGATCCTGACCTGGGGCTTCGCCCGGCAAAGGCCCGACGGGTCGTTTAATTGCCCCAACGGTTGGCACAGCACCGCACTTTTCGTGGAAGCGGCCGCGCATGCCGTCCTGCTGCTGCAGGTTTCCAAGATGCGGGACGTCAACCAGGACTGGATCGACGAGGTCAAGCCCAAGCTGCGGCAGGCGGTGCTTTGGATGATGGCGCCGGAGAACGCTGAAGCCGCGCGGGCGGCCGACCAACCCTTCGCCGATCGTTTCTTCCTCAACGCCGACGCGGTCGGCGAGGTCGGCGTGCTGCTCCATGACGACGCCATGGTGAAGGCGGCCCGGAGCTATGTCCGCGCTGGCCTCGCCCACCTCGACCCGAGCGGCTTCGCCCCGGAAGGCGGAGCGGACGCGGGCTACCCCATCGCCAGTCTGCTTTACGCGATGAACTATTATACGCTCGTCGCTAACGAGGACATGCGCCAGCAGCTCCAGCCGAAGATTTCGTGGGCGCTGGCTTGGTTCGACGGCAAGGTTCGCTCGGATGGCACC
>CAXTFM010000166.1:0-7258 GCA_964243435.1 uncultured Beijerinckiaceae bacterium
GGCAAAGGATCCGGCAAGGCCGAGGGGCGCTGGCTGAAGGACGTCGCCGCGCGCTTCCGCGCCCTGCCGACGCCGGTGATCGGTCGCATCAGCGAGGGCATGTTCCTGCTCGACCTGCGCACGCTCCAGGACGAAACCGGCTTCGCGGCGCAGATCGCCTCGGCGCGGCCGCGCTAGGCGCCCGCAAGTTCCCGCTCGCCACCGCTACCGCGTGCGCTTATCGTGTCGGCCGGTGGCGGAACGAACCGAGGTGTTGTGTCATGGTCGATGCCGCGTGCGCCGACGACGAACCCCTGGATCCGCTCGGCCTCGACAACCAGCTCTGCTTCGCGTTGTACGCCGCCGCCAACGCGATCAAGAAGGCCTACCGCCCGCTCCTCGACGGGCTGAACCTGACCTACCCGCAATACCTCGTGCTGATCGTGCTGTGGTCGACGGACAGGATCAAGGTGTCGGACATCGGCCAGCGCCTGAACCTCGACTCGGGCACGTTGACCCCCGTGCTCAAGCGGCTGGAAGCCTCCGGGTTCGTCAGCCGCACGCGCCGCCAGCATGACGAGCGCGAGGTCGAGATCGCGCTCACGGCGGAGGGCCGGGACCTGCGCGACAAGGCGCTCGGCGTGCGTTGCGCCATCGTGCGCCAGCTCAAGATGACGAGTGGCGAGATCGCCATGCTGCGCGCCGAACTCGGCGCGGTGATCGCCGTGCTCGACCACGACGCCAGATCCGATCACGCGAAGTAGCGGGCGACGATCTCGCGATAGATCGCGGCGAGCCGGTCGAGGTCGGCCAGCGGCACGCGCTCGTCCACCATGTGCATGGTGTCGCCGACGAGGCCGAGCTCCACCACCGGTCCGTCGCGCTGGATGAAGCGCGCGTCCGACGTGCCCCCGCTCGTCGACAGGGCGGGCGGCGCGCCGGTGACGGCGGCGACCGCCGCCGCGACGAGGTCGGTGAAGGGCGAGGCTTCCGTGTGGAAGGCGGGGGCGTTGCTCGGCAGCAGTTCGAGCGCCACCGTGCCGGGCGGCACCGCCGCGGCGACCCGGGCGCGGAGTTCGGCGGCGAGCGTGTCGGCGTCCCAGCGGTCGTTGAAGCGGACGTTGAAGGCGGCGCGCGCCTGCGCCGGGATCACGTTGGTCGCGGCGTTGCCGGTGTCCACGGTCGTGATCTCGAGGTTGGACGGATCGAACCGCGCGGTGCCCGCGTCGAGCGGGACGCGCAGCGCGGCGAGCGCGGCGAGGAGCGGCGGGATCGGGTTCGCCGCCTTGGCGGGGTAGGCGACGTGGCCCTGGCGCCCGCGCGACAGGAGGCGGCCGTTGAGCGAGCCGCGCCGCCCGACCTTCAACGTGTCGCCGACGCGGGCGCGGCTCGTCGGCTCGCCGACGATGCAGTGGTCGAAGCGCTCGCCGCGGTCGCGCACCCAGTCGAGCAGACGCGCCGTGCCGTTGACGGCGGGGCCTTCCTCGTCGCCGGTGACGAGGAAGCCGATCGAGCCGCGCGGTGCGCCATGGGCGGCGAGGTGGGCCAGCACCGCCGCGACGAAGGCGGCGATGCCGCCCTTCATGTCCTGGGCGCCGCGCCCGAACAGCACGCCGCCCTCGACCGTGGCCGCGAAGGGGTCGTGGCGCCACCGCTCCCCCGGCGGGACGACGTCGGTGTGGCCGGCGAAGAGCAGGAACGGCGGGGCGGTGCCGAGGCGGGCGTAAAGGTTGTCCACCGCCGCATCGCCCGCGCCGAAGGGCACGCGCTGGGTGTCGAAGCCATGGGCGGCGAGCAGGGATTGCAGCACGTCGAGCGCGCCGGCGTCGGCGGGCGTCACCGACGGGCAGCGGATGAGGTCGCGGGCGATCGCCAGCGCGTCCGGGGCGGCCGTCGCCGCGCTTGGCGCGTTGCCTCGGCCCTGCGCGTCCACCGGGTCTAGTAGGTCCAGGTGGCAAGCCGCATCGGCATGGCGCCGGAAATCAGCGCCACCACCTGCGGCGGCTTGAACAGCGCGTAGTGCATCGGCGCGGGGCCGAGCGCGGCGGCGTCGACCGGCCTGTCGGCGACGTGGGCCTTCAGCACCGCGGCGCCGCGCGGCGGCGCGGGCGGCGTCCAGCTCGCCTTGACCGAGCCGGTGCTCGCCGTGTCGAGCCGTGCCAAGGCGGCGGCGAGCTGCGGCACCGACGCGGGCGCTCCGGGCGGCAGCGCTGCAAGGACCGCGGCGCCGGGTGCCTCGGCGATGGGCGCCACGGCGACGGGCGTCACCGCAATGGACGCCGCCGCAATGGACGCCGCCGCGGCGGATGCCACCTCGGGCGGCTTGGCCGTCGGGCGGGGATGGTGGCGGGCGGGGACCAGGGTGACGTCGATGCCGGCATAGGCCAGCGCCTCCGGGCGGCTCACCGTGCCGAGGTCGGTGCCCTTCTTGAGCAGGGCGGCGAAGATGGCGTTCTGCCCGCCATCCGCATAGGTGGTGCGCACCGCCGCGCTGCCGGCGGCGACGAGGGCGCTCGCGGCGGCGAGTTCGGCGGCGTGGAAGGCCTGCGCGGCCTCTTCCCTTGCCGGGTCCTTCGAGGGGGCGAAGCTGTAGCGCCCGCCGTTGACGCCCGTTTGCAGCAGCTCGCCCGTCGACTCGAAGCGGTCCGAGCCCTCCTTGAGCTGGCGCCAGAAGTCGATGTTGGGGTCGTTGCGGTAGAGCGCCATGTTGCGGGCGCTCATGTGGAAGGGGTAGGCCTGGAGCTGGAACGCCGGCTGGCCGCCGTGCAGCGCGTCGCGGGCGATGGCGTAGATCTCGCCGACCGCCCGGTCCGTCATCGCGAAGCAGCCCATCGACGAGCAGGTGCCGTGCACCATCACCGCCGAGCCGCTGGCGCCGTGCGCCCTGTCGTAGGCGTTGGGGAACCCCGTGTCGAACGACAGGTAGTAGTGCGAGTTCGGGTTCATCTGCCGGGGCGCGACGGGGTAGAAGCCTTCGGGCGTTTGCCGGTCGCCGGCGTGGTGCTTGGGGCCGAGCTGGCCCGACCAGCGGCAGATCGGGAAGGTCTTGACGTACACGAAGCGCCCGTCGCCGTTCTGCTTCCACACCTCGATCTCCGCTTCCTTCTTGTAGGAGCGCAGCACGAGGGGGGCGGCGGGGGTGGTGTTCTTGGCCGCCATCAGCGCCACGGTGGCGGGCGGGATCGGCGCCAGCGCCTTGGCCGGCAGCTCGGCGCGGCACGCCAGCGCCGGGGCCAGCACGGCGGACGCCAGACCAAGCACGAGGGCGAACGGGCGCGGGGCGCGTGTGGTCAAGTGCGTGCCCGTCGCGGTTCGTGGCTCATGGGACACGATCTGCCCGGCGAAAACGCCGGAGTCGAGGCGAAACTCTGGCAAACGCCGCATCCTCATCGCGCCGCGACCGGCCAACTGCCGTGCAGCGGGGCGGCGCCGGCGATGCGGTCGCCGAGCAGCGCCACGCCGAGCGCGTAGGCGGTGGAGTTGTTGTAGCGCTTGATGACGCCGAAGTTGCGGGTGACGAGGAAGCGCGGCCCGCCCGGCCCCGCCGGCGTCAGCAGCGCCGCCACGCCGGTGCGCGGCAGCGCGCCGCCGTCGGCGCGGCGCAGCCCGGCCGCCGCCCAGGACGCGAACGGGCGCATCGCCTTGCCGTCGCCTTTGGCCTGACCCCTCGCTTGGCCCCTCGCTTGGCCCCACGCCTGGCCCGCCACCCCGCCGCCGCCCGCCACCTCGTAGCCCCAGGCCTCGCCGGGGCGCCAGCCATGGCGGCGCAGGAAGAAGGCCGTCGACCCCAGCGCGTCCGGCACGGAGCCCCAGATGTCCTTGCGCCCGTGCCCGGCGAAGTCGATCGCGTAGCGCTTGAAGGCCGAGGGCATGAACTGCGTCTGCCCCATCGCCCCGGCCCACGACCCGCGCATGGCCGCAACGTCGACGTGGCCCTGCTGGAGGATGTCGAGCGCGTCGAGCAGCTCGCGGCGGAAGTAATCGCCGCGGTAGCGGGCATAGGCCAGGGTGGCGAGGCAGCGGATCGTGCCGAGGTTGCCGGTGTTGTTGCCGAAGTTGCTTTCGAGGCCCCACACGCCGAGCACGACGTAGGGGTCGACGCCGAAGCGGGCGTCGGCGCGTTTCAGCACGTCCTTGAAGGCGCGGGCGCGCTCCCGCCCCGTTTCGACCCGCTCCCGCGACGCGGCGGCGGCGAGGTAGGCGCGCAGCGGCGTCGCGAACTCCGCCTGCCGGTGCGTCCTCGCGAGCACCGCCGGGTCGGGCGTGACGCCGGCGAAGGCGCGCTCAAAGGTGTCGCGGTTGACGCCGCGCCGATGCGCCTGCGGCCACAGCCCCTCGACGAAGCCGTGGAACCCGGCGCCCTGCGCCGCGTGCCCCTGCCGGTGCAGCAGCACGAGGGCGACCAGCGCCAGCACCAGGGTGAGGAGCAGCGTGCGCGCGATCTGGCCGCGGTTCGCCGCCGGGTGCCGGTTGCGGTCGCGGCTGGTGGTCAGGCTGGCGGCGGCAAGCGTGTAGAGGCTCATCGGCGTGGCTCCCGCGGCGGCGGCGCGCGCCCGCCGCGCATCGAGCTTCTAGGCCGTTTCCCTTTAGCGCGGGTTAAGCATGCCGCGCGGATCGGGGCCGACGGCATGGCGTGGCGCTTGCTTGATGTTTGGGCACAACAGCTGGGGCCGGGAGCCGAGTTTTGGTGGAAGCGCAGCGGCGGCCCTTCGATGAGATGACGCTGGAGGGCGGTGCGACCCGGCAGGCCTACGACCGCGTCGCCCACTGGCTGCGCGACGCCCCCAACGACTTCTTCGCCACCCGCCGCAACCACGCCGAGCTGATGTTCCGCCGCATCGGCATCACCTTCAACGTGTACGGCGACAAGGAGGCGACCGAGCGCCTCATCCCCTTCGACATCATCCCGCGCATCCTCCAGCGCAGCGAGTGGATGGTGCTGGAAGCCGGGCTGGTGCAGCGCGTCAAGGCGCTGAACGCCTTCCTCGCCGACATCTACGGCGCCCAGGAGATCCTCAGGGCGGGCGTGGTGCCGCGCGACCTCGTCGAGAACAACCCCGCCTTCCTCAAGGAGATGGTGGGGGTGCCCGCGCCCCACGGCATCACCGTGCACATCGCCGGCATCGACATCGTGCGCACCGACAGCAACGACTTCTACGTGCTGGAGGACAACGCGCGCACCCCGTCGGGCGTGTCCTACATGCTGGAAAACCGCGAGGTGATGATGCGGGTCGCGCCCGACCTCTTCGCCGACCACCGCGTCGCCCCCGTGGAGAACTACCCCGACGCGCTGCTGGCGACGCTGCGCTCCGTCGATCCCTCGGGCAGCGGCGACCCCACCGTCGCCCTGCTCACCCCCGGCCCGTTCAACAGCGCCTACTACGAGCACTCCTTCCTCGCCGACAAGCTCGGCATCGAGCTGGTGGAGGGCCGCGACCTCGTCGTCCGCGACGACACGGTGTACATGCGCACCACCGAGGGGCCGAAGCGCGTCGACGTCATCTACCGCCGCATCGACGACGCCTTCCTCGACCCCGAAGCCTTCAACCCGGAGTCCTGCCTCGGGGTGCCGGGCATCATGCGCGCCTACCGCGCCGGCCGCGTCGCCATCGCCAACGGCGTCGGCACCGGCGTCGCCGACGACAAGGCGACCTACACCTACATGCCCGACATCGTGCGCTTCTACTTCGGCGAGGAGTTGCGGCTGAAGAACGTGCAAACCTGGCGCTGCCGCGAGGCCGACAGCTGCGGCTACGTGCTCGACAACCTCAAGGAGCTCGTCGTCAAGGAGGTCAACGGCTCGGGGGGCTACGGCATGCTGGTCGGCCCGCACGCGACGCGCGAGCAGATCGACACGTTCGCCGGCAAGATCAAGGCCGACCCGTCGAACTACATCGCCCAGCCGACCCTGCCGCTGTCGACCTGCCCGACCTACTTCGATTCCGGCGTCGCGCCGCGCCACGTCGACCTCCGCCCCTTCGTGCTGACGGGGGCGGACGGCGTGCGCGTCATCCCCGGCGGGCTGACCCGCGTCGCGCTCACCGCCGGCTCGCTGGTGGTCAATTCGAGCCAGGGCGGCGGCACAAAGGACACCTGGGTGATCGACGACCCCGCCGCCCTCCAGTCCGCCGTCGGGGCGGGCGCCGCGGCGGGCGGCCTGCCGCCGGCCCAGGCGGGCGGCGCGCTGAGCGGCGGCGCCATCGTGGCGGACGGGTCGCTGCCGTTGTCCGGGTCGGCGCAAGCCCAGTCCTGAGGACGACGAGCATGCTGGCGCGCACGGCCGACTCGATCTTCTGGCTATCCCGCTACATGGAGCGCGCCGACTTCCTCGCGCGCATCATCCAGGCGACGCAGCGCCTCGCCGGCCTGCCCACCGAATACAACCCGAGCGGCGCCGCCCAGCCGGGAACGGAATGGGACAGCGCGCTGGAAGCGTCGGGCGCGGCGGAGGGCTTCCACAAGGACGGCAGCGTCGCCGACGAGACGGGGGTGATCGACTACCTCGCCTTCTCGGTCGACAACCCGTCGTCGATCCGCAACTGCATCGCCTACGCCCGCGCCAACGCCCGCTCCATCCGCGTCGCCCTGACCTCCGAAATGTGGGAGGCGATCAACGGCGCCTGGTTCGAGCTGGTGCGCTGGGAGCAGCTCAAGGCGGACGGCGGCGGCCTCAAGCGCGACGACCTCAACCGCTTCCTCGACTACGTGAAGAAGGCGTCGCTCGACTTCGACGGCTGCGCCTACCGCACCATGCTGCGCAACGACGCGTACTGGTTCTCGCGCCTCGGCGTGTACATCGAGCGCGCCGACAACACCGCGCGCCTGCTCGACGTGAAGTACAACGTGCTGCTGCCGGAGTCCGAGGTGGTCGGCGGTTCGCTCGACTACTTCCAATGGACGGCGATCCTGCGCGCCGTGTCGGCGCTCACCGCCTACCACTGGGTGTACCGCCAAAGCATCAAGCCGTGGCTCATCGCCGACCTGCTGATCCTGAAGATGGAAATGCCGCGCTCGCTGATCTCCTGCTACGACAACATCGTGTACTTCCTCGACGCGATCGGGCGCGCCTACGGGCGCCAGGGGCCGGCGCAGCACCATGCCCGCGACATGTACCAGCACCTGCTCGCCTCCACGACGGGCGACGTCTTCCAGGCCGGCCTGCACGAGTACATCACCAACTTCGTCGAGAACAACAGCCGGCTCGGCGAGGTCATCGCCCGCCAGTACCTCGACACGGCGGGCCAGCTCCAGGCGGGCTGACCGCCGGCGGCTCGGTCCG
>CAXTFM010000167.1:0-7222 GCA_964243435.1 uncultured Beijerinckiaceae bacterium
GGCGTTCTCGTCCATCAGCTGGGTCAGCAGCTCCTGGTCGAGCGAGCCCCAGTTGGCGCCGATGCGCACCGTCTTGCCGTATTCCATCGCCTTCTCGACGATGGTGCCGAACTGCGTGTCGCGCTTCTGCTTGAAGCCGACGTTGCCGGGATTGATGCGGTACTTGTCGAGCGCCTCGGCGCAGGCCGGATGGTCGGTCAGCAGCTTGTGGCCGATGTAATGGAAGTCGCCGATGAGCGGCACGTGGCAGCCGATGCGGGCGAGCCGGTCGCGGATCTTCGGCACGGCGGCGGCGGCCTCGTCGCGGTCCACGGTGATGCGCACCATCTCCGAGCCGGCGCGGGCCAGCGCCGCCACCTGGCGTACGGTGGCGTCGATGTCCGCCGTGTCCGTGTTGGTCATGGACTGCACCACGATCGGCGCGCCGCCGCCGACGGTCACGGCACCCTCGCCCGAACCCACCACGACCGGCGTCGTGAGGTGGCGCCGCAGCGGTCCGGCGGAGAAGGCGTCGTCCGGGTGGGCGGCGTCGTCCAATGGGGAAGAGTGGGTCATGGGGCGTCGCGGGTTGGTCGGGTTCGGCCATCGGCATACAGCAACTCGCCCGGCGGTGGAAGGCGACGGCCGACACCGCCGCCACGCAACCGCGCAGCCGTGTCGCGGCTGCACGGGCCTTGCCCTCGCCCGCGGCTTTGGCCGGGCAGACGGCGGAGAACGATATTTTCTTTGCCGAGCAACGCGGAGGTAAATGCAGCATGAAGGCAGCATTCAGCGACGGTTAACCTCCGCTGTCCGATGGCTGGTCGCTGAAGTCGATGTCTCGACTTGCCTGAGGGGGCGAGCTGGGAGGACGCGCATGACGCTGGTGCTTGAAGAACCGGAGATCGATCCGGAGGCCGTCCATATCATCATCGCCGACGGCCAGCCGCTGGCGCGGGGCGCGCTGCGGCAGGCCCTGGCCTGCGAGCACGGCGCCACGGACATCCGCGAGGCCGGCGACCTCGCCGCCCTCAGCAGGGCGCTGGCCGGCGGCGGGGCGCCCGACCTGGTGCTGCTCGACCTCGCCACCCCCGGCGTCGGCGGCTTCTCCGGGCTGCTCTACCTGCGCTCCCGGCATCCCGACGTCCCCGTGGTCGTGGTGTCGGCGACGGAGGATCGCGCGGTCATGCGGCGCTGCATCGAGGTCGGCGCGGCGGGCTACATCCCCAAGGGCACGGATGCCGACATCCTGCGCGAAGCGGTGCGCATGGTGCTCGACGGCGAGATCTGGACGCCGTCCGACCTCGACGCCATTGCGCCGCCCGACGCGGCGGCGGCCGACATGATGCGCCGCCTCGGCCACCTCACCCCGCAGCAGCTGCGCGTGCTGATGATGTTGACGCAAGGCTTGCTCAACAAGCAGATCGCCTACGAGCTGAACGTGTCGGAAGCCACGGTGAAGGCGCACGTGTCCGCCATCCTGCAGAAGCTCGACGTCGACAGCCGCACCCAGGCGGTGCTCGCGGTGTCCAAGGTCGAGGGCGGCTGTTTTTCCAAGGCCAAGGCGTCCTGACCGGGACGGTTCAGGCCGGACGCGCGAGGCACCGCCTGAAGACCGGCAGGGCGCGGTGCATCAGCGCGATGGCGGCGGCGTCGATCGGTGCGGCCTGCGAGGACAGCTTGGCGACCACCATGCCGCTGCCGCGGTCGACGAACAGGTTCTGGCCGTGGACCCCCATCGCGAACAGCATGCGCGGTGCGTCGCCGACGACGTACCAGCCGCTGCGGTAGTGCATGCCGCGGCCGGCAAAGGCCGTGCCCCACTCGCCCGTTCGCCAAGCCTCCCCAAGCGATGGATCGCCGTCGGCGATGGCGTCGATCCAGTCCTGCGGGATCACCGCGACGCCGTCGCGGCACCCGCCGTCGAGCACGAGCTGACCGAGGCGGGCAAGGTCGCGGGCGGTCGCGCAGAAGCCGCCGGTGGTGCGCGCCGCGCCGTCGCGGTCGAGGGTGATGAACCCGTCGTCCTCGGCGCCGAGAGGCTGCCATAGCAGCTCGGACAGCAGGTTGGCGACCGTGCGGCCGGTGGCGCGCGCCATCACCAGCCCGAGGAGGTCGGTGTTGGCCGACACGTAGCGGAACGGCCCGTCATGGCGGGGACCGCCCTGCGCCGCGCCGGCCGGCGGCAGCCCCTCGTAGAAGCCGCGCAGGCCGACGGCGACAGCGCCCGGCGGCAGCGGGTCCCAGTTCGCCGCCACCTGGTAGGCGCGGGACTGTTCGCCGCCGAGTGCGACCCCGGCGCGCATGTCGAGGAGGTCGCGCAGGCGCGCGTCCCCGTAGGCCGTGGCCGTGAGTTCGGGCAGGGTGGCGGACACCGGGGCGTCCACGTCCAGCACGCCCCTGCCGGCGAGGATGCCGGCGAGGAGGCCGGTGACGGATTTCGTCGCCGACATCAGGATGTGCGGCGCGTGCGCCCGGTTGCCGTTTTGGTACGCCTCGAAGGCCACGGCGCCGTTGTGGAGGATCACCAGGGCGTCCGTCGCGGTGGCGCGGAGGAAGCCGGCGAGGTCGAGGGTCGCGCCGTCGGGGCCGTCGAGGTGGAAACCGTCGAGGGAACGCGGCGCCTCGGCGAGGGGACGCGTGCGCCGCGGGTCGGCCCTGACGACGGCCGTCGGCAGGATGTCGCGCATGTTGCGGAAGGCCCAGCGGTTGTACGGGCTCGAGCGCCAGTTCGTCAGGTCCGCCCGCGTGCCGTCATCCGCCATGGTGCCCGCCGCCTAGTCGTCGGAGTAGCGCTGCTCGGTCCACGGATCGCCGCGGTCGTGGTAGCCGCGCACCTCCCAGAAGCCGCGCTCGTCGTCGGTGCGGAAGGTGATGGCGTTGAGCCACTTGGCGCTCTTCCAAAGGTACAGGTGCGGCACGATGAGCCGCACGGGGCCGCCGTGGTCGCGCGTCAGCGGCTTGCCCTCCCAGGCGTGCACGATCATCGCGTCTTGGGCGGCGAAGTCGTCGAGCGGCAGGTTGGTGGTGTAGCCGTCGGAGGATTGCAGCACCACGAAGCGGGCCTCGTCGTGCGGCTCGACCATGTCGAGCAGGCGGCGGGTGGTGATGCCCTGCCAGCGGTTGTCGTAGCGCGACCACGTCGTCACGCAATGCATGTCCGTCGTCAGCGTGTCCTGCTTCTGCGCCTGGAAGTCCGCCCAGGTCCAGTGCAGCCTGTTGGCGACGGCGCCGCCGACGTCGAGCGTCCAGCGCTCGCGCGGCACGTTGGGCGTCACGCCGAGGTCGAGCACCGGCCAGTCGCGCACGAGGTGCTGGCCGGGCGGCAAACGCTCGTGCGCCGGGCGGGCCAAGTGTCCGGTCAGGAATTTGCCCTGCTCCGCCCAGCGTTGCTTGGAACGGGTCAGCTTGGAATCGGGGGGTAGGTCGTCCATGGGTCCTCGCGATCGGGCGTTTCGATCATGTCGGTCGTCGGCGCGCCGGCAGCAAGGGCGTTTGGCACCCTCCCTTCCCCGGGCTAGAACGATGCCATGACACCCACCCAGGCGATGGCGCCCGCCGGTCACCCTCCGCTGGAGCGCAGGGCGGTCGCGGCGGTGATCCTCGGCAACGCGCTCGAATTCTACGACTTCACCACCTACGCCTTCTTCGCCGCGCCGATCGGGGACGCCTTCTTTCCGTCGAAGGACCCGGTGCAAAGCCTGCTCGCCTCCCTCGCCCTGTTCGGCATCGGCTACGTCATGCGCCCCATCGGCGGGGTCGTCATCGGCGCCTTCGCCGACCGCGCCGGGCGCAAGCCCGCCATGCTGGTCACCATCGCGCTGATGGCGGTCGGCATGCTGATGCTGGCGCTGACGCCGGGCTACGCCGCCATCGGGGTTTGGGCGCAGGCCCTGGTGATCGTCGGTCGGCTCATCCAGGGCCTGGCGCTCGGCGGCGAGGTCGGCCCTTCCACCGCCTACCTGCTGGAAGCGGCGCCCCCGCCGCGGCGCGGCTTCATCGCGAGTTGGCAGATCGCCAGCCAGGGCTGCGCCGCGCTGTTCGCCGGGCTGTTCGCCTTCCTGATCACCGCCGTCATCGGCGATGCCGCGATGAGCGACTGGGGCTGGCGCCTGATGTTCCTCCTCGGCATCACCGTGGTGCCGGTGGGACTCGTGATCCGCTCGCACCTGCCGGAAACGGCGGGGGAGGGGGCGGACGAGGGCGCGTCCGCCTCGGCGCTCGACGTGCTGCGCCGCCTCGTCCGCGACCACGGCCGGCTCCTCGCCGTGACCTTCGTCGTGATCGCCGCCTCCACCGTGTCGAACTCGGTCGGCATCAACATGCCGACCTATGCCAAGTCGACGCTGGGGATGACGGAAGCGGTCTCCACCCTGGTGCCGGTCGCGCTCGGCCTCGCCTCCGTCGCGTTTCCGCTGCTCGGCGGCTGGCTCGCCGACCGGGTGGGGCGCCGCCCGGTGATGATCTGGCCGCGCGCGGCCGTGGTGCTGCTGGCGGTGCCTGCCTTCGCCTGGCTCGCCCGCGCGCCGACGGCCGGCTCGGTCTACGCCGTCACCTTCCTGCTCTCCGCCCTGTCGTCGATCAACGCCGCCGCGATCATCGTCGGTATCCCGGAAGCGCTGCCGCGCGCGGTGCGCAGCGCCGGCCTGTCCATCGTCTACGCCGTCGCGGTATCCGTCTTCGGCGGCAGCACCAACTACGTGGTCAACAAGCTGATCGCCGTGACCGGCGACCCGCTGGCGCCGGCCTGGTACCTCGCCGGCTTCAGCGTGCTGGGGACGGTGGCGGCGTGCTTCATGCCCGAAACACGGGGCAGCGACCTCACTTGACGACACCTTGGGGAAGGCGATGGCGCTGACGCTCGACAAGCTGACCACGATGGCGAACGGCATCGCCCGCTTCTTCCGGCCCTACGGGCACGACGAGGCCGTGGCCGGCATCGCCGCCCATATCGAGGCGTTCTGGACGCCAGGAATGCGCGACGCGCTCGCCGCCGTCGAAGGGGTCGACCTCGATCCGCTGGCGGCGGAGGCGCTTCGCCTGACCGGGCTGCACGGGTCGGCGGCGACGCCCGACGACCCGGCGGACGTGAACTGAGCCCCGCGTAACCCGACGCAGCACGGTGCGCGCCGCAAGCCGGACGAAACCCGCGTCTGTGGTACCCGGCCCCGTCGGGTGGCCGTGCCGCGACAAGCCTGCACGCGTCCCCGTTCACCCGCGCTCGCGCCGGCGCGTCGCCGAACCTTCGCCGGTTGGGACCGTTGGCCGCCGCCCAGCCTAGGCGCGGAGGTGCCATGATGACCCCTGCCATCGGCGACGCATCGCGCAGGACCGGCCTGCGAGCCCGCGCGTGGCGCCTTCTCACCGTGTTCGGGCCGGGCATGCTGGTCATGCTCGCCGACACGGACGCCGGCTCGGTCGTCACCGCGGCGCAGAGCGGCGCCAAGTACGGCTACAAGCTGTTGCTGTTCCAACTCGTGCTGATCCCGATCCTGTACCTCGTGCAGGAACTCACCGCGCGGCTCGGCATCGTCACCGGCAAGGGCCAGGCGCGCCTGATCCGCGAGCATTACGGGGCGGGCTGGGCATGGCTGGCGACGGCGGCGTTGATCGTGGCCTGCGCCGGCGCGCTGCTCACCGAACTCGGCGGCATCGGCGCCGTCGGGACGATGTTGCACATGCCGGTCTGGCTGAGCGTGGCGATCACCGTCGCCGTGCTCTCGACGATGGCGGTGACGGGCTCCTACCGCAGCGTGGAGCGGATCGCGCTGGCGGTCGGCGCCTTCGAGATCGCCTTCGTGCTCGTCGCCGTGCTCGCGCATCCGAGCTGGCGCCAGTTCGTCGACGACACGCGGCACATCCCGTTCACCGAGCCGGCCTACCTGACCCTGGTGTCGGCCAACATCGGGGCGGTGATCATGCCCTGGATGGTCTTCTACCAGCAGTCCTCGGTGATTGAGAAGGGATTGAAGCCGGAGGACCTCCCTTCGGCGCGCGCCGACACGCTGCTCGGCTCGGTGGTCACCCAGGTGGTGATGGCCTCCGTGCTCGCCGCCGCCGCGACCGCGCTGGCAGCGGGCGGCCGCCGCTCGTTCGATGATGTCGGCCAGATCGCCGATGCGCTGACGGGCGTGCTCGGCCCGACCGTCGGCCGCCTGTGCTTCGGCCTCGGCGTGCTCGGCGCCTCGTTCGTCGCGGCGATCGTGGTGACGCTGACCGCCGCCCGCGCGCTCGGCGAAGTGACGGGCGCCCGGCACTCGCTCGACCGCTCGCCGAGCCAGGAACCGCTGTTCTACGGCGCCTACATCGCCGTGCTGGCGCTGGCGGGGGTTGTGGTGGCGGTGGGCGCGCCGATCGTGACGCTATCGGTGGCGGTGCAGGTGATGAACGCCATGCTGCTGCCGCTGGTGCTCGGCTTCCTGTTCCTGCTCGCGCGCCGCCTGCCCGACCCCTACCGCCTCGCCGGTGCGCGCTGCTGGATCACGGGGTCCTTGATGCTGCTCGTCACCGTTCTCGGGCTGGTGTCCGGGCTGACGGGCGGGGCGGGCTGAGCAGGGACCGGCTCAGTCGCGGACCGGCGCTTCCCGCTGCGCCTTCAGCGACTTCGGCGTCCGCTTGAAGCTTTCGCTGCGACCCATCACCGTTTTCAGGATGGACGGCGCATTCGACAGGCTGATGTAGATCATCGCCGGCGGAAGCAGGACCACGGTGGCCATGTAGCGCCACAGGGTGCCGCGCCGCAGGCTGAGATAGGGCACCAGCGTCATGCCGAGTGCCACCGCGACGATGAGGCCGAGCACGATTTCCATGGTTTCGACGTAGGGGCTGAGGTGGCCTTTGCGCAAGACGATGCAGAAAACGAACGACACCGAGGCCACTGCCGCGCAAGGGTAGAACGCCTGCACCAGGATGAGGAAGCACGCCGACAGCTTGTAACCGACGCTCCACGGCGCGTTCCACACCGCGGCGAGGAGCTTGCGGGCGACCTCCACGAAACCCGTCGACCAGCGCCGCTGCTGGACGCGCCAGTGCGACACGCGCTCGGGCACCAGCCCGGGGATGGCCGGCTCCGACATGTAAAGCCCATGCCAGCCGGCCAACGCCACGCGCACCGTGAGGTCGAGGTCCTCAACGAGCGAGTCGGACGACCAACCGCCGGCATCCTCGATCGCGGCGCGGCGCCAGATGCCGCCGGTGCCGTTGAACTGGAACAGCCAGCCGCCGCGGTAGCGCCCGGCCTGTT
>CAXTFM010000168.1:0-7167 GCA_964243435.1 uncultured Beijerinckiaceae bacterium
ACCGAGGCCACCATCACCGAGGCGCCGAAGAAGGACGCGCCGATGCCGATGGGCGGCGGCGGCGGCGGCATGGGCGGCATGGGCGGCATGGACTTCTAAGCCTCGTTCCGAACGCTCCGTTATGAAACGCGGGGTCCCGAAACCATCGGGGCCCCGCTTCCGTACGTCGGTCAAACGAGCAGCGAGCGCTTGATGACCGACATTCCCCGCGATATTGGCGATCCCCGAGGTGGCGGCATACCGCTGCACGACGACGGACCCCGGACGGTGACCAGGGCCGACCTCCTCGACGGCGTCGCCAGGACCTGCCCGCATCTGTCGCGCGTCCAGGTCCGCGGACTCGTCGAGATGACGCTCGACGAAGTGTCCGACGCGCTTGTCCGCGGCGACAATGTGCGATTGCGCTCCTTCGGCCTGTTCGCGGTCCGCGCCAAGCGCGAGCGCATCGGCCGCAACCCGCGAACCGGCGCCGCGGCGGCGATCACCCCGCGCCGCGTGCTGACCTTCAAGGCATCGCCCTGCCTGCTGGACCACGTCAACGGGCACGCACCGGACGAGGCGACGATGAACGGAATGTCATCCGCCGCGCCATGAAAGCGGCGCACCATTCTGTGCTACACGTCCGCGACCATTGTTCGGACAGGGCTGATGAAACTTCTAGGACTTGCCGTCGCCGTCTTCAGCGTGTTCTGCGCGCTCGTCGCCGCGATGGCCGGGCAGCCAAGCTTCTACCTCGTCGCCGGGTTCGGCTTCGTTGCGGCGGTCACGACGTTCCTGTCCGCGCCGGTGTCGGACTACCTGCGCGTCTTCATCGGCATCTTCTCCGTCGAGATCATCCTGTTCGGCTGCAACGCGCTGCTCGCCGCCACCGGGCACTGGCCCTCGAAGCTCGACGACTTCGCCATGCCGGCCACCCTGCCGATCACCGCGGCGCTGTTCGCCATCCTGGTCTTCGCGGTGTCCTTCGTGCCGCTGGTGCGCCGCATGACGGGCATCGCCGATCGCTACTTCCGTGAAACCGCGCCGGCCGACATCGCCGTCTGGCCGTTCACCCGGCTGCGCGTCAGCGAACGCGGCTGGGCCATGTCCATGATCGTGGTGCTGGTGCTCATCAACCAGGTGCAGGTTTTCCTCAAGATCCTCATCACCTTCGTATCGCGCGACCTGTTCAACGCCATCCAGGCCTACGACTCCGCCGGCTTCTGGCACCAGCTCCTCGTGGTGTTCCCGATCCTGGCCTCGCCCTACATCGTGTCCAAGATCGTCGAGTTCCTGCTGCAAAGCGCGCTCATCATCCGCTGGCGGCGCTGGCTGACGGACAGCTACTCCGCGCGCTGGCTCGACGCGCACAACCACTACCGCATGTCACTCGCCGGCGTCGGCGTCGACAACCCCGACCAGCGGATCTCCGAGGACGTCAGCCGCTTCATCGACGGCGGCCAGATCGGCTACGGCCTTTACACCTTCAGCGTCATCCTGATCTCGACCCTGTCGACCTTCGTGTCCTTCGCCATCCTGCTGTGGACGCTGTCGGCAGACCTGTCCTTTCCCGGCACCAACCTCGTCATCCCCGGTTTCCTGCTGTGGTGCGCGCTGCTCTACGCGGTGGTCGGCTCGGTGCTGACCCACCTGATCGGGGCGCCGCTGGCGCGCTTGTCCTTCGCCCGCCAGCATTACGAGGCGGACTTCCGCTTTTCGCTGGCGCGCCTGCGCGAATACAGCGAGCAGGTCGCACTTCTCGCCGGCGAGCCGAACGAGAAGGCCTCGCTGCACGCGCGCTTCCGCGGCATCGTGTCGAACTACTACAGCATCGTCTTCGTGCAGGCGCGGCTGCTGTTCTTCACCGCCTTCTTCGGGCAGTATTCGAGCTTCATCCCCTACGCGATCACCGCGCCGTTCTATTTCGCCAAGAAGATCAAGCTCGGCCTGATGCAGCAGGTGTCGCGCGCCTTCAACGAGGTGAACGAGGCCCTGACCTTCTTCATCACCTACTACCAGCAGCTCGCCGAATATAAGTCGGTGCTCGATCGTCTCTCGACCTTTGACAACGACCTCGCGACGGGCGAAGCGATGCGAACGTTCGTGCGCACGCCGGCGGCGGGTGTGCGCGACCTTGCCCTTCAGGGCGTGTCGCTGCGGCTGCCGTCGGGCGAGCACATCATGTCGCGGCTCGACCTCACCCTGGCGCCCAAGCAGAGCGTGCTGCTCACCGGTCCGTCCGGCTCAGGAAAGTCGACGCTGTTTCGCGCGGTGGCCGGCATCTGGCCCTACGGCGACGGCTTCGTCCAGGTGCCGGAGGGCGCGCGCATCATGGTGCTGCCGCAGAAGCCCTATCTGCCGATCGGGACGCTGCGGGCGGCGGTGGCCTATCCGGAGGCGGCGCTCGCCTATGGCGAGGCGGAGATCATGACGGCGTTGCGCGACGTCGAACTCGACCGTTTCGTCGAACGCCTCGACCACGAGGAGAACTGGACCCAGATCATGTCGGGCGGCGAGCAGCAGCGGCTCGCGGTGGCGCGCGCCCTCCTCGCCAAGCCGGACTGGCTGCTGCTCGACGAGGCGACGGCGGCGATGGACCCGGCGCTGGAGCACCGCATCTACAGCAAGATCGCCGCGCTCCTGCCCGACACCACCGTGGTATCGAACGGGCACCGCACGACGCTGAGCGACCTCCACAACCGCCGCATGACCATGCAGCCGACCGCCGGCGGCTATTACATGCCCGAGGATGCCAAGGTCGCGGCGGAATAGGCCCGCTCTGACCTGCGGGCTTGGCGGCCGGTGCGGGACAAGTGTCACGTCGGAGGCATCAGGCCCATCCTCGACCGACGCGACGTCGTCGCCGCGCTCGCCCGCGTCGAGGGCAGCAACAGGCCGAGCTTCGTCGCGATCCGCGACAGCCGACCTATTCCTTACCCCGACGCGGCAGGGAACGCTTGGCACGTTGGCGCCGACCCTGCGCGCACCCTCGTTTGTGTGAACACGCTCTGCTTTGCCCCGACGGCGACGTTCGGCCGGTCGACACAGGCATGCGCGGCTTGAGCACGGCGGCCAGGCGCCAAGGATGCCGCTACGCCGGGTCGGACAGCGCCGCCTGGAGCTCGCGCCATTCACGGGGGCTGAGTCCGCTGCTGGCGGCATCGACAGGTTCGCCGCGCGCCATGCGGCGGACGGCGGCGAGCGCCGACTTCGACAGGGTCACCGCACCCAGCCTGTGCTCCAGGAATGCGGCGTGCGTCATCGGCACCCAACGCGCCAACACGCCCATCATCGCGTCGGCGTAGACGCGGATCTCGTACTGGGCGTGGTTGTCGGCGCGCAGGCGGAGGAAACCCATGAGGTTGTGCAGGTTGGTCTTCCAGTACCATTGCGTATAGGTCGCGAGCGTCAGGTTGATGCGGGCGAGTTCGCGTGCCAGCCCGTCGCGCGCCGGGTCGAGCGGCTGCCCGTCCTCGTCCTCGTTGAGCATCCAAGTGTAGTTCGCGTGGGTCCGCTCGCCGTCCTCGCGCAGCAGCGCCAGCACGCGCGCGGCCTCGTCATGGCCGAGCGCGTCGCCGCGTCCCTGCCGGTTCACGGCCGACTGCGCCTTGAGCTGCCGCTCGTCGGGCAGGTAGAACTCGCGGTCGAGGATGGAGTAGCGCGCCGACACCTCGTTGATGCTGGCGGTGCGGTGGCGGATCCACTGCCGCGCCACGAAGATCGGCAGCTTCACGTGGAACTTGATCTCGCACATTTCGAACGGCGTCGTGTGCCAGTGCCGCATGAGGTAGTTGATGAGGCCGCGATCCTCGCTCGTCTGACGGGTGCCGCGCCCGTAGGACACGCGCGCCGCCTGCACCACCGCCGCGTCGTCGCCCATGTAGTCGATCACGCGCACGAAACCGTGGTCGAGCAGCGGGACGGGCTGGAACAGCACCTCCTCCAGCGCCGCCACGGTGGGGCGGAGCGTCGAGGCCTGCGCACCGCGCGCCGCGTCGATCTCCTGGAGTTGGGCGTCGCTGAGCGGCATCGTCGCGTTCTCGTGTTCACCACGCCGTTGCAGGTCCGACCGGCGGGGTCCACGCTGGGCGTGTCGCCTTGCCGTCCGGTTAAGACAGGCAGAAGACGCGGGAGCGCGTCGCGTGACAAGCGGAGCGCTTGTGAGTTCGGCCGCAACGCGCGATCCTAGGTCATGACCGACGCCTCCATCTCCGCCGCCATCCTCATCATCGGCGACGAAATCCTCTCCGGACGCACCAAGGACGCCAACATCGGCGCGATCGCCGAGCGCTGCACGGCGATCGGCATCGATCTCCGCGAGGTGCGCGTCGTCGCCGACGACGAGGACGACATCGTCGCCGCGCTGAACGCGCTGCGAAGCCGTTACACCTACGTCTTCACCTCGGGCGGCATCGGACCGACCCACGACGACATCACGGCGGATGCGGTGGCGGCCGCCTTCGGCGTGCCCATCGCCGAGGACCCGCGCGCGATCGAGCTGCTGCTCCAGCGCATCAAGCCCGAGGACCTCAACGCGGCGCGCCGGCGCATGGCGCGCATCCCCCATGGCGCCGATCTGGTGGAGAACACCATCTCCAAGGCGCCCGGCTTCTGGATCGGCAACGTCATCGTCATGGCCGGCGTGCCCGCGATCATGCGCGCCATGCTCGACGCGGTGACGCCGAAGCTCGCCGTCGGGGCGCGCACGCTCGCGCGTAACGTCGCGGCGGACGCGATCCCCGAGGGCGCCTATTCCGCCGGGCTCGGCGCCATCGCCGCCGCGCACCCGCGCGTCGCCGTCGGCTCCTACCCTTCGTTCCAGGATGGACGGTTCCGCAACGAGATCGTGATTCGCGGCAAGGACGCGGCCGAGGTCGACGCCGTCGCCGCCGAGGTCGCAGCCTTGGTGGCGGAACTGAAAGGCAAGGGCGGCTGAGCGTGGCGATCGACTACGCCGCGGCGGACCACCCGCCGATCGAGCGCCTTCCCATATCCTGGGACCGCTTCCACCACGACAGCCGCGCCCTCGCGCGGCGCCTCAGCCTCGTCGGGCCGTTCGCGGCGTTGGTCGCGGTGACGCGCGGCGGCCTCGTCCCGGCGGCGGTGGTGGCGCGCGAACTCTCGATCCGCGTCGTGGAAACCCTGTCGGTCGCGAGCTATGCCGGGGAGGTGCAGGGCGTTGCGCGCGTGCTGAAGCCGGTGGCGCCGACGCTGGCGCGCGACGGCGGCAGCGGCCTGCTCGTCGTCGACGACCTCGTCGACACGGGCGTCACCGCCCGCCTGATCCGCGCCGCCCTGCCGCGGGCGCATTTCGCCTGCGTCTACGCCAAGCCGGCCGGGCGACCGCTGGTCGACAGCTTCGTGACCGCCGTGCCCCAGGACACCTGGATCGACTTCCCCTGGGATCTCGGGCTGAGCTTCCAGGCCCCGCTCGTCGTGGCCGGCTGAGCGGTCCCGCTGCGCGCGAGGGCACTCTTAAAGGGCAGGGCGCATGGGTTTCGCACGAATCCGCCCCATATGAACGCGTAACCTCGGGAGCCCTGAATGATACGTACGCCAGTCGCCGCCTTCGCCCTCGTCGGCCTCACCGTCGCGTGCCACGCAGCCCCGCAGCCGGAGCGCGTCCGCGGTACCGTGGTGTCCGCGACGGACACGGCCGTGGTCATCAAGGGGCAGGACGGCCAAGCCAGGACGGTCACGCTGACCCCCGACACCAAGTTCTCCTACGTCGTCAAGTCGAGCCTCGACAACGTGTCGGACGGCAAGTTCATCGGCACGGCCACCAAGGGCGAGCCGCCGGTCGCACTCGAGGTCGTCATCTTCCCGCCGGCGATGAAGGGGACCGGCGAGGGACATTACGACTGGGATGCGATCACCGACACGACCGCGCAGGCCAAGGGCTTGACCAAGAGCGCGATGACCAACGGCACCATCAAGTCCTCGTCCGGCTCCGGGGCGATGACGAAGAGCACGATGACCAGCGGCACCGCGACCAACGGCGGTGCGATGACGTCCAAGGACACCATGACGAGAAGCTCCATGACCAACGGCACGGTGAAGACCGGCACCGGCACGGGCGGCGGCAAGACCATCACCGTGACCTACGGCAATGGCGGCCAGCAGGAGATCACCGTCCCGCCGACGGCGCCCATCGTCGAGTTCGAGCCGGCCGACAAGTCCATCGTGAAGCCCGGCGCGGTCGTGTTCTCCAGCACGCTGAAGGACGGCGACACGCTGACGGCGCGCTCCGTCAACGTCGGCAAGGACGGCGTCGTCCCGCCGATGTAGTCCGGCAGCACCCGCGCGTGGCGGCGCGATGGGGCGCTGCGCCTCTCAGCCCAGCGCCTTGCGCGGGTCGTAGGGGTGCTTGGCCATTTCCTTCGCCGTGTCGCCGAGCGCGATGGCCGACCCTTCCGGAAGGACGATGCGCAGGGCGACGAGGAGGTCGCCGCGCACGCCCTTACCCGTCGTGGTGCCCTTGCCGCGCAGGCGCAGCGTGCGGCCGCCGTCGCTGCCGGCGGGGATGTTCATCTCCACCTTGCCTTCGAGCGTCGGCACGTTGACCTTGCCGCCGAGCACCGCCTCGTAGAGCGTGATGGGCAGGTCGAGGCGCAGGTCGCCGCCGTCGATGCGGAAGAACGGGTGGCGCGCGATGCGCACCGTGACCAGCGCGTCGCCGCTCGTCCCGCCGCGCGCGCCGGGCTGGCCCTGGCCCTTGAGGCGGATCTGTTTGCCGTCTTCCATGCCGGCGGGGATGCCCACCTCAAGTTCGCGCCCCGTCGGCAGAAGCACGCGCGCCTTGGTGCCGTGAACGCTGTCGGCGAGCGACACCTGCACATCGGCCTGCACGTCCTCGCCGCGGTGCGCCCCCGCTTGGCCGCCGAAGCCGCCGGATCGGGCCCCGCGCCCGCTGCCGCCCCCGAACAGGTCGGAGAAGATGTCGCCGGCATCGAAGCCGCCGCGCCCGCGTTGCGCGCCGCCCCCGCCGAAATTGAACTCGAAACCCTCGACGCCGCTGCGGCCCGGGCCGCCGCCGCCGCTCCCGCCCTTACCGGCGAAGCCCTCGAAGCCGTGAAACTTCGGCTTGCCTTCGGCATCGATCTCGCCGCGATCGAACGATCCCCGCTTCTTCTCGTCGCCGAGGATCTCGTAGGCGGCGCCGACCTCGGCGAAACGGTCCTTCGCCTT
>CAXTFM010000169.1:0-7154 GCA_964243435.1 uncultured Beijerinckiaceae bacterium
GCTTGTCACCCATCACCGAAATCCCCACGAGAAAAAAAACAACGACGTCAACAATAGAAACGTCGATAATGAAAGGAAGGAACTGACATTGGCAGTCCGTCGGGATCAGTAGCCGATCGCAAGCGTGCCGCGTTGGCGCGGGTCGGACGCGCCGGCGAGCAACCCTTCGGTGATGGCGATGCTCGATGCCGAGCCCCATGCCGCCCGGATAATCACGTCGTAGCCGCGCGATCTCAGGAGCCGCAAGGTGTCAGCGCTCAGCCCACGCTCGACATCGAGCCTGTCAGGCCAAAGCTGGTCGTGAATGCGCACCGCTGCCGTCGCTTCCGCCACGTTCATGCCGAAATCGACCATGTCGACGATCATTCCGAGCACGATCGTGATGATGCGCGATCCGCCGGGTGATCCCGTCACCAGTTCCAATCTGCCATCTTTGAACATCATCGTCGGTGCCATCGACGAGAGCGGCCGCTTGCTCGCCTCCGGTGCGTTCGCGGCGCCGCCGGTCAGGCCGAAGGCGTTGGCACTACCGGGCTTGGTGGCAAAGTCGTCGAGTTCGTCATTGAGCAAAACGCCGGTTCCGGCCGCGACCAGGCCGACGCCGTAATCGAGGTTCAGCGTGTAGGTGTTGGCGACGGCATTGCCTTCGCCATCGACGATCGAAAAATGCGTGGTGTGGTCGCTTTCAAGACGCACGGTATCGTCCACCGAGATCGCTGCGGCCGGGCGCGCCTGTTCCGGGGGGATCTGTGCGCGCAGCCGCGCGGCGTGGACCTTGGACGTGAGACCAGTGACGGGCACGTCCACGAAGGCGGGATCACCGAGGTAGACGGCACGGTCGGCATAGGCGAGCTTCATCGCTTCCGCCATGTCGTGGATCGCTGCCGCGGAGTTCGCGCCTTCCCGCGCCAGCGGATAGCCCTCCAGAATGTTGAGCAGTTCAATCACGTGGACGCCGCCCGACGAGGGCGGCGGCATCGACATGATCGTATGCCCCCGATAGGTACCGACGACCGGATCGCGCTCGACCGCGCGATAGGTCTTCAGATCGTCCCTCGTCATCAGGCCGCCGGCAGCGCGAATACCGGCGATGATGCGCTCTGCGACGGCGCCATCGTAGAACGCACGCGGACCGTCACGACCGATCGCCGTCAACGTGTCGGCAAGGTCACGTTGCACGAGGCGTTCGCCGCGCGCGAGTGCCGTTCCATCGGGATGCAGGAAGATCGACGCGCTTGCCGACCAGCGCTTCAGCCGCGTGGCACCGGCGAGGGAGTCGGCGAGGTCGTCCTCGACCGGGATGCCGTTGCGGGCGAGGGCCACGGCCGGAAGAACGAGTTCGGCAAGGGTGAACCTGCCGGAACCGTAGCGCTCCAGCGCTAGGGCAAGCCCAGCGACCGTGCCCGGTACGCCGACGGCGAGGCCGGTTTCGCGGGACAGGTGGGGATCGGCGTCGCCCCGGGCGTCGAGGAAGGTGTCGAGCGTGATCGCCGCCGGCGCCGTCTCGCGATAATCGATGGCGACCGTCCGGTTCGCCTTGGCGAGGTGGATCAGCATGAAGCCGCCGCCGCCGAGGTTGCCGGCGCGGGGCAGGGTGACGGCGAGGGCGAAGGCTGTCGCCACCGCTGCGTCGACGGCATTGCCGCCGCGTTTCAGGATGTCGACGCCGACGCGCGCCGCCGTCCCCTCCTGCGCCACCACCATGCCGTGGCGCGCCAGCACGGGCAGGGCGCGCGCACCGTGACCCGCGATGGCGTCCTGGCCGGCGGTGGCCGCCGCCTCGTCGGCGCGAACCGGCCATGTGCCAGCGGCGAGGCAGGCGGCGAGGGCGACCCGCCAGGCCGCCGCGATCACACCCAGCCCGCCAGTTCCCGACGAACGACGTCCTCGATCACAAGCATGCCGGCATCCGAGTCGTTGAGGCAGGGCAGGGCGGCGAAGCGCTGGCCGCCGTTCTCCAGGAAGTAGTGCCGGTTTTCCTCACCCAACTCCTCGATGGTTTCGAGGCAGTCGGCGGCAAAGCCGGGTGCCACCACCGCCATCGACGTCACGCCGGCGCGCGCCATGCCTTTGATCGTCTCGTCCGTATAGGGTTGCAGCCATTCCGCCGGGCCGAAGCGGCTCTGGAACGAAACGCGGAACTCGTTGGCGCTCATGCCCATCGCCGCGCGCAGGCGTTGCCAGGTTTCGATGCATTGCGCCTGGTAGGGGTCGCCCTTCTCGACATAGTCGCGCGGCACGCCGTGGAAGGAGGCGAGCAGCACCTCCGGCTCGAACGGCAACTTGGCCACCTCCTCGCGCACCGACCGCGCGAGGGCATCGATGTAGGCCTGCGAGCGGTAGTAGGGGTGGGCGACCCGCATCGTCGGCTGGAAACGCATGGTGGCGAGGGCCTCGAAGGCCTTGTCGCAGACGGTTGCCGAGGTCGCGGCGGCGTATTGCGGGTACAGCGGCACGAGGAGGAAGCGGTCGCAACCCTGCGCGACGAGCGAGTCGATGCCGGCCCTGATCGACGGGTTGCCGTAGCGCATGCCCCATTCGACGCAAAGGTCGCCGTCGCCGAAGCCGCAGCGGGAAAGGCGCGCCGCCAGCTTGTCCGCTTGCGAGCGCGTGATGGTGCGCAGCGGGCTCTCGTCACGCTCCTTGTTCCAGATCGACGCGTAGTCCTTGCCCTTGGCGGAGGGGCGCACCGAGAGGATGATGAGGTTGAGGATGGGCCACCACAGGACCCGCGGCGTTTCGATGACGCGACGGTCGGACAGGAATTCCTTGAGGTAGCGCCGCATCGACCAGTAATCGGTCGCATCCGGCGTGCCGAGGTTGACGAGGAGCACGCCTGTCTTGGCTTGGGGGAAGGCCATCCCTGCACACGGCGCCCCCTTGGGCGGTGCCTCCTTGTGCAGTGCGATCACTTCGGCTGGCACTTGATCCTCGTCGTGGGGCGGCGCCGGAACGGGCCCTGCCTACCCCAGGCAATGTAGGCACAGCGCGCGCTCCTGTCATGCCCTGCGGCTTGCGGCGTCAGCGCCAGCCGGCGAAGTGGTCGACCGGGCCGGCGCCGGCCCCGACGCGCAGCCGGTCGGCCCCGGCGAGCGCTCCGTCGAGGTAGGACTTCGCCGTCCGCACCGCGTCGCGAAGCACGTCGCCGCGCGCGAGGCGCGCCGCGATGGCGGAGGACAGGGTGCAACCGGTGCCGTGCGTGTTGCGCGTGGGGCTACGCGGGGAAGAGAACCATTGTGCGCCATCGGCCGCGAGCAGGAAGTCGTCCGACGTCGCCGTCCCGCCGTGGCCGCCCTTGATCAGCCAGGCGACGCCGTCGGGGTGGCGGCCGCGCAGGGCATAGGCCGCCGCCTCGACCGCCGCGCGCGTGTCGAGCGGGAGGCCGCCGGCGAGCCGGCCGGTTTCCGCGAGGTTCGGCGTGACAAGGGTGGCGAGCGGGATCAGTTCGGCGTGCATGGCCGCGACGACCTCGTCGCCGCCGAGCGCCGCGCCGCTCGTCGCGACGAGCACGGGGTCGAGCACGATCGGTACGCCGCGGTGCGGGCGCAACGCGGCGGCGACGGCGGCCACCACCTCGGCCGAGCCAAGCATGCCGATCTTCACGGCGGCGACGGCGATGTCGGCGAACACGGTGGCGATCTGTTCCGCGACGAAACCGGCCGGCGGCACGTGGATGCCGGTCACCCCGACCGTGTTCTGCGCGGTGAGGGCGGTGATCGCCGCCATGCCGTGGCAGCCGAGCGCGGCGAAGGTCTTGAGGTCGGCCTGGATGCCGGCGCCGCCGCCGGGATCGGAGCCGGCGATGGAGAGCACGTTGGGGATCGTCCCCGCCGGCATCGTCACGAACGCCCGTGCCGCGGCGGCGCGTCCTCGTCGGGCAGCGAGCCCGGCGTCACGATCTCGACGCTGCCGCGCCGGCGTGTGACGGTGCGCAGCGTTTCGCCGAGGCGTTCGCGCAGCAGCGGCTCGTCGCCGCCGTGCTCGACCTTGAGCTTGAGCGCGCCGCTCGCGCGCGACACGTAGAGGCGCATGGTGAGGTCGGGATGGCGACGACGGATCTCGTCGATGTGCGCGTCGGCACGGCGCAGCGGGCGCGGCATGGCGAAGCGCGTGTTGGTGCGGCCGCACGGCGAGGGGCCGGGCAGCACGCGCGACATGAGCCCCGTGCCGTAGCGCAACAGGGGATAGTCGAGGTTGACGCGGGAGATCACGACCTCGCCCTCCTCGCCCGCCGGAACGGGCGCGCCGCCGTCGGGATCGACGATCTCGAGCAGGTAGTGCTCGGCGAGCACCAGCTCGTCGGCGGCAGCGGATTCGTAGCCGACCGCGCCGAGTTCAGGCAACACAAAGCTGCGATGGACCGCGATGCCGCGCAGTGCCAGCTCGGCGCGCAGGCCGGGCTTGAGCAGACCGACCAGCGACGCCCGCGCGACTGAACGCGCGGCGCCCTGGTCGAGCAGCCGCTTCAGCGCCTCGGGCGCGCCGCAGAAGAAGCTGGGGGCGAGGCGCTCGACGACCGGCACCACATCCGCCAATGCGGCGGCGCCGGCCGGGATCACCGGGCAGCCGATCGCGCGGGCCGCAGCCTCCACCATGTGGCCGTCGGGCACGAGGTCGTAGGCAAGCGCGTTCAGCACCAGGGCACCCCGGCGCAGCCCCGCCGCGTAGAGCGCGCGCCCCATGCCCCACCAGTCCTTCGCCGGACCGGCCGGCGACAGCAGCGCCGCCGGCGCGGCGAAGACCTGCGCCAGCGCCGCCGTCCGGGTCGCGACGAAGCCGCCGAAGGGGCCAAGCTCGGCCTGCGCGACGAGGAGGTCGGCGTGTCGCCGGATCGGGAAGCGGGCAAGGTCGCCGCGGCTGCGCAGGCCGGCATCGAGGCCGCGCAGTTGCGCGCGCAGCGCCGGCGCGCGGGCGCGCGACACGGTGAGGACGTGGGCGAGGTCGCGCAGCAGGGAGGTTTCGCGCGCGGCGTGCGTGCGGTTCTCCAGGCGGTCGTACAAATCGTGCATCGCGATGATCGGATACGCGCCGGGCGTTAAGAAAGCGGTCGCGGGTACCCTAGGGACGCCAAGCCGCACGCCGCGAGTCGATTCGCGACACTGTCCCCCGCTGAATCCGCTGGCGTGGTTAATGCCGCTCAGGCCGCGCGTTCGCGCAGGCGGCGGCGCAACGGGCGTCCCGCCATGTGCACCACGCCGCCGCCGACGCAGAAGCCGATGGCGCCGAGAACGAGGGCCTCTGGCGAGGTCGGCACCGCCGGCTCGAACTCGGCAAAGACGCCGCGGGCGACGACGCCGTCGTAATGGGTGACGAAGGTCGCGAGGCGGGCGACGGGGCCGGCCTGCCGGAACCCGGTTTGGGCGTCGCGAAGCACCTGCAGGCGACGGACGTCGTCGCCCATCGCCTCGCCACGGCGGCGCACGAGGGGATCGTCGTTGGCGCGCAGGCGGTCGATGCCGGCCGTCTCCGTCAGGCCCTGCTGCGCGCTGTCGGCGTCGAAGCGGGCGACCACGGCGGCGAGCTGGTCGATGGCGCCGCCGAGACGCTGGCGATACTGCTGCACGAACTCCGGCAGCTGCGTCGCCGCGAGGGCGACGGCGAGCGCCACGAACAGGGCGAGGCGGCGCAGGATCATCGAAACCCCCTCAGAAGCACGGCGAGCCTAGCACCTTCCGCGGCGTTCCGCTCAGCCGCCCGGCAGCGTCAGCAGCCCGGCCGCGCCATCGGCGGCGCCGAAGAGCAGCCGCGTGCCATCGGCGTTCCACCCCAGCGCGGAGATGGCGCCGGCCCCATCCTCCGGGCGGCGCACGAGGATCTCGCCGCCATCGGCCGGGCGGCACAGCATGGCCCAGCCGTCCTCGTAGCCGACCGCCAGCATGGGCGCGCTCGGATGGTAGGCCACGCGCGACACCTTGGCCTTGCGCACCGCGCACTCCAGCGGCGGCTTCTTCATCGGTCCGTTCTTGTCGCGGAACGGCCAGATCACGCAGGCGTCGGCGCCCGACGTCGCCAGCCACTCGCCGTCGCCCGACCAGCTCAGCGAGCGCACCCGCGAGGGGTAGCCGCTCATCCGCATGTTGGCGCGGTCGACGAGGCGCCAGCCGTGCAGCGCCGCTTCCTGCATCGCGGTCACCATGAAGCGGCCGTCGGGAGAGAAGGTCACGGCCACGTGCGAGCCCTTCCATTCGTAGGGCTCGGGCGGCGCCTCGGCGTTCGGGAACCACAGGCTGGCGCCGTTGTAGTGCGCCACCGCGAGGCGGTAGCCCTTGGGCGCGAAGGCGAGGCCGCGCGCGGTGCTGGCGACGGCGGTGGTGCGCACCGTGCCCTTGCCGTCGCGGGCGGCGACGGTCTTGCCCGTGGCCCAGGCGACGGCGCCGTCGGGGCGCGCGGCGACCGCGTCGATCCACTTGCCCCCGGCGTCGTGAACCCTCACCGCCGTGCCCGCCGCGTCCGTGGCGACCACCAGGCCGTCGTCGCCGCCGGTGTAAAGGTGCGTCGGCGTGAGGGCGCTGCACAGGATCGCGCCGTCGGGGTGCGCCGCCACCGCGCGCGCCGCCGCCGGGTCGCCGAGGAGGAAGCCGCCGTCGTCGCGGGCGAGCAGCGGCGTGGTGCCGAGGAAGGCGACGGCGTGAACCGGCGCGCCGGGCGGGTAGGCGGCGACGCGGTCGGTGAGCGAGGTGTCGGCCACGCGGTTCAGGCGGCACAGGCGAGGAAGCCCTGCCGGATCTCCTCCTCCTTGAGCTGGCGCCCGATGAAGACGATGCGGCTCACCCGCTTCTCGCCCTCGCGCCACGGGCGCTGCAGGTCGCCGTCCATCATCATGTGGACGCCCTGGTACACGAAGCGGCGCGGCTCCCCCTTGAAGGCGAGGATCCCCTTGGAGCGCAGGATGGAGGCGCCCTCGCGCTGCGTGTAGTCCTGCACCCAGGGCAGGAACTTGTCGGGATCGACGTCGCCCTCGATGGTCAGGCTGAGCGAGTGCATGTCCTCGTCGTGGTAGTGCTTGGCGCCGCCGTGCCCGTGCGCCGCGAGGTGGCCGTGCCCACCGTGGTCATGGTGGCCGTGATCGCCGTGGTCGTGATGCGCGTGGTCGTGCGCCTGGTGGTCATGCGCTTGGTGGTCTTGGTGCCCGTGGTCCTCCGTTTCGAGGAAGG
>CAXTFM010000170.1:0-5684 GCA_964243435.1 uncultured Beijerinckiaceae bacterium
GGCCATCGGCCGGGTCGTCGCCGGCGACGAAGCGGCGGTGTTCCGCGACGCCGACGCGCGGGTGCGCAGCGTGCCGCAGCTCGACGCGCTGGCCGGCGCCGACGTCGCGGTGGTGGTCAACCCCAACAACCCGGACGGGCGCCGCTCCGCGCCCGCCGACCTCGCGCGCCTGGCGCCGCGCGTCGGCACCCTCGTCGTCGACGAGGCCTTCGCCGACGCGCTGCCGCCGGCGTGCAGCCTGGTGCCCGGCATGGCGCAGGGCCCCGCAGCGCAGCGCACGGTGGTGCTGCGCTCGTTTGGCAAGATCTACGGCCTCGCCGGCCTCCGGCTCGGCTTCGCCGTCATGTCAGAAGGGCGCGGCGCGGCGCTGCGGCGGATGCTCGGGCCCTGGCCGGTCAGCGGGCCGGCGATCGCGCTCGGCGCCCGCGCCCTTGCCGACGACGGCTGGCTGGCCGCGACGATCGCCCGGCTGCGCGCCGACGGGGCGCGGCTCGCCTTTCTGCTCGCGCAGGTGGGGGCGGCGCCGGTCGGGCACACGCCCTTGTTCCGCCTCGTCGACCATCCCGTGGCGCCCGAGCTGTTCCGGGCGCTGGCGTCGCATGGCGTGCTGACCCGCCCCTTCGCGGGGGAACGGGGCTGGCTGCGCTTCGGCCTGCCGGGGAACGAGGCGGAATGGGCACGGCTGGAGGCGGCGCTGCACGCCTTCCGTTAGACCGAGGAAGGCGGAAAGACGCGGGCGGACGGGTGCCCGCCGGACGTCACGCGGCCTTGGTGACCGCCTTGGGGCGCAGCCGCACCACGACGTCGATGGCGGCGATCTCCATGCCCTCGGGAAGGTCCGGCACCACCGTGCGGTCGATCGCCACCGCCGGGATGTCGATCAGCATGTTGGTGCCTTCGAGCAGGAAGTGGTGGTGGTCGCTGACGTTGGTGTCGTAATACACCTTGGTGCCGTCCACGGCGACCTCGCGCAGCAGGCCGGCCTCCGTGAACACGTGGAGGCCGTTGTACACGGTCGCCAGCGACACGGGCACGCGCAGCTCCTGCGCTTCCTCGAACAGCTTTTCGGCGGTGAGGTGGCGGTCGCCCTTGGCGAAGAGCAGCAGGCCCAGCGCCATGCGCTGGCGCGTCGGGCGCAGGCCGGCCGTCTTGAGCTTGGCCCGCAGCGCGTGGACCGGGCACCCCGCCATCATCGCGTCGAAGCGGCTTTGCGCGGCCAGCTCCTGTGCCTTCTGGGCCTTCCTGAACTCGCTCATCACACCCTTCGTCTTGGCGGCCGTCCCGAACCGTCCGCCTTGCCGGGACGCACCATGCCGTGTTCAACCAATAGGCATCCCGGACGCGTTGCGCAATCCGGGACGAGGTCGATACGGCTTCGGCGGTCCGCGCCCACGTCGTTACGGGCAGGTCGTACAGGAAGGGGGGCGGGCTTCGCAAGCGTCGCGCGCCGCACGCGGGTCCGGCAGCCCGCCGCGACCGCCCACCCCGCGGGGAATGCGGCTTTCGGTCGGCAACGCCCTATGTTAAGAGCCCGCGCGTCCCGCCGCCGTGTCCCGCCGAGGAACGAACCATACGATGAGCGATCGTCGCTCCAGCTTCGACTACGAGCATCTCCTGGCGTGCGCGCGCGGCGACCTGTTCGGGCCCGGAAACGCCCAGCTACCCCTGCCGCCGCTGCTGATGTTCGACAAGATCTCCGCCATCTCGGAGGAGGGCGGCCCCGACAACAGGGGGCTGGTGCGCGCCGAATACGAGATCCGGCCCGACCACTGGTTCTTCGGCTGCCATTTCAAGAACGATCCCGTGATGCCCGGCTGCCTCGGCCTCGACGCGCTGTGGCAGCTGCTCGGCTTCTACCTCGGCTGGCTCGACCTGCCCGGGCGCGGCAGGGCGCTCGGCGTCGGCGAGGTCAAGTTCTCGGACCAGGTGCTGCCCACCGTGAAGCGCATCATCTACGGCGTCGATCTCAAGCGGGTGTTCCGGCGCAAGCTCGTGCTCGGCATCGCCGACGGCTGGCTGGAAGCGGACGGCGCCCGCATTTACGATGCCAAGGACCTCAAGGTCGGCCTGTTCCAGGCGGCGCCGGTGGCGGCCTGAGGGCGTCCGGTCCGGGCGCGGCGAGAAGGGCTGCATGGCGGAGAACGGCATGAAACGCGTGGTCGTGACCGGCATGGGGATCGTGTCCCCCATCGGCAACTCGACGCAGGAGGTGCTGGCGTCGCTGCGCGAAGCGCGGTCCGGCATTTCCCGCGCGGAGAAGTTCGTCGAGCTCGGCTTCCGCAGCCAGGTGCAGGGCGCCCCCGCGGCCGGCAGCGCCGCGGCGGTGGACCGCCGCGCCATGCGCTTCCACGGCGGCGGCACGGCGTGGGCGCACCTCGCGATGGAGCAGGCCATCGCCGACAGCGGCCTCGCGCCCGACGAGGTGTCGCATCCGCGCACCGGCATCCTGATGGGGTCGGGCGGCGCCTCGACAGCGGCCATCGTGGAGGCGGCCGACATCGCCCGCGCCAAGGGGCCGAAGCGCGTCGGGCCCTTTGCCGTGCCCAAGGCCATGTCCTCCACCGCCTCGGCGACGCTCGCCACCTGGTTCAAGATCAAGGGCGCGAACTATTCGATCTCGTCGGCCTGCGCGACGTCGAACCATTGCATCGGCAACGCCTACGAGATGATCGCCTATGGCAGGCAGGACGTGATGTTCGCCGGCGGCTGCGAGGAGCTGGACTGGACGCTTTCCGTGCTGTTCGACGCGATGGGTGCGATGTCGTCGAGCTTCAACGACACCCCCGCCGTGGCCTCGCGCGCCTTCGATCGCCACCGCGACGGCTTCGTCATCGCGGGCGGCGCCGGCGTGCTGGTGCTCGAGGAGTACGGGCGGGCGAGGGCGCGCAACGCCCGCATCTACGGCGAGGTCGCCGGCTACGGCCTGACCTCGGACGGTTTCGACATGGTCGCGCCTTCCGGCGAAGGGGCGGAGCGCTGCATGCGCATGGCGCTCGAGGGCACCACCGCGCCGATCGACTACATCAACCCCCACGCCACCTCGACGCCGGTCGGCGACCTCCGCGAGATCGAGGCGGTGCGCGCCGTGTTCGGCGCGGGCAAGGCGCCGCCCATCGCCGCCACCAAGTCGCTTACCGGGCACTCGCTCGGTGCCACCGGCGCGCAGGAGGCGATCTACTCGCTGCTGATGATGAACTCCGGCTTCATCTGCGAAAGCGCCCACATCGACGAGGTCGACCCGGCCTTCGCCGACATGGACATCGTGCGCGAGCGACGCGACGCCACGCTCGGCCACGTGCTGTCGAACTCGTTCGGCTTCGGCGGCACCAACGCCAGCCTGCTGTTCAAGCACGTCGATGCGTGACGCGCGGGCGCACGACCGGGACCAGCCCGCGGGCACCCTGATGACGGGCCGCCGCGGCCTCGTGATGGGCGTCGCCAACGACCATTCCATCGCCTGGGGCATCGCGCAGGCGCTGCACCGGCAGGGGGCCGAGCTCGCCTTCAGCTACCAGGGCGAGGGTCTGGCCAAGCGGGTGCGCCCGCTCGCCGAAAGCCTCGGCGCGGCGATGCTGCTGCCCTGCGACGTGGAGGACCTCGCCTCCGTGGACGCCCTGTTCGCCCGCCTTGCCGCGGAATGGGGGCGCCTCGACTTCGTGGTCCACGCCGTGGCCTATTCCGCGAAGAACGAGCTGAAGGGCCGCTACGCCGACACCACCCGCGAGAACTTCCAGCGCACCATGCTGATCTCCGCCTTCTCCTTCACGGAGATCGTCAAGCGCGCGGTGCCGCTGATGGCGCCGGGCGGCAGCCTGCTCACCCTGACCTTCGGCGGTGCCACCCGCGTGGTGCCGAACTACAACGTGATGGGCGTCGCCAAGGCGGCGCTGGAGGCGGGCGTGCGCTACCTCGCCGCCGACTACGGGGCGGGCGGCATCCGCGTCAACGCCATCTCCGCCGGCCCGATCCGCACGCTCGCCGGCGCCGGCATCACGGACGCCCGCGCCATGTACAACTACCAGCGCGACCACGCCCCGCTGCGCCGCGCCGTGACCATCGACGAGGTCGGCGGCGCCGCGCTTTACCTGCTCAGCGACCTGTCCGCCGGCGTCACCGGTGAGATCCACTACGTCGATGCCGGCTACAACATCGTGTCCATGCCGAGCCCCGAGCGGATGAAGTCCGCGCCGCCCGAGGGCTGATCCGGGGTGAAGCGCGGCTAAAGCTTCTTCAAGCCAAGCGGCTTGCCGCCCTCCTTGGGGTCCTTGGCCCACACGCCGTCATCCTGGCGCTCCAGCTTGGTCTTGTGGCCGGCGCGCGCGGTGAGCACGAGGTCGCCGTGGACGATCTGCCAGGTGGAAGGGTCGAACACCACGATGCCCTGGTCGCGGCACCCCGGTGCGAGCTGGGCGCGGTCGCCGCCCTTGGCGTGGGCCTTGTCGAGGGTCACCATGCAGCCGGTGTCGCGTTTTTCCCGCAGCACCGCGTAGCGTCCGGCAAGGTCGCCCGGCGACGCCGCCTCGCCCGCGCCCTGGCGCGCGGCCACCCGGACGAGGGCGGCCGCCGGGGCAGGTGGCGGCGCAGGCGCGGGCGCAGATGTGGGCGCAGGTGTTACCGCAAGCGCCGGCGCGGCTGCGGCGGGGGCGGCGGACAGGCCGGACCCGGTCGGCCTGAGCGCATAGGTCCCGATCGGGCCGGCGAGCACGAAGCCGTCCTCCGCCGCGGTCAGCGTCAGCAGCGGCGTGCCGCCCGGCTCGCTCAGCACGACGTGCGCGTCGTCCGGCACGCTCCAGCGCCCGACGCCGGCGATGCCCGGCATGGCATGGCGGCACGCCGTCGGCATGCCGAGGATGTAGTCGCCGCGGTCCGAGCGGGCGGCCTGGAGCATCACGCGGCACGTGGCGCCCGTCTTGTCGAAGGTCAGGGTCCAGGCACCGGCGATCTCGGCCGGTTGCCGCGCCCGCGCGACGGCGGGTGCCGCGAGCAGCGCGGCGGCGAGCAGCAGGACGGCGCCGCGACGGACGGGCGATCTGGCGTGGTGAAACATGGGAAGCTCCGGCCGCGTCTCGACCTTTGGCTATACGGGATAAGCGCGTCGCGCGTTTCAAGCAAACGGCCGGCGCCGCCGGTGGCGCACCGATCGGCGGCGCATCCATCGATGGCGCATCCTTGGTCGGCGCATGTCCCGCGCGGTCTTCCGCTGGTCACAATCGGGTGCCTTGCTGGCTTCGCCCCGGACGCAGCGGGGCGCGTGCGACGTGAGCGAGGGTGCCCCGTGGTGGATATCGGGTTTCGTGACATGGGGGCCTTCAAGCCGGGCAAGCGACGGGAAGAGCCGACGGTCGCGCCGCCCGCGTCCGGCCCCGCGGCGCCGCCCGCCGCCCGCGTCCCCGACGCGCCGCCCATCGTGACGCCGCCGCCGCCCAAGGTCGCGCCGGTGTTCGCCGGCGACGGATACGACGGCGCCGACGCGCTCGGCATCGAGCCGACGCTGCTTCGCCTCGCCGAGCTCGTCGCCCACGCCCGCACGGCGACCCCGCTCGCCATCGGGCTGCTCGGCGGTGCCGGCAGCGGCAAAAGCTTCGCCCTCCACCGCACGCTCGCCGGCGTGCGCGACCTCGCCGAGGCCGCGGCCAATTCGACCGGCAATTCGGCGGCCAAGCCGGCGGGCGGGTCGCCCTTCC
>CAXTFM010000170.1:5784-7147 GCA_964243435.1 uncultured Beijerinckiaceae bacterium
GCGGCCAATTCGACCGGCAATTCGGCGGCCAAGCCGGCGGGCGGGTCGCCCTTCCTGTCGCGCATCCACCTCCAGCCGGTGGACGCGGCGGCGCTCGACGGCGACATCCTCGGCGGGCTCGCCGCCAGCCTGCACGGCGGGTTGCGCCAGCCCTATCCCGACCTCGCGCGCGACCTCGGGCACACGGCGCGCGACCCCGGCGCGGTGCTGCGCGAGGTCAGCGAAACGCTCGACGAGGCCCGCCGCCGGCTCGACTCCGAGCGCCGCGCGCTCGACGACGCCGGCTCGCGCCGCGCCCGCCTCACCGAAACCGTGCTGTTCGAGGCGGCCGGCAGCCAGGTCGACGCCTATGCCCGCGCCAACCGCGCCGGCATCGAGCGCCGCCTCGCCGGCTTCGGCGTCGGCGGCGAGCCCGTGCGCTCCTACAAGGAACTCGTGCAGTACGCCGCCGGCTCCGGCGGCACGCTCGGCCTCGCGCTGCGCGCGCTGTGGGCCTTCAAGGGGCAGTCCAAGCTCATCGTGCTCGCCGTGCTGCTCGTTTTCGCCGGGGTCGGGCTCGGGATCGCCATCGACGACCAGGACGCCTGGCTCGGCGACCTCCGCGGGAGCGCGCAGGCCGGCACCCAGGTCGCGGGCAGCGTGGCGAACTGGTTCGCCGCGCACATGGGGCTGCTCGCCACGGCGCGCAGCGCCGCCTTCGCGCTGGCGGCCGTCGCCGTCGCCGCCAACCTGTGGCGCGCCTTCCGCTTCGTGACGCCGGTGTTCAAGGGCGCGCGCCTGCTCGGCGCCGACCTCGACACGCGCCGCCGCGACCTCGACGGGCTGTTCGCCCACCAAACCAAGCGCGTCGACGCCTTCGAGCGCGACGTGGAGCGCTTGAACCGCGAGGTCGCCGAGGCCGAGCAGCGCGCCGGCGGCGCCGACCCGGCCGCCCGCCACGAGCCCTCGCCCTTCGCGACCGCCGCGGTGCAGGCGCAGGGCTTCTTCACCGCCCTCGCCGCGGCGATGGCGGACGGCCAGAACGGCGCCAAGGGGGGCAAGGGCCGGCCGGCGCCGCAGCGCATCGTGCTCGCCCTCGACCACCTCGACGCCGTGGCGCCCGAGCGTGCCCGCGCCATCCTCGACGCGCTGCACCGCGTCGCCGGCCCCGGCCTGGTGAGCGTGGTCGCCGCCAGCGCGACGCGGCTCGACCCCAAGCGCAACGGCACGCTGGAGCGCTGGCTCCAGGTGCCCGTGCGCCTCGGCCAGGCGATGGACGGGTCCGCCGCGGGGATGCTCGTCGCGCGCCTGCTCGGCGGGACCGCGGGCGCCGCCGCGGCCGGCGCGCCCAGGGCGCCGGTCGACGCCACGACCTCGGTGATGG
>CAXTFM010000171.1:0-7145 GCA_964243435.1 uncultured Beijerinckiaceae bacterium
GGCCCGCCTCGCTTCACGTCGTTTGTTTGCGTTCGGTGTTCAGGAGTTCAGGCATGGCGGCGCAGCAGCACCTCTTTGGCCTCGTTGGCGCGCGCGGCAAGGTCCACCGATCCACCCTGGTCGGGGTGCCACCGCTTCATCGCCGCGCGGTGGGAGCGCACGACCTCGTCGCGCGACGCGCCGCTGCGAAGGCCCAGGATCTGATTAGCTTCCTGCTCGGTCATCCGGCTCGTAAAGCGCGCGCGTCGCGTGTCCGGATCACCGTCACCGTCTCCTGCCGCACGCCATCCGGGAAAGCGGCGGTTGAGATAGGCTTCTAGGATCCCCACGCCGTCACGGTCGACCTTGAGGCAGGCGGCATGGAGGGCGTCGCACTCGCCGCGGCTCAAGGCGTCGAGGTCGGTCCCCTTGCGCGGGCCGGCGGCGACGCGGCCGCCGAGGCGCCCCGTCGGGCGATGGAACTCCATCTCCAGAAGGACGGAGCGGATCACCGACGTGTCCGCGCGGGTGGTGGCGCGGCGGGGCGCGGGTGCCCCGCGTCCCAACGACCACAGGCTCACGCCGAACAGGCACAGCGCCGCCCACACGTTGCCGTGGGCGAGCGTGAGCAGCGCCGCCACCACCAGCACGATCGCCAGCAGCTTCGCCGGCACGCCGGGATGGATGCCGCGGACGAGCCGCGTGAAGGTCGGCGTGCGCGACAGCAGGAACCAGAGCAGGGCGGCCGCGGCCAGCGGAACGATCATCATGGGTCAGGACGCCGGTGCCGCCACCTCGGGGCGCGGCCTTGGAGCGCGCGCGGGCGCCGCGTCCTCCATCGCGCGCCTCGGGCGCGAGCGCAAGCGCGCGGCGCGATTTACAGCAGGCAAAGCTCGCGCAGGGCGAAGCGCAGGGCTTCCGGGAGGTCGGCGCCGGGCATTTCGGGGTCGAGGTCGCGCGGGCAGGCCGTTTCGTCGAGGTAGCGCCAGCCTTGGAACGGCCTGCACGGGCGCGGCGCGACGGCGACCACCCGCGGTTCCAGCACGAGATGGCAGCGCCCGATGCCGCCGGCATCGGTGAAGGGGCGGATGGCGCCGACGCGCTGGCGGGCGGCGACCTGTCCGCGGATCACCCAGAACAGCGATCCGCCATCGATGATCTCGGCGCCGCGCTTGGGCACCATGCGGGTGGTGTGGACCTGCTCGCCCGGCCCGGCGGCGGCGCGGCAGCCGTCGAGGCGCTCGGCGATCCGCGCTTCCAGATCGGCGATCGAGTCGACGCCGACGCACAGCTTGAGGAGGTGGAGTGGCATGTCGATGCCCGGACGCTCAACCCGCACCGCGCGGACGGGCCGGACCCTAGCGCGAAAACACGGGAGCGACGAGACGGCAGCAATCTCTGTCCACCGCGCCCGCACGCGCCCCAGCGCCCGACCATCGGGGCACGAGGATACCGCAAACGGGGCGGCAACGCCCCGCCGACCTCACTCGGCGGCGCGCTTGAACTCGGGGAATGAGCACGCTTCCGCCGCCTGCTGCGTCCTGGGACGCAGCTTGACGATCTTCGGCTCCTCAAAGCGCAGGCCGAGGGCGCGCCACACGTCGACCAGCGCATCGACGAGTTCGGCGACGTGGGCGTCGCTATGATGCGGCGTCGGCGTGATGCGCAGCCGCTCCGTGCCCTTGGCGACGGTCGGGTAGTTGATCGGCTGGATGTACACGCCGTGCCGCTCCAGCAGCATGTCGGAGGCGGCCTTGCACAGCTCTGCGTCACCGACGGCGACCGGCACGATGTGCGACGGGTTGGCCATCACCGGTAGGCCGGCGGCGGACAAGGCATGCTTGGTCAGCATGGCCTGGCGCTGGTGACGCGCCCGCAAGGTTGCGCCCTCGGCGCCCTTGAGGATGCCGACGGCGCGGCTCGCCGCCGCCGCGACGGCCGGGGGCAGGGCGGTGGTGAAGATGAAAGACGGCGCGTAGGAGCGCACGGCGTCGATGATGGCCCGGTCGGCGGCGATGTAGCCGCCCAGCGTACCGAAGCCCTTGGCCAGCGTGCCCTCGATCACGTCGATGCGGTCCGCGAGCCCCTCGCGGTCGCAGATGCCGCCGCCGCGCGGGCCGTAGAGGCCGACGGCATGCACCTCGTCCACGTAGGTCATCGCGTTGTAGCGCTCGGCGAGGTCGCAGATGGCGGCGATGGGCGCGATGTCGCCGTCCATCGAGTACAGGCTTTCGAACACGATCAGCTTGTTGCGCTGCGGGCCTGCGGCGCGCAGCAGCTCTTCCAGGTGCGCCACGTCGTTGTGGCGAAAGATCATGCGTTGCGCCGACGAGCGGCGGACACCCTCGATCATCGAGTTGTGGTTCAGCGCGTCCGACAGGATCAGGCAATCGGGGATGAGGTCGGCGATGGTGGAAATGGCGGCGAGGTTGGACACCCAACCGGAGGTGAAGGCCAGCGCGCCCTCTTTGCCGTGAAGGTCGGCGAGGTCGGCCTCCAAGCGGACCAGCGGGTGGCTGGTGCCGGCGATGTTGCGCGTTCCGCCGGCGCCGACGCCATAGCGCGTCGCCGTGGTGGCCATCGCGTCGATGACGTCTGGGTGCCGCCCCATGCCGAGGTAATCGTTGGAGCACCAGATGGTGACGTCGGCGACGTCGCGGCCGTCGCGGTGCCAGCGCGCGCTCGGGAAGCGCTCGGCGCTGCGCTCGAGGTCTGCGAAGACGCGGTAGCGGCGCTCCGCCTCCAGCCTGCCGATCGCATTCGTGAAATGATGGCGGTAGCTCATCGCAATCCTTGCCGCGCCGATGCCCCGAGTTGACTGTCACACGGACGGACTGTCAACCCAGGCTTACAGTTTATTATTACTCCAGGGTTTGCACATAGCAACCTCAAAGGCTCCTGCCGAGGGGCAGATGGTCCCAGTGCGGTTTATTTCCAGCTCGCGCCGGGGCCGACGTCAGCGCCGCACCGGCTCGTGCCGCAGCGCGGTGCGCATGAAGAAATAAAGCAGCACGAAGCCGCTCAGGCCGAAGGCGACCTCCATCGCCCGGCTGATCGCCGGGGACAGCTGCAGGATGCCGCCGATCGCCCAGCCCGCCGCCCAGGATGCGCCGACGACTTCGGTGCCGACCAGGATGGCGACGGCCACGATGGTGGACAGCTTGACGGGGTCGATGGAGCCTTGCACGTCGCATCCTCACGGCCGGGGTGGCGTTCCGCACCTGCTATGCCGCGCTTGAGCCCGCGAGGCAAACCCGGTCGCCGTTGCCGGTGCGCCGCTCACGCCGCGGCAACGTCCGGTGGAGTCGACGGCACGTCGAACGCCGCGCCGGGCTGCTGCACGCGGAACCGTGCGGGGTCGATGCCGGCGGCGCCGAGCGCGGCGGCGAGGCGGCGCGGCGGCTCGTCGTAGGGCTCGGTGGTGAGGCGGAAGCAACCCCAATGATGCGCCAGCGCGTGGTGCGCCCGGCACAATCCGAAGACGCGGACGGCCTCGTCGGGGTCGACATGCTGGGCGCGCATGAACCAGCGCGGCTCGTAGGCGCCGATGGGGATCACCGCGAGGCGGGGCCGGCCGAAGCGCTCGAAGGCGGCGCGAAACAGGTGCCCGTCGCCCAACGCCGTATCGCCGATATGATAGATCGGCCCGTCCGGCGTTTCGATCATGAAGGCGGCCCACAGCGCCATGCGCCGGTCGCCCAGCCCGCGCGCCGACCAGTGCAGGCTGGGGAGCAGCGTCACCGCCACATCGTCGGACAGCGCGACACGGTCGCCCCAATCGTAGGCCTCGGCGCGCAGCGCCCGGTCGTGCCGGCGCAGGATCGCGTCGTTGCCGAGCGGCACGATGATGCGGCACGGCCGCGTGGCGGCGAGACGCGTCAGGGTCGCGGTGTCAAGGTGGTCGTAGTGGTTGTGGGTGATCAGCACCGCGTCGAGGGCGGGGAGCGCGTCGAGGGCGATGCCGGGCGCCGCGACCCGCTTCGGGCCGGCGAAGGCGAAGGGGCTGGCGCGCTCCGACCACACGGGGTCGACGAGGATGTTGAGGCCGCGCGTCTGGATGAGATGGCTGGCGTGGCCGATCGAGGTCACCCGCAGGGCGCCGCCGTCAACGCGGGGCAGGGGCGCCGCCGGTGCGGCGGGTTCGACGTGCGCCGGCCATGGCCCGGCGGGCGTTCGGCTGAAGCGCCACAACTCGCCGGCGCTTTTGTCCGACGGCGGCGTGCCCGGCACGTGGAAGCGCATGCCGTCGAAGTGGTCGGTCCGCGGACCCTGGTAATACCTGTTGCGGGGCATCCAGCCATTACGGGGTCGATCTATGGCGAAACCGTGCCCGGTGCGCCGGATCGCCCATGCTTGATCTTCGCCGCGCCTTGCGGCATAAGCCGCCTCGCGTCCCGCACCGGCCGGAGCTGTGGCCCCGCGGCTGTCGCCTCCATCGACAACGCGCTCGACGGCGGCCACGACAACACGGATCAAGAGATCACGCCGATGAAAGTCCGCAACTCCCTCAAGTCCCTGCGCGGGCGTCATCGCATGAACCAGCTCGTGCGGCGCCGCGGCCGCGTGTACATCATCAACAAGGTGCAGAAGCGCTTCAAGGCGCGCCAGGGCTGACACGCCCGCCACGGTGGCGTCAAGCACCGCGGCCGCTTTGACCTTTTCCACTCGCCGGCCTAGCCTCACCGCCATGCCTGCATCCGGTTGGCCCCGCCCACTCCTCCGCACGCGCTTCACCGGCATCGCGGCGCGCCGGGCGGTCCTCGTGATCGCCACCGTCCCCCTTTCGATCCTGCTGCCGACTTTGCTGCCGACATTGGCGGTGCGCGCCGACGAGAGCGGAGGGCAGGTGCTGCGCTTCCCCGGTCATCCGACGGATCCGCTGCCGCCAGGGGTACACGCCTTCGGACTGGGTCAGGAGGCGCCCGTTGACGGGGCGGGCGGTGGGCAGCGACCCGGCGCATCCCATGATTTCGCCCGCGGGTTCGGCCAGGAGTTCCGTCAGGACCACGACGAGGGCGGGCTCGGCCGCGAGCGGGCATCGGGACGCGCACCGTCCGGCACCAGGCTTGCCCCCGGCCAGCGCGCGGCGGCGCCCAAGCCGAAGCCGCCCACGCCGCAGGAGAAGCAGGCGGAGATCCGAAAGGCCCTGACCCCGCCGCCGCCGCTCGCCGTCGCTCGCCGCCGCAGCCTCGACGAACTCTACGCCAAGCTCGCGGCGGCCAAGGATGCCGACGAGGCGCGCAGCACCGCCTCCGTCATCGCCGGCATCTGGATGCACTCGAGCTCGGACACGGCGACCTTGCTGATGGCGCGCGCCGAACACGCCTTGGAAGAGAAGAACGTCCCGCTGGCCCTCGCCGTCCTCGACAGGCTCGTCACCCTCCAGCCGGACTGGGCGGAGGCCTGGAACAAGCGGGCCACCGTGCGCTACCTCGCCGGCAACCTCAACGGTGCGATGGCCGATGTCGACCGCGTGCTCAAGCTCGAACCCAACCACTTCGCCGCGCTGAACGGCATGGCGCTGATCCTTCAGCGTACCGGCTTCGACAAGCGGGCGCTCCAGGTCTACCGGCGCGAGCTGTCGATCTACCCCCACCAGCCGCAGGTCGAGCACGCCGTCGAGGAGCTTGCCACCGCGGTCGAAGGGCAGGGGATCTAGCCGGCGCGGCCGGCGGCGCACGCGCCTTCCACGCTCGCATCGCGCGTGCTCACGTGGCGCGGTGGGTGATCTCGGCGAGGCGCATCAGGTTGGTGCCGCCGCTCTCGCCGAAAGGCACGCCGCCGATCACGATGATGCGGTCGCCGCCGCGGGCGAACTCCTCCTGCTCGGCGCTGCTGCAGGCGCGCGCGACCATGTCGTCGACGTCCTGCGCGTCCTTGGTCACCACGGGATGGACGCCCCACACGATGGCGAGGCGGCGCGCGGTGTCGATGTAGGGGGTGAGCGCGATGATCGGCGGCCCGACGCGCTCGCGCGCGATGCGGAACGCGGTCGCCCCGCTGGTGGTCCACGCGACGATGACCTTGATCTCCAGCGTTTCGCCGGTGTCGCGCGCGGCGATGGCGATGGCGTCGGCCGCCGTTGGCTCCGGTTCCGGGCGCTGGGCGGTGATGATCGAGCGGTACAGCGCGTCGGTTTCCACCTCGATGGCGATGCGGTCCATCATCGCCACCGCCTCGATGGGGTACCTGCCGACGGCGCTCTCCGCCGACAGCATCACCGCGTCGGCACCCTCGAAGATGGCCTGGGCCACGTCGGACACCTCGGCGCGGGTCGGCACAGGCGCCGCGATCATCGACTCCAACATCTGCGTCGCCACTACCACCGGCTTGCCCTGGCGCCGGGCGCGCCGCACGATGCGCTTCTGGATGCCCGGCACCTTCTCGAGCGGCATCTCCACCCCGAGGTCGCCCCGCGCCACCATCAGCCCGTCCGACAGCGCGATGATCTCGTCGAGTTTGTTCAAGGCCTGCGGCTTCTCGATCTTGGACATGACGAGGGCGCGCCCGTCCACGATCTCCTTGATCTCCGCGACGTCCTCCGGCCGCTGCACGAACGAGGCGGCGATCCAGTCGACGCCGATCTCCAGCGCGGCCTGGAGGTCGGCGTGGTCCTTGGGCGTCATCGCCGACACGGCGATCTCCGTGTCGGGCAGGCTCACGCCCTTGCGGTTGGAGATCGGGCCGGCGACCTCGACCTCGCACAGGGCCCGCGTGCCGGTGGTTTCGACGACGTGGAGGCGCACCTTGCCGTCGTCGATCAGCACCGTGTCCAGCGGCTTCAACGCTTGCAGGATCTCGGGATGCGGCAGGAACACCCGGGTCGCGTCGCCGGGGGTGGGATCGTCGTCGAGGGTGAAGCGCGCGCCGGGCTGCAGGATCACGCCCTTGTCCTGGAAGATGCCGATGCGCAGCTTCGGCCCCTGGAGGTCGACGAGCACGGCGACCGGCCGGCTGTAGCGCTTGGCCACCTCGCGCAAGGCGAAGACGTGCGCGCGCAGATCGTCGTGGCCGGTGTGGCTCATGTTGATGCGGAACACGTCGACGCCGGCGGCGAACAGCTTGGCGAGCATCTCGTCGGGCGTCGACACCGGTCCAAGCGTCGCGACGATCTTGCAACGGCGCAGGCGTCTCATCGGCGATCCTCCGTTGCGGTCAAGCGATGG
>CAXTFM010000172.1:0-314 GCA_964243435.1 uncultured Beijerinckiaceae bacterium
AGCGCCAACGTCGGCCTGATCTACCACGCCACGTCGGCCTTCGACCTCTACGCCTTCGCCGGCTTCGACCAGGTCAACCGCAACTTCTCGAACCAGGGTGGCGCCATGCAGGGCTACGGCGCGACCGGCGGCGTCAACAACACGGGTTGCAACTCCCCCGGCGGCCAGTGCGGAGGCTCGACCCATCGCGTCATCGCCCTGACCACCGGCTTCAACGACAAGATCTACAAGGGTCAGTTCGGCGAAGTCCGCGTCGGCGTCCAGTACGAGTTCATCCAGCGCCAGCTCTTCGGAGCGACCGCGAACGCCAATGG
>CAXTFM010000172.1:324-7127 GCA_964243435.1 uncultured Beijerinckiaceae bacterium
CGCCCCGTTCGTCTCGGCGCGGACCACCGACCACATCGTGTTCACCTCGCTGCGCTACTTCCCCTTCCAGTAGTCCGCGACCACTCATCGACGAAAGGCCGCAAGCACAGCTTGCGGCCTTTCCGCATTTGCATCGATCCCGAAGGTGCATCGACCGAGAAGGACCGCGGCGATGTGCGGCCAACGACCGAACGGCAGGACCGCTCGGAACATGGGAGCCGCCGTGCAGGACGCCGGGCCGATGCCTCAGCCCGCGCTGCCGGCCTTCTGCCGCCGGCTCGGATGCGTCATCGCCTCGAGTTCAAGCAGCTTGTCCAACTGCTCGCTTGTCAGCAGCCCCTCCTCCAGCACCAGCTCCGCCACCGGGCGGTTCTCCGCCAGCGCGCGCTGCGCCACCCGCGAGCTCGCCTCGTAGCCGAGCGTCGGTGCGAGCGCGGTGACGAGGCCGATCGAGCCCTGGACGAGGCTGCGGCAGCGTTCGCGGTCGGCCTCGATGCCCTCGACGCAGCGCTTGGTCAGCGTGTCGACCGCCGCGGTCAGCGTGCGGATCATGCTGAGCACGCAGTAGCCGATCGTCGGCTCGAAGGCGTTGAGCTGGAGCTGCCCGCCTTCCGCGCAGAGCGTCACGGTGAGGTCCTGCCCGATCACCATGTAGGCGACCTGGTTGACCACCTCGGGGATCACCGGGTTGACCTTGCCGGGCATGATGGAGGACCCCGCCTGCACCGCCGGCAGCCGGATCTCGCCGAAACCGGTGCGCGGGCCGGACGACAGCAGGCGCAGGTCGTTGCAGATCTTCGACAGCTTGACGGCGACGCGCTTCAGCACGCCGGAGAACAGCACGAAGGCGCCGAGGTCGGAGGTCGCCTCGATGAGGTTCGAGGCCAGCACCATCGGCTGGCCGGCGAGGCGCGAGAGTTCCTCCACCGCCAGCGCCGCGTAGCGCGGGTCGGCGTTGATGCCGGTGCCGATGGCGGTCGCCCCGAGGTTGACCTCGCGGAACAGCGCGCCGATGTCGTTCAACCGGCCGACGTCCTCCTTGATCGTGGCGTGGAAGCCGTCGAACTCCTGGCCGAGCGTCATCGGCACGGCATCCTGGAGCTGGGTGCGGCCCATCTTGAGCACGTCGGCGAACTCCACCGCCTTGCCCTTGAAGGCGTAGGCGAGGTCGTCGAGCGCGCGGATGAGGGGCTGGGTGGCGAAGATCACCGCGAGCCGCAGCGCTGTGGGGTAGGCGTCGTTGGTGGACTGCGCCATGTTGACGTCGTCGTTGGGGTGCAGCGCGGCGTAGTCGCCCGGCCGCTTGCCCATCAGCCCGAGCGCGACGTTGGCGATCACCTCGTTGGCGTTCATGTTGGTGGAGGTTCCGGCCCCGCCCTGGATCGCGTCGACGACGAAGGAGGCGGCGTAGCGCCTGTCCTGCGCGACCAGGGTGCAGGCCCGGTCGATCGCGTCGGCCTTGGCCGGGTCGAGGTAGCCGAGGCGCTTGTTGGCGCGCGCGGCGGCCTGCTTCACCAGGGCCAGCGCCCGCACGAAATCGGGAAAGTGCCCGACCGGCACCCCCGTGATGGGGAAGTTCGCCACCGCGCGCTTGGTGTGGATGCCCCACAGCGCGTCGGCGGGCACCTCGTCATAGCCGAGCAGGTCGTGCTCGGTGCGGGTGTGCGTGCCTTCCATCTCCACGGTGCGCACCGTGGCGACCTCCAGGCTGTCGGGCGCCCTCGCGGCGGCCTCGCGCGGACCCGCCTCGGCCTGCTCGCTCATGCTCATGGAATGTCCTTTCACGTCCGAAGGCCGGGCGCACGTCCGGGAGTTGGGCGAGCGATCGCCGCGCCGGCGGCCTCGACACTGGCGAGCCGGTCGCAGCGCCGTCAAACGATCATTTCAAAACCGTCCCGTCATCCGAGGCACGATTCTTGATCGTGTCGCGCCATGGCTGGCAGGGTACCACGGCAAGACCTCGCGACGCGCCGGACGGCGGTGGCCCGCCAGTCGGACGCTCCGCGTGCGGCTGTTCATTCGTGTCGGAATCGGCCATTGGTCGAGGCAGCGACGCATTGCATCCGCGTGCGGCGACGTTGCACTCTGATCGTCGTCCCTTTTCAAACAGGAAGTCACGCATGCTGAGAACAGCCACAGCGGTTCTGGCGGTCCTCGCCGCCACCGCGGGAGCCGCCAACGCCGACACGAAGCTCGGCCTCGTCGGTCCGCAGACCGGATCGAACGCCGCTTTCTTCGAGCAGATGAAGCAGGGTGCGCAGGGTGCCGTGGCGGCCATCAACAAGGCCGGCGGCATCAACGGGCAGAAGATGGTGCTCGACATGCAGGACGACGCCTGCGACCCCAAGCAGGCGGTCGCCGCCGCCAACAAGATCGTCAGCAATAGCGACGCCGGCATCATCGGCCACTTTTGTTCGAGCTCGTCCATCCCGGCGTCCGACGTTTACGCCGACGCCGGTCTGCCGATGATCAGCCCGGGCTCCACCAACCCCACGCTGACCGACCGCGGCCTCAAGGACGTGTTCCGCACCTGCGGGCGGGACGACCAGCAGGCGGCGGTCGCCGTGGACGCGATCATCAGCCACAAGCTCGGCAAGAAGATCGCCGTGGTCGACGACAAGACCACCTACGGCCGGGGTCTCGCCGACGGTGTGCGCAAGGCGCTCATCGCCAAGGGCCTCAAGCCGGTCCTCGACGACAGCATCACCCAGGGCGACAAGGACTTCTCCGCCCTGATCTCCCGACTGAAGGCCGCCAACATCGACCTCCTTTACTACGGCGGCTACTACGCCGAGGCGGGCCTGCTCGTGCGCCAATCCCACGAGCAAGGTCTCAAGGCGCCGCTGATGGGCGGCGACGGCATCGGCGAGACGAGCTTCGCCAACATCGCCGGGCCGGCATCGGACGGCTCGCTCATGACCTTCCCCAACGACCCGCGCAACGACCCCAAGGCCGCCGCGGTGGTGAAGGCCTTCCGCGACGCCAAGTACGAGCCCGAGGGCTACACGCTCTACACCTACGCCGCGGTGCAGGCCTACGCCGACGCCGCCAAGCGCGCGAAGTCGTTTGATGGCACCAAGGTCGCGGCGGAGCTGCACAAGGGCAGCTTCGACACGGTGATCGGCAATATCGGCTTCGACAAGAAGGGCGACCCGAACGCCAAGGGCTTCATCGTTTACGTTTGGAAGGGCGGCAAGTACTCGCCAATGAAGTAGCTGGCCTCGTCGCCGCCGCGCAGCACCGGAGCCGGGATGGCCTACTTCGTCCAGCAGACCATCAACGGTCTGACGCTTGGTTCGATCTACGGGCTCGTGGCGCTCGGCTACACCATGGTCTACGGCATCGTCGGCATGATCAACTTCGCCCACGGCGAGGTGTACATGATCGGCGCCTTCGTCTCGATCATGGCGTTCACGGCGCTGGGGCTGCTCGGCGTGAGCTGGCAGCCCCTCGCCATCGTGCTGGTGCTGCTGATCGCCATCGTGTTCACCGCCGCGTTCGGTTGGACCATCGAGCGGATCGCCTATCGCCCGCTGCGCAGGTCCTTCCGCCTGGCGCCGCTGATCTCGGCGATCGGGGTGTCCATCTTCCTGCAGAACTACGTGCAGCTTCTTCAAGGCGCGGGGCTGCGCACCCTGCCCGCCGTCGCAACCGGCGGCTTCACCGTGATGGAGCAGGACGGCTTCGTCGTCCGCATCTCGACCATCCAGCTCGCCGTGATCGGGCTCACCTTCGCGCTGATGTGCGCCCTCGCCTTCCTGATCGAGCGCACCGCGCTCGGGCGCGCCCAGCGCGCCTGCGAGCAGGACATGGCGATGGCCGGCATGCTCGGCATCGACGTCGACCGCACCATCTCGCTCACCTTCGTGATCGGCGCGGCGCTCGCCGCCGGCGCCGGCCTCATGGAAACGCTGTACTACGGCTCGGTGGACTTCTTCATCGGCTTCCTCGCCGGGGTGAAGGCCTTCACCGCCGCCGTGCTCGGCGGCATCGGCTCGATCCCCGGCGCCATGCTCGGCGGCGTGGTGATCGGGCTCATCGAGGCCTATTGGGGCGGCTACGTGTCCGGCGCCTACAAGGACGTCGCCGTGTTCGCCGTGCTGATCCTGGTGCTCACCGTGCTGCCGACCGGCCTGCTCGGCCGCTCCAACCTCGAAAAGGTTTGATGTGAGCGAAGCCGAGGCGAGGCACGCCGACCTGTCGCGGGCCGATGTGGCGGAACGCGGGGTCGCGCGCGCGGCCGGTCCCGAGGCGCCGCCCTCCGCCGCGGCCAAACCGGCGCTGAGCGAGGCCCTCGCATCAGCCGGCAAGGCGGCGGCGGTGGCGCTGATCCTGGCCGTCCCGTTCATCGGCGTGCGCCTCGACATCGTCGATGGGGCGAATACCCTCGACACCGATCCCCTGTCGGCCGCCGCGGTCGTGCTCGCTGTCTTCCTCGGCCGGCTCGCCTACGAGCTCGTCCGCGCCCGCCTCGCCGCGCGGCCACGTCGCCCGGCGCGCCGCGCCGAACGCAAACGCACGGGACGCTGGCTCGCCGCCGCGCTCGCCCTCGCGATCGGCGCGGCGGCCCTGCTGTTCCCGCTCACCCCCTTCGCCTCGCGCTACACCCTCGACCTCGCGGCGAACTTCCTGACCTACGTGATGCTCGGTTGGGGCCTCAACGTCGTGGTGGGCCTCGCCGGCCTGCTCGACCTCGGCTACGTCGCCTTCTACGCGGCCGGCGCCTACACGCTCGGCATCATCGGCACCACCACGGGCTTTTGGGCGGCGCTGCCGTTGTCCGGGCTTCTGGCGGGGGCGCTCGGCGTACTGCTCGGCTTTCCCGTGCTTCGCCTCAAGGGCGACTACCTCGCCATCGTGACGCTCGGCTTCGGCGAGATCATCCGCATCGTCATCATCAACTGGGCGAGCTTCACCGGCGGCCCGAACGGCATCACCGGCATCCCGCGCCCGACCTTTTTCGGCGCGGCCTTCGCGCCGTCGGCGCCGGATGACGGCACCACCTTCGCGCAGTTCTTCGACATCCCCTTCTCGCCGTTGCACCGCGTGATCTGGTTGTACTACGTCGTGCTCCTCCTCGCCGGTGCGACGCTGGTGCTGACGCGGCGGCTGCGCCGCCTGCCGATCGGCCGGGCGTGGGAAGCGATGCGCGAGGACGAGACCGCCTGCCGCGCGCTCGGCCTCGACCCGACGATCATCAAGCTCACCGCCTTCGCCATCGGCGCGGCGATCGCCGGCGTCGCCGGATGCTTCTTCGCCACCCGGCAGGGCTTCATCTCGCCCGAAAGCTTCACCTTCACGGAGTCCGCGACCATCCTGGCCATCGTCGTGCTCGGCGGCATGGGAAGCCAGCGCGGCGTGGTGCTCGCCGCCGCCGTGCTCGTCGGCCTGCCCGAACTCGGCCGCGCCTTCGCCCAGTACCGCATGCTCGTCTTCGGGCTCGCCATGGTGTTCATCATGGTGTGGAAGCCGCAGGGCATCATCTCGGGCCGGACGTCCACGGTGCGGATCGGCGCCGGGGAAGGCAGCACCGGGTGAGCACCGCAGCGGAGGCATTCACGGCCGACCGGCCTGCGACGCATGCGGCCGCGCCGGCGGCGCTCCTTGTCGAGGGCCTCACCATGCGCTTCGGCGGCCTCGTCGCCGTCGACAAGCTCGACCTCACCGCCCGCGTGGGCGAGGTCACGGCGGTGATCGGGCCGAACGGCGCCGGCAAGACCACCGCCTTCAACTGCATCACCGGCTTCTACAGGCCCAGCGCCGGCCGGGTGGTGCTCCGCGAGGCGGACGGCGCGACGCGACGCGTCGACAATCTCCCCGGCCACCGCATCGCCGCCGACGCCAGGATCGTCCGCACCTTTCAGAACATCCGGCTGTTCCCCGGCCTCACCGCGCTCGAAAACCTGCTGGTGGCGCAGCACCGGGCGATGAGCCGGGGCGGCCTCCTCCAGGTCCAGGGCCTGTTCGGGCTGCCGGCCTTCCGCGCGGCGGAGCGCGCCGCGATCGACAAGGCGATGGCGTGGCTGGAGCGCATGGGGCTCGCGGCGCGCGCCGACGACCTCGCCGGCGCGCTGCCCTACGGCTCGCAGCGCCGGCTGGAGATCGCCCGCGCCATGTGCCTCGACCCACGCTTCCTGTGCCTGGACGAGCCGGCTGCCGGCCTCAACCCGCGCGAGTCGGCGGTGCTGGAAGAAGACCTGCGCCGCCTCGCGACCACCGACGGCATCGGCGTGCTCCTCATCGAGCACGACATGGGCGTGGTGATGGGCGCCTCCGACCGGGTGGTGGTGCTCGACCGCGGCCGCAAGATCGCCGACGACGTGCCGGCCGCCGTGCGCGAGGACCGCGCGGTGATCGCCGCCTACCTCGGCGAGCCTGTCGGCGCCGCGCCGCCGGCGCCGCGCAAGGCCCCGGTCCAGGGCGCCGGCGCCGCGCCCATCCTCGCGGTGCGCGGGCTCGACGCCGGCTACGGAGCCGTGGACGTGCTGCACGGCGTCGACCTCGACGTGGGCGAGGGCGAGATCGTCGCGTTGCTCGGGGCCAACGGCGCCGGCAAGACGACGACGCTGCGCTGCATCTCCGGCCTGCTCGCCAACGTCACGGGCAAGATCGACTTCGAGGGCACGTCGATCCTCGGCCAGCCGCCGGGCAAGATCGTCCGGGCGGGGATCTCGCACATTCCGGAGGGCCGGCGCGTGTTCCCGGGCCTGACGGTGCGCGAGAACATCCTGCTCGGGGCGTCCAACCGCGGCCGCCTGCCGCGCGCGACGCGGGATGCGGAGCTCGAGGAGATGCTGACGCAC
>CAXTFM010000173.1:0-7030 GCA_964243435.1 uncultured Beijerinckiaceae bacterium
GGGTCGCGCACACCCACTCCCGGACCGCCCCCGATCAGGTCTAGCCCACACGGCCGTCATGTCTCGTGGCGTCCGATGAGCGCACGCACCTATCCCGCGATTGGCGCCGCAAGGGCGGAGTCGCCTATGCTGAGCGGTGTCGATTGTCGAAAAGGTGCGAGGCTAGCGTCCGACGCAGGAGCGTCGCGATGGCCGCTCAGCCGTCCATGCCGGTGATGGAGCGGCCCACCGCCCGTGCGTCGCGCACCGGCCATCGTCCGCTTTCCACCTGCGCGATGAAGTCCGACACGATGCGGTTGAAGTCGTCCGGGGCTTCGAGGTTGACGGTGTGGCCGGCGTTCGGCATCACGACGAGGGCCGCGGTTGGAATGCTTTGCTTCATCAGCACGCCGGGGCGCAGGCAGGGCCAATCCTCGTCGCCCGTAACGATCAGGGTGGGGACGCGCAGGCCCTTCATCTCCTCGACAAGCGTGTAGAGCGAGGGACGCTCGCGCTGCACGCCGAGCTGCGTGTTGGCCGAGCCGAGCCCGGCGTGCTCGCCCAGCATCGCCTTGAAGACGGCGAAGCCGCGCGGGTCCTTGTTCTCGAACTGCACGCGCGTCGGCCCGTAGGCGTAGCGCTCCGCGAACGCCGCCATGCCATCCTTGGCGATGGTTGCGGCAATGGCATCGGCTTCTTCCGTGAAACGATCGCGCTGATCAAGCTCGGCGCCGTAGCCGCAGCCCGCGACGCAGAGCGACAGAGCGCGCGCGGGATGGCGGAAGCCGAAGTGCAGCGTCGCGAAACCACCCATCGACAGGCCGACGACGTGCGCCTTGCCGATGCCGAGTCCGTCCAGGATGGCGGCGATGTCGTCGGCCGCCCGGCCCTGCGAGTACGAGGCCGGATGCTCCGGCACGTCGGACGGCGGGTAGCCGCGCGCGGCATAGGTGATGGCACGGTAGCGGCGCCCGAAATGGCGGAGCTGGGGTTCCCAGCTTCGGTGGTCGCCGGCGAACTCGTGGACGAAGACGACCGGCGTCCCCGACCCGGTCTCCTCGCAGTACAGTTTGACACCATCGTTTGCGGTGACGTGGGGCATGATCCCTCCCTGCATGTCCGGCGCCGTCGCCGACGGACGACGCCCGCGCCGCGGGATTGTACCATCGCGGCGCGCAATGACCCACACGGGTCATCGACGTGCTTCGATGGTTCCCGCGCAACCCGGCGCACGGTCCTACGGCGAAGCCGCTGCCGCGCCGCAGCACGGCCAGCACCGGGGCCGGCGCGAGTCCCGCGATGGCGATGCTGTTCGCCCGCATGTTGGCGTAGTTCGACCCTTGCGGCGGGCGAGCAGCTCGAACTGGCCAGCCTCGGTCTCGGCGGTGGCCGCCCTCACCGGCTCCTGCTGCGGCCTCGACAAGGCATCGAACGTCGCACGAAGGCGAGGGAGATCGGGATGGCGTCGTTGACAGCGCTGAAGCAGCACAGCTCGTCCCAAAGCTTGCGCCCGGCGCCGTCGCCGGCGGTGAGGATAGCGTTCAACTCGTGCGCCCTCACCTTGGACAACGCCTCGTCGAAGGGAAGAAACGTCGCCCTGGCGCCGGCCGCGTGCAGCACGGCGGCCGAGGTCTCGTCATTCGAACGGACGGAGAGCATCTTGAGGGCGTCGGCGCTCGGGACGGGTTTTGCCGTCCACAGGCCGGCGGACGGCCGGATCGTCACGTAAAGAAGCTTGAGGCCACGTGCGGCGAAGGCTTCCTTGTAGAGCCTTGCGCGCGCGCATTCAGCGCCTTTGCCGCGTCGAGCGATTGTACGATGAAGGGCAGCGAAGGCGGCCCAAAGACCGGGTCGAACGCCTCGAGCGGTCAGGCGAAGGCGTCGCCGCCGGTGAGGCGTCCTTCCACGGCCGCGCCCGGCATCGCGGCGGCCGTGATCTTCAGCTCGTCGTCGAGCGCCGTCGCGACCGTGAGGGCGCCGTCGGTCCGCGCCGCCACGGCTCGGGCGAAGGAGGTCAGGCCGATGTCCGACACGCTGTTTGCGAGATATTTGGAAGCCATCACCCACCTGACCTCCGCGGCGGCTGGGTCGGCGGTTGTCATGGCAGCAGGCGACGCCGCGGCGAACACCGCGGCGGCGCGCACCGTCGCTCGGGCCGCCGCACGGCGACGGAAAAGGACAGGAACCGTGATCACATCCACGATGGAGGCTGGGAGCAAGTCTGATGCCCGCCCGCAGCGGTGCTGGTCAGGCGATGGCTTGCGTCGCGACGTTGGCTGCGGCTTCGTGGGCCACCACGCGCGCGCGCGGGGCCCGCTCAAGCTCGAATGCATCATGTGCGCCCGCGAGCGCCCGCGAAGGTGCTCCACACGTCCAAGGCTTGACCGTCCATGCTCCGGACGTCGAGGCAACGGCGGGCAGGGGTTCGGCGGCCACCTCGCGCCAAACCTCATAGGCCCGCGCGCACGCACATTCGTCCAGCGAGAAATCCATCGGCACCTTCCCGCAGGGAAACTACACCGACGATCCTTGCCGTTTCCTTACGTCCGACGCCTCGCGACGGACTCAGGCTGCGCTGCCCCCGGCAAGCGGCGCGTTGAGGATCCAACGATGACCGAACGGGTCGCGAAAGGTCGCGAGGCGCGTTCCCCAGAAGGAATTGGTCGGCGCGGTTTCCGCCTTGGCGCCGAGGCTCGTCGCCTTGCCGAAGGTCTCGTCAACCTGCTTCGCCGCAGGAAACTCCAGGCTGATTGACATGGTGACCGGCTCGCCGGGAATGCCGACCCGCGTTTGCCCGAACTCGGGAAAGGCGTCGGCCAGCATCAGCGAGCCGCCGTTGATGACGAGTTCGCAGTGCAGGATGCGCAGTCCGTCGAGCGCGGGCATGAAGGCGGCCTGCTCGGCGCCGAACACCTGCTTGTAGAAGGCGATCGCCGCCAGGGCGGGTGAAACGGTCAGGTATGGCGCAACGGCGGGTCGCATCGAAAACCTCGCGGGGCGGCGGCGTGCGCCACGCCACCGCAGCCATCGCAGATCGACGCGAGCTTGGAAAGTACGGTCGCCGACACCGCCGAGGGGCCCGCTTTTCCTGACCGACCGTTGCGCGTAGGAGTGTGTCGCCTAGATGCAATGGCTTGGACACGCTGGGATCGACGATGGGCACGCCGCGCACGCTGTACGACAAGATCTGGGACGACCACGTCGTCGAGGTGCAGGCCGACGGCACCGCCCTCGTCTACATCGATCGTCACCTTGTCCACGAGGTGACGAGCCCGCAGGCGTTCGAAGGGCTGCGCGCGGCCGGTCGCAAGGTGCGCTCGCCGCGCCGGACCCTGGCCGTGGTCGACCACAACGTGCAGACCACCGACCGTTCCGGAGGTATCGAGGATCCGGAAAGCCGGTTGCAGGTCGAGACCCTGGCGCAGAACGTCAAGGACTTCGGCATCGAGTACTTCGACCAGTTCGACAGCCGGCAGGGCATCGTTCACATCATCGGCCCCGAGCAGGGCTTCACCCTGCCCGGTACCACGATCGTGTGCGGCGACTCCCACACCTCGACCCATGGCGCCTTCGGGGCGCTGGCGATGGGCATCGGCACCTCCGAGGTCGAGCACACCCTTGCCACCCAGACCCTGGTCTGGAAGAAGGCGAAGAACATGCGGGTGCTCGTCGAGGGCACAGCCGCGCCGGGCGTCACCGCCAAGGACATCATCCTGGCGATCATCGGCGAGATCGGCACCAGCGGCGGCACCGGACACGTCATCGAATATGCCGGCGCCGCGATCCGCGCGCTGTCGCTCGAGGGCCGCATGACCATGTGCAACATGTCGGTCGAAGGCGGCGCGCGCGCCGGCATGGTGGCGCCAGACGACAAGACCTTCGCCTACCTCCACGGCCGGCCCTACGCGCCGCAGGGCGAGAGCTGGGACAAGGCCGTCGCCCATTGGCGCACGCTGCAATCCGACGAGGGCGCGCTGTTCGACAAGGAAGTCCGCCTCGACGCCGGCGACCTCACGCCGATCGTCTCGTGGGGCACGAGCCCGCAGGACGTGGTGACCGTCGCCGGCACCGTTCCCCGCGCCGAGGATACGGCCGACGAGAACCGGCGCGCCGCGGTGGCGCGAGCGCTCGACTACATGGGCCTGCGCGGCGGCGAGAGGATCACCGACATCGCGCTCGACAAGGTGTTCATCGGCTCCTGCACCAACGGCCGGATCGAGGATCTTCGCGCCGCAGCCATGGTGGTCGCCGGGCACAGGGTGGCCGAGCGCGTCGAGGCGATGATCGTTCCAGGATCCGGCCTGGTGAAGCGTCAGGCGGAGGCGGAGGGCCTCGATGCGGTGTTCAAGGATGCCGGCTTCGAATGGCGCGAGCCCGGCTGTTCCATGTGCCTCGGCATGAACCCCGACAAGCTGAAGCCCGAGCAGCGCTGCGCATCGACCTCCAACCGTAACTTTGAAGGGCGGCAGGGACCGGGCGGGCGCACCCACTTGGTGTCGCCGCAGATGGCCGCCGCCGCCGCCATCGCCGGGCGCTTTGTGGACGTGCGCGAGTGGCGCTGACGGCATGAGCGCCGCCGGGCCCGTCGCGACCGGCACCCGCGCGACCGTCATCCGCGCGAACGGGCTCGACGTCGCCTGCGACGAGTGCGGCGAGGGCGACGACGTCGCCCTGCTGCTTCACGGCTTTCCCGAGTGCCGCCTTTCGTGGCGCCACCAGCTTCCTGCGCTGGCTGCCCTGGGCTGGCGCGCGGTGGCGCCCGACCTTCGCGGCTATGGCGGCACCACCCGCCCGCTCGGCCGCGACGCCTACGCGATCGAGCGTCTCGTCGACGACGTCGCCGCGCTGTTCGATGTCTTGGGCGCGCGCCGTCGCCTGCTCATCGGGCACGACTGGGGCGCGCTAATCGCCTGGAGCTTCGCCATCCGCCGCCTGCGGCCCCTCGACGGCTTGGTAGTGATGAACGTGCCGCATCCCGATGTCTTCCGGCGCGTGCTGCGGCATTCCTGGCGGCAATGGCTGCGTTCCTGGTACGTCGCCTTCTTTCAGCTCCCGCGTCTTCCGGAATGGGCCTTGACGGTCGCGGGTGCGCGAATGGTGGAGCGCGGCTTCACCGGCATGGCGCGCAACCCCGCCGCCTTCCCGCCCGCCGTGCTCGCCCGCTACCGCGCCAACGCGCTGGCGCCAGGCGCGATGACGGCGATGCTCAACTACTACCGCGCCAACGCCCGGACGATGATGGCGACGCGGCAGCAAGCGCCGACGATCGAGGTCCCCGCGCTGATGATCTGGGGCGAGCACGACGTCGCGCTCGGCCTTGAGTTGACGGAAGGCTATCAGGGCCTCGTCGACGACTTCACGCTGGTGCGCCTCCCCGATGCCTCGCACTGGGTGCAGCAGGACGCGCCGGCCGAGGTCAATGCCGCGCTGGGCGACTGGATGGCAGCGCGCGGGCTCGTTGCGGATAGAGCGACGCAGGATTCGGCGGCGACCTGCCCATCGGACGACCGACCATCGACCCGCTTGCCCGCCGACGAGCGCGGGGCGTAGAGCCTTGGTCACCATGCCATCCGGGGAGATCACGCCATGCCGACCCGTCGCAACCTCATGACGACCGCGGGCGCCGTCTCGCTGATGGCCAGCGCCGGCGTCGCTCCGGCCGACGCCACCTCGGTCGGCACCACTCCACCGGTGTCCCCCAAGGGGCCGCGGGGAATGCCGCGCGGCTTGAGGCTGCTGACGATCCGGCAAGCCGATGGCGCGGAAACGCTGGGCGTGAAAACGTCGAGCGGCATCCTCGACGTTGCCGCCGCCAGCAAGATGCTCGGCATGGAGGCGCCGGTCACGCTTGAACAGATGCTTGCCGATGCCAGCGCCCCGGCGTTGGACGCTCTGGTCAAGGCCGCCGCGACACGGCCGGAAGTCAACGCGAAGGCATTGCATCCCGAGGCGTCGGTCACCTTCGGACGGCTCTTCGTCAATCCCGGCAAGATCGTCTGCGTCGGCCTGAACTACCGCCAGCACGCCCATGAGATCGGCGCCCCGGTGCCGACCGAACCGGTCCTGTTCAACAAGTACAACAACACGCTCGCCGCCCACAACTGCACGATCAAGGTGCCGCCGCAGGACGTCACGGCCAAGCTCGATTACGAAACCGAGCTGCTGATCGTGATGGGCCGGCAGGCGCGCAACGTGTCGGAAGCGGACGCGCTCGACTACGTCGCCGGCTACGCCGTCGGCCATGACTTCTCCGCGCGCGACCTCCAACTCGAGAAGGGCGGGCAATGGATGGTGGGCAAGACGCTCGACGGCTTCGCGCCGATCGGCCCGTACTTCGTATCGGCCGATCTCGTCGACCCGAACAAGCTGCGCCTGCAGACACGCGTCAACGGCGAAACGCGCCAGGATTCCAGCACGGCGGACTTCATCTTCAGCCCGCAGCAGGTGATCGCCTACTCGTCCAAGCTGTTCGCGCTGGAGCCGGGGGACATCATCTTCACCGGGACGCCGCAGGGCGTGATCGTCGGCAAGCCGAAGGACAAGCAGATCTGGCTCAAGGCGGGCGACAAGATCGAGAGCGAAATCGAAGGCCTGGGCGTGCTCAGGTTCGACCTGGCCTGAACCGGCCGATAGGGCGCCATCGTACCCGATGACCGTCGCGCAGGTCCATGAGCAAGACGGTCCTTGCGCTGCCGCCGCCCGGCCCACCGCAGGTCGGATGCGTGGTGGGCTCTCGTCGCGGCCTTTTGGCAGAAGCTGGATCGTTTCCATCGCCTACCCGTTGCTGCGCGACCAACAGGAGGAATAAGCGATGAAGATCGAGCTTCGACGACTTGCCGTGGTCGGCACCGCGGTTCTGGCACTGTCGTCCTACGGCATGGTGTCCGCGACAAGCGTTCACGCCGCTCCGGGCGAAGGCGGCGCGGCGACAGGTGGCGGCGGGGGTGGTGCCGGCCGCGGTGGCCCAGCCGGCGGCGGCGCTGGCCGCGGCGGCCCTGGTGGCACCGGAGTTGTCGGCGGCGTACGCGGCGGCGCAGGTGCGGGTGGCGGC
>CAXTFM010000174.1:0-7027 GCA_964243435.1 uncultured Beijerinckiaceae bacterium
GCCCGACCGCGCAGGGTGAACGCGAGCCGATGACCTACGGTGCCTTTACGTCGCACGAGTTCGCGCCGTTTCCCGTCCTCCGGCCGCGCGTGACGCACCGCCGGATGGCAGCCTGCACCATCGGTGTGCTTTTGAGCCTGACGGCCGGCTTCGGCCTGCTCGGCGTCCGCACCGAGGGACCTTGGGACGCACCGCGCCGCGAGCTTCCCGCGCCGGCCGGCGAAGCCGCCATTCTCACGCCCGTGCCTTCGCCCATCATCGCGCCTGCCCTGCCGCCGCTGCGACGCTACGCCGGCCTGCTCGCGCCGGACTTCGTCTCGGGCACCGCGCCGATGACCTTCGCCCGGAGCGCACCCCTGCGCGCCGGCTTCGAGGTCGCCCCCGTCCACGACGCGGCCCGCGGCCAGGACGCGACCGACGCCGCGGCCGGCGGCGAGAACACACCCGACAACACCATACCCGTCCGGAATACAGCCGACGCGTCGATGCCCGGCGCCGCCGCGCGGGCGCCCGATGTTTCCCCGATCCCCGTCCTGCCGGCGGTGCCTGCGCTCGTCGCCAATATCCCGGTGCCGGCGCCGCGTCCGGCGTTGCTCGCTGCCGCGGCGCGCGCCGCTCAGCCGTCGGCGCCGGGCCAACCGCCGCAGGCCGTCCCTGCGGACGGCCGCACGATCCTGCAGAAGCTGTTCGGCACGGCCGAGCCGCAGCCTGCTGCCCTGGCCTACGCGCCCGTCGACGGCGGCACGGTGACCCGCCCGGGCGGGTACGACCGCTGGACGGCCGTGTACGACATCGCCGCGCACACCGTGTACCTGCCCAACGGCACCCGGCTCGAAGCGCATTCCGGGCTGGGGTCGCGGCTCGACGACCCGCGCGGCGTCACCGAGCGCATGCGCGGCGCCACGCCGCCCAACCTGTACGAGCTGACGCTACGCGAGGCGACCTTTCACGGGGTGCGCGCGCTACGCCTGACGCCGACCGGCGGCACCACCTTCGGCCGCGGCGGCCTGCTCGCCCACACCTTCATGCTGGGGCCGCGCGGCGACTCCAACGGCTGCGTGGTGTTTCGCGACTACCAGGCGTTCCTGCGCGCCTTCGACAGCGGCGACGTCAAGCACCTCGCCGTGGTCGCCCGCCTGAACTGACGTCAGCGCAGCGCATCCGCCACGGCGCGCCCGCAGTCGATCGTCGAGGCCTGTCCACCGAGGTCGCGGGTGCGCGACGCTTGTTGCGACAACACCGCCTCGATGGCCTTGACGATGGCGCCCGCCGCTTCCGCCTCGCCGAGGTGCTCCAGCATCATGGCGCCGGCCCAGATCTGCCCGATCGGATTGGCGATGCCCTGGCCGGCGATGTCGGGCGCCGAGCCGTGCACCGGCTCGAACAGCGAGGGGAAGCGCCGCTCGGGGTCGATGTTGCCGGCCGGCGCGATGCCGATGGTGCCGGTGCAGGCGGGCCCGAGATCCGACAGGATGTCACCGAACAGGTTCGAGGCCACCACCACGTCGAAGCGCTCGGGGGAGAGCACGAAGCGGGCGGTGAGGATGTCGATGTGGTACTTGTCCCAGCGCACGTCGGGGTAGTTCGTCGCCATCGCCTCGACCCGCTCGTCCCAGTACGGCATGGTGATGGAAATGCCGTTCGACTTGGTGGCGGAGGTAAGGTGCTTCTTTTCGCGGCGCTGGGCGAGGTCGAAGGCGTAGCGCAGGATGCGATCGACGCCGTGGCGCGACATCACCGTTTCCTGGACGACGAACTCGCGGTCGGTGCCGGGGAACATGCGCCCGCCGATCGAGGAATACTCGCCTTCCGTGTTCTCGCGCACCACCATGAAGTCGATGGAGCCATGCTCGCGGCCGACGAGCGGCGAGGGCACGCCCGGCATCAGGCGCACCGGGCGCAGGTTGACGTACTGGTCGAACTCGCGGCGCATCGGCACCAGCGAACCCCACAGCGAGATGTGGTCCGGCACCTTGTCCGGCCAGCCGACCGCGCCGAAGAAGATCGCGTCGTGGCCGCCGATCCGCTTCTTCCAATCCTCGGGCATCATCCTGCCGTGCTTGAGATAATAGTCGCAGCACGCAAAATCGAAATGGTCGATGGCGAGCTGGAAGCCGTAGCGCTTCGCCGCCGCCTCGACCACGCGGATGCCTTCCGGCAGGACTTCGGTCCCGATGCCGTCGCCGGGGATGGCGGCGATGCGGTAGCTGCGCTGGCTTGACACGATGAACCTCCGATGTCGCGATACCCTTCGTTAACGACGCAAACGTCGATCGGGTGCCGTCGCAGCCGCCTCCCTTCGACAGTGTCCCGACCATCGGCCGCTCCCCGCGCGCGCGCCGACCCAGGTTCGTCAACGGCAACGAGGAGACGGACGCCATGAAGGATCTCGGCGAGGCCCCGCTGCTGCCGGGCTTCACGTTGCACGACGTCGACGTCGGCGGCGGGATCACCATCCGCGCCGCCTCGGCCGGTCACGGCCCGCCGCTGCTCCTCCTCCACGGCCACCCGCAAACGCACGTGACCTGGCACAAGGTGGCCCCGCGTCTTGCCGAGCGCTTCCACGTCGTCGCGGCGGACCTGCGCGGCTACGGCGACAGCAGCAAGCCGGACGGCGGCGAACGCCACGTCGCCTATTCGAAGCGCGCCATGGCGGCCGACCAGGTCGCGGTGATGCGCGCCTTCGGCCACGAGCGCTTCGCCGTGGTCGGGCACGACCGCGGCGGGCGGGTGGCGCACCGCATGGCGCTCGACCATGCGGACGCCGTGGCGCGCGTCGCCCTGTTCGACATCGCCCCCACAGCGACCATGTACGCGCGCACCGACAAGGACTTCGCCACGCGCTACTTCTGGTGGTTCTTCCTGATCCAGGCAGCGCCGCTCCCCGAGCGCATGATCGGCCACGACCCGGAGTACTTCCTGCGCACCCACATCGCGCACCAGTCGAAGACGTCGGGCTCGACCGCGCCCGAAATCTTCGCCGAGTACCTGCGCTGCTACGACGACCCCGCGACCATCCACGCCATCTGCGAGGACTACCGCGCCGCGGCGACGATCGATCTGGAACACGACGCGGCGGACGGCCACCGCAGGGTGGAGGTGCCGCTGCTCGCGCTATGGGGCGGCAAGGGCACGGTGGGCGCGCTTTACGACGTGCTGGACACCTGGCGGGACAAGGCCACGCGGGTCGCCGGGCGCGCGCTCGATTGCGGGCACACCTTGCAGGAGGAGCATCCGGACGAGGTGCTGGCCGAACTGCTGGCCTTCCTCGACGCCTGAGCTCAGCGCACGAAGCGGTCGCGCCAGCTGGGCTGCGCCCCGGCAAAGGGCAGCGCCTCCGCCTCGAACACGCCGCGCGCGACGGCGCGTGCCGCGCAATCCGCGGCAAGGGCGCCGATCTCGACGAGGTCGTGGCGCGTCGGCGCGCGGGCGGCGCGGGCGGTTGCGGCGGCGAACACCGTGTCGCCGTCCATCGACGCATGGCACGGGCGCAGCGCCCTGGCGAGACCGTCATCCGCCATCCGCGCGAGGCGCTTCGCTTCCGCCTTGGTGAGGACCGCGTCGGTGGTGACGACGGCGAGCGTGGTGGCGGGCGGCGCCCCGCCCTTGATGCGGCAGGCGAGCGCGTCGGGTGGCAGCGGCGTCGGCCAGCCGAGCCCGCCGAACTCGCCGCCGCGTTCGAAGGGCGCCGCCCAGAAGTGCGGGCCGCCGCCGAGCGTCGCGGAGCCGACGGCGTTCACCGCCGCCAGCGCGCCGACGGTGAAGCCGCCCGTCGTCGTCGCGCTCGCCGTGCCGACGCCGCCCTTCAGGTTGGCCGTGGTGGCGCCGAGGCCGGCGCCGACGCTGCCCTGCGCGACGTCAAGCCCCACCCTCTCCGCGGCGCGCCGGCCGAGGTGCCAGTACACCGGTTCGGCGCCCCACGCCTTGTCGCCGCCGTTCAGCAGGTCGAAGAGGATTGCGCCGGGCACGATCGGCACGGCCGCCTCGCGCACCCTGTAGCCCCTGCCCTGTGCCCGCAGCGTCGCCTGGACGCCGCCCGGCGCATCGAGACCGAAGGCGGAGCCGCCGGCGAGCACCAGCGCGTCCACGCGTTCCACGCCCATGCCGGGTTCGAGCAGCGCCGTTTCGCGTGAGCCGGGGCCGCCGCCGCCGATCACCACGGAGGCGACGCAGGCCGCCTCGAACAGCACCACGGTGACGCCACTGCCGATCCGCAGGTCTTCCGCGTGCCCGACCAGGACACCGGCGACGTCGGTGATCGCATTGCGCGTCATGTCGGCGATCCGGCACAAGGGCGGCAGACCGCACCCGCGCGGTACGATGCGAAGGGCGCAACGGCCTTGCCGAACGATAGGAGGCTGCGACGAGGACCATGGGCGACCCCAGAGCCATCCTGATCGCGGGGCCGACCGGCAGCGGCAAGTCGGCGCTGGCGCTTCGCCTTGCCGAACGACTCGGCGGCATCGTGCTCAACGCCGACTCGATGCAGGTGTACCGCGACCTCGCGATCATCACCGCGCGGCCGGTCGAGGCGGACGTGAACCGGGCGCCGCATGCGCTCTACGGTACGGTGGACGGCGCGGCGTCCCACTCGGTCACCCGCTGGCTTGCCGACCTCGCCAGCGAGCTGACGGCGGCGGATGCACGCGTGCCAATCATCGTCGGCGGCACCGGCCTGTACCTGAAGGCGCTGACGCAGGGGTTGTCGGCGATCCCGGACGTTCCCGCTACGGTCCGGGCGGAAGTCCGCGCCTGGGCGGCAGGGCGGCCGGCGGGCGAGCTCCACGCCGAACTCGCAGCGCGCGATCCGCTTGCGGCGGCGCGATTGCGCCCGAGCGACCCGCAGCGCATCCTTCGGGCGCTGGAGGTGCATCGCGCCACCGGAAAAAGCCTTGCCGCGTTCCAGGAACGGCGGGAGCCGCCGCTGCTCGACGCCGCGCACTGCCGGGCGGTCCGCCTCGTGCCGGACAGGGACGAACAGCGCGCCCGACTGGACCGGCGCTTCGACGCGATGATGGATGCCGGGGCGCTCACCGAGGTGCGACGGCTCGCCGCCCGCACTCTGGACATCGCACTGCCCGTGATGCGGGCGCTCGGCGTGCCGCCGCTGCTCGACCACCTCGGCGGGCGCGCGACCCTTGCGGAGGCGGTGGCGCGGGCAAAGGCTGACACACGCCGCTACGTCAGGCGGCAGGACACGTTCGCGCGCCACCAGCTGCAGGCGTTCCGCCCGGTTCCGCCCGAACATGCCGAGGCGATGCTGCTCGACCGGTGATGGCCCTACTCGTAGGCGTGCCCGAGCGGTCCGAGATCGGCGCCGCCGCCAGGACCGTAGTACCCGGCGAAATAGGGCGACCCGTATCCGTCCGAGCCGCTGAACACGCCGTAGCTCGCGCGGTTGCCGTAACCGTACACGCTGTCGCCGCGCAGCCCGAAGCCGTCGTTCCCATTACCGCTGGTGAGTGCGTCGGTGACGACGGCCGCACGCACAGCGGACGATTGCCGCTCGCGGTAGGATGCGGCGGCGTATCTGAACGGGGCGGGAAGACGGTGGAAGCCGAAGCCTGTGCCCGGCCCGTCGGTGACGAGCGCATCGCGACCGCCGCCGTGAAACGGCGCATGGTCGAAGCTGACCCCGCCGGCACGCGTCTGGCTGGCAGTGTGAATGCTGGAGTGTCGTGGCGCAGCTCCCGCGGGCAGCACGCCGAGGGCGCAGCTGGCCATGGCAAGGAATGAACAGCGGGCGAACAATGAAAGGCGCGGCGCGGACGCGGGCATGATGCTCTCCCGAACGCCTGTGCGGCGATCAACACGGTGCGAACAAACGGCTGCCACGGTTCGTTCCGCCGGCTACCGTGAACGGCGCGTGCTCGAAGCCGCGAGATGAGGCGAACGCCATGGCACACCCCTTCGACGAGGTTCTCGGCACGGCACCGGACGGAACGGAGGTCGGGCTTTTGCGCCTTGCCAACGACCGACTCCGGGTGGGGCTCACCAATTACGGCGCGCGCATGCTGTCGATCGAGGCGCCTGACCGCGAGGGCCGCTTCGGCCACGTGCTTCTCGGCTTCGACCGCGTCGACCAGATCCTTAAGGCGGGCTCGTTCGGCGCCACGCTGGGGCGCTACGCCAACCGCATCGCCGGCGGCCGCTTCACGCTGGAGGGCGCCAGCCACCAGCTTTCGATCAACGACGGCGCCAACACCCTGCACGGCGGCGCGCAGGCCTTCAGCAAGCGCTTCTGGACGGTGGCGGGGCGCGACACGCGATCGGTCGCCTTCGCCCTCGTCAGCCCCGACGGCGACCAGGGCTTCCCCGGCGAAATGCACGCCACCGCGACCTACGCCCTCGTCGGCGACACGTTGCGCCTCGTGCTCGCGGCGACGACCACCAAGCCCTGCCCGGTCAACCTCAGCGCACACCCCTACTTCAACCTCGCCGGCGCCGACGCGCTCGACGTCCACGACCACGACCTCGCGGTCGCCGCCTCGTGCTTCCTGCCGACAGACGCGCAGCAGATCCCGACGGGCGAGCGCCGGGCGGTCGACGGAACGGCCTTCGACTTCCGTCAGCCCCAATCGATCGGCGCTCGCCTTCGCGGCACCGACGAGCAGCTCCTTTACGCCCGCGGCTTCGATCACTGCTTCGTGGTCGACGGAACGCCTGGGACCCTCCGTCGCGCGGCACGCCTCACCCACGCCGCAAGCGGGCGCGTGCTGGAACTCGACACTGATTGCGCAGGCCTCCAGGTTTACACCGGCAACAGCCTCAACGGGGCGCTCATTGGGCACGGCGGCACGTACCGGCAAACGGCCGGCCTCGCGCTTGAAGCGCAGGCCTTTCCCGATGCTCCCAACCAGCCGGCGTTCCCGTCGACCGTACTGTATCCAGGCAACTGCTTCGCTGCGACCATCGCCTACCGCTTCACCACCGGCTGAGCCGCCGCCCCGCTATGGCGCGGCTGTCGGCGGTCACGGGTGCGGACCTTCCGGTTTCTTCTGGCCGGGCGCCGGCGCCGCGGCAGGGC
>CAXTFM010000175.1:0-6976 GCA_964243435.1 uncultured Beijerinckiaceae bacterium
AGCTTGAAGATGCTGTTGGCGCTGAACTGCTCGCGGTAGTCCTGGCCGATCGCCGAGAGCGTCGGCAGGGCGGCGGAGGCGGTTGAGGCGACCTGGCTGCGGCTTTGCGCGATGCGCAGCGTTGCGGTGCGCACGTCGAGGTTGGCAAGGGCGACACGGCCCTCGAGCTTGGACAGGGTGGGATCGTGGAACACGCGCCACCATTCCGCATCGGTCGGCGCGCCGCCGGTGCCGCTCAGCACGTTGACCGGCGATGCGACCGGCTTGCCCGTGTCGAGATAGGTGCGACTCGCCGCCGTGGCCGGCACCGGCGGCGCGAAGTTCGGGCCGACGCAGCCGGCGAGAGCCGCCGCGACGCAGCCGTACGCCGCAAAGCGAAGAGGTCGCATCATCTCAATGTCCGCCGCCGCCGCCCGATGCCGTCCTCTTGGAGATCAGCAGACAAAAGGGAACGGCGCAAAAAGCAAGCACGGACGCGTAGAGGAAGACGTTGCCGTAGGCCAAAACGGACGCCTGTTTCAAATATGTTTGGTAGAGTTGAGCGACGGCGGCGTCGTGCAGACCGGAGGGCGGGCGCCCCAGCGACCGCAGCGACTGCTCGGCCTGCGCGATATACGTGTTGTAGGGCTGGTAAAGCGTCGTCATCGACTTGGAGATGTGCGCCTGGTCGGCCTGCGTGCGCTCCGTGACCAGTGCCGTCGACAGCGAGATGCCGATCGAGCCGAACACGTTGCGGAACATGGAATACAGCGCCGCGCCGTCGCTGCGGTAACGTTGCGGCAGGGTGAGGTAGGCGACCTGCGAGATCGGCACGAAGAGGAACGCCAGCGCCGCCGATTGCGAGGAGCGCATCATCACCAGGGTGGTGTAGTCGATGTTGGGCACGAGTCCGCTGGAGTAGATGAGCGCGCACCCCATGAGGAAGAAGCCGAACATGATGACGTAGCGGGTCTGCACGTGCGGCATGATCTTGCCGACGACGGGGATGAGGCAGATGACGACGATGCCGCCCGGCGACAGCACGAGCCCGGACAGGTAGGCGGTGTAGCCGAGGTCCTGCTGCGAGAACTGTGGGATCAGCACGGAACTGGCGTAAAGGATTCCGCCCATCGCCGCGACCAGGATGCAGCCCGACGTGAAGTTCCTGTCCTTGAACACGTCGAGGTTGACGATCGGGTTCTTCGCCGTCAGCAGCCAGGCGATCGCGCCGAAGATGGCGACGAAGGCGATGAGGCCCATGGTGACGATGAAGGGCGAGCCGAACCAGTTGTCGTCCTCGCCGCGGTCGATCATCACCTGGAAGCTGCCGAGCCCGATCGTGATCAGCGACAGGCCGATGTAGTCGATGCCCCTTTTGTGCTTTTGCTTGGCCTTCTCCCACGGCGGGTCTTCCACCAGGATGAAGTTCAGGAACACCGCGAGCGCACCGACCGGGATGTTGACGAAGAAGATCCAGCGCCACGTCGACTGGTCGGTGATGTAGCCGCCCAGCGTCGGCCCGAGCACGGGGGCGACGATGGTGGCGATGGCGGTGATGCCGAAGGCGGCGCCGCGCTTGGCCGGCTCGAACGTGTCCAGGATGATCGACTGCTGGTTCGGCTGCAGCCCGCCGCCGAAGAAGCCTTGCAACGCCCGGAAGACGATGAGCTGACCGAGGCTCTGCGAAATGCCGCACAGGAACGAGCACACGGTGAACATGGCGATGCAGATGAGGAAGTAGCGCTTGCGCCCGATCGTGTCGGACAGCCACCCCGACACGGTCAGCACGATGGCGTTGGCGACGAGGTAGGCGGTGAGCGCGTAGGTCGCCTCGTCGTTCGACACCGACATCGATCCCGCGATGTAGGGCAGCGCCACGTTGACGATGGTGGTGTCGAGGATTTCCATGAAGGCGGCCATGGTGACCACGACGGCGATCAACCACGGATTGAAAGCCGGCTTCCAACCTTGCCCGCCGCCGGCCGCCTTCGCCTTGCCGCCGCCACCGTTCTTGCCGCCACCGTTCTTGCCGCCGCCGTTGCCACCTTTGCCGGCGGACCTCGAGGCTACGGCGCCGGTCATCGCACGGTGACCTTGGGATCGACGCTGATGCCGAGCGGCAGGGGCAGCGTCGGGTCGAGGCCGCTGTCGATGAGGATCTTGACGGGCACGCGCTGCACGATCTTCACGAAGTTGCCGGTGGCGTTCTCCGCGGGGAAGGCAGAGAACTTCGACCCCGACCCCAGCTGGATCGAGTCGACGTGACCACGCAGGTCGAGGTCGGGGTAGGCATCCACCCTGATCCTCACGCTTTGCCCCGGCCGCATCAGGTCGAGCTGCGTTTCCTTGAAGTTCGCCGTCACCCACACATCCGGCGACACCAGCGCCAGGATCTGCTGTCCCGTTTGCACATAGGCGCCGAGGTCGACCTGGCGCCGCGTCACCCAGCCGTCCTGCGGCGCGCGCACAACCGTGTAGCTGAGGTTGAGGTTGGCCTGGTTGAGCTGCGACTGCGCCTGCTCCACCTGACCCTGCAGCTGGCTCACCTGCTGCTGCGATTCCCCGATCTGCTGCTTTACCGGCTCGGCCTGCACCACCCGCGCCTGCATCAGCAGCACCTGCGCCTGGGCGTTCTGGAGGTTGGAGGTGGCGCTGTCCACGTCCTGCTGCGTGGTGGCCTGCTTGGGCAGGCTTTTCTGCCGGGCGAAGTCGGCCTGGCGCTGTTCCAGCGTCGCCTTGGCGGCGGCGAGGTTGGCCTGCGCCACCTGCAGCGCGGCGGGGAAGTTCTTCGCCGCCACCTCGGCGCTGAGCCGTTGCCCGGTCAACTGCGCCTTGGCGGTGTCCAGCATGCCCTGGGCCTGGTCGCGGGTGTTGATGAACTGGCGCGGGTCGATGTGGACCAGCGCCTGCCCGCGGCGCACGAACTGGTTGTCCATGACGTCGAGCGACACCACGCGGCCCGCCACCTGCGGCGCGATTTGCACGGCGAAGCCGTCGGTGAAGGCGTCGTCCGTGTCCTCGATGTTGCGCGTCGACAGGAAGTAGTACGCCCCGCAAAGCCCCAGCGCCGCCAGAACCAGAAGTGACACGACAAGAACGACCGGGCGACGCTTCTTGCGCGCTTGCTGGTCGGCCGACGCATCATCCCTGGCGGCGTCCCCGGCATCGTCGCCGGCGTCCTCGTCAGCCTCCGTCCCATGCTCCGCGTCGGGATGATCGGTGCCGGGATGCGCCTCGTCGGACCGGCCGGGCGCCCCCTTCGAGGGCTTCTCGGATCGCGACACGTCCGACGTAGCTCCGGGCCGCCGTGCCTCGCCCTTATCGCCGTCGACCCGGTCCGTTTCGAATGTATCGGACTCGCTACGGCTCATGGTCCAGCCCATCCTTGGCTTCGATCGATCGCCGAGTTGTCAGTTGCCGCCCCGCCGTTTTGATGCTTGTGTGCTGGCAGCAACCGAACCCGCTGGTTCGCCTATTAACCAGGAAACTCACGGTGCCGTCAACTGCACAAGGCGAGACTTCCCCTGCGCCCATCCCGCGCGGCGAGAAGCGCCGGCTCGAGATCGCGATCATCGCCGAACGCGTCTTCTTCGAAACTGGTTTCTCCGACACGACGATGCAGGCGATCGCCGCGCGGGCCGGGGCGTCCAAGGAAACGCTGTACCGCCACTTCGGCAGCAAGGAGGAACTGTTCGCGGAGATCGTGGCGTGCCGTGCCCGCAGCTTCCTGGAAGACCTCGACGCGCGTTTCGAGCAGCCGGGAACGGTGGCCGACGTGTTGCGCGCTCTCGGCATCAACATCCTGGAAGCCATGACCGGAGAGGACGCCGTTTCGCTATGCCGCATCGTCGTGTCCGAAAGCCCGCGCAATCCGGAACTGGGCGCGATCTTCATGACGGCCGGCCCGGACCGCGTCCGCTCGCGGCTTATCGAATTCCTCGGCGCCGCCCATGACCGCGGCGAGCTGAACTGCCCCGATCCCGATTGCGCGGCCCGCATCTTCCTCGGTGCGGTGATGACGAGCTACCACCTGTCGCAACTGGTCCTGCGGGACCCGCCGGTGCTGACGCGTGCGCGCGTGCGGAGCCACGTCGACGAGATCGTCGCCATGTTCATGGGGCGCTACCGGTCCTGACGGGCGGTGCCCGCGCGGTTGCGGCGCGTGGCGGTCAAAGGCCCGCATTTGAACCGGGCGCGCCGATCCTTTAATCGCAAGCCGACCAGGTCCTGCCCCGGAGCGTCCATGCTCGATGTCACTGCCGCCGCCGCGTCCGGCATTCGCGAGGGTTCCCGCCACGACTGGACGGTGGACGAGATCGTGGCCATCCACGACCAGCCGCTGCTCGACCTGATCGCGGCAGCCAACGCGGTTCATCGCGCCAACCACGACCCGAGCGACGTGCAGCGCGCCAGCCTGCTGTCGATCAAGACCGGCGGCTGCCCGGAGGACTGCGCGTACTGCCCGCAGTCCGCGCACCATCGCGAGGTCAAGCTCGACCGCGTCGAGCTGATGGACCCCGAGGCGGTGCTGGCGCTGGCTGCCCGCGCGCGACGCGCCGGCGCCGACCGCTTCTGCATGGGGGCGGCGTGGCGTCAGGTGCGCGACGGGCGCGAGTTCGATGCCGTGCTGCGCATGGTGGAGGGCGTGCGTTCGCTCGGGATGGAGGCCTGCGTCACGCTGGGCATGCTCAACGACGCGCAGGCCGGGCGGCTCAAGGCGGCCGGGCTCACCGCCTATAACCACAACCTCGACACCGGCCCCGACTTCTACGACGCCATCATCTCGACCCGCACCTACGACGACCGCCTGCGCACGCTGAAGGCGGTCCGTGCCGCCGGCATCGAGATGTGCTGCGGCGGCATCATCGGCATGGGCGAGGGCGTGCGCGACCGGGCGGCCATGCTCCAGGTGCTGGCCGGCTTCGACCCCCATCCCGAGAGCGTGCCGATCAACGCGCTGGTGCCCGTCGACGGCACGCCGCTCGCCGGCCGCGCCAAGGTCGACCCGCTCGACCTCGTGCGCATGGTCGCCACGGCGCGCCTCACCATGCCGGCGTCGCGCGTGCGGCTCTCGGCCGGCCGCTCCAGCCTGTCGCGGGAAGCGCAGGTGCTGTGCATGGCCGCCGGCGCCAACTCGATCTTCTACGGCGACGTGCTGCTGACCACGCCCAACGCCGGCGCCGGCGAGGATGACGGATTGTTCGCCGCCCTGGCGGCCCGACCGCCCGCGGCCTGACGCGTCCGCCGACGAAGGGGGGGGGCGGCGGCGCGCCCCGCCGCGTCCACAGACAGGGAAACGCGCTCAGCGCTCCTCGTCGTCCTCGAGGTCGCCGTCGATGAGGTCGGACACGCTGCCGTTGTCGTCCTCTTCTTCCTCGAGGAACGTGTCGTCGTCGTCCGTGGCCGCCTCCTCTTCGACGTCGCCCTCGTCGCCGGGGCTCGCCGCCGCCACCTTGCCGTTCTCGACCTGGTCGGCATCGTCGAGCGACAGGATCTCGGTGCCGTTCTCCGTTTCCGGCTCCTCGTCGTCGCTCGCCGGCGCCTCACGTGCCGACGCGCGCGCGGTGGCCAACGGGCCGACCGAGGCCTGCGAGGTTCCGCATTTGGGACAAACGGCGGGATTCTTACTCAGGTCGAAGAACTTGGTGCCGCAATTCTGGCACTTCTGCTTGCTGCCAAGCTGGGGTTTGGCCACGGAAAACAACCTTCGGAGGTGTGAACCGGCGGGTCCGACCCTCCGCGTTCTTCAAGCCGGCCCGGTTAGTGGCGACAGGCCGCTCTGTCAAACGGAACTTGCCCGTCTCGATCGCGGGCGCGCCCGAGCGGGATCGGATGACAGTCTCCGCCGCCCCGTGCTACGCGCGGAACGGCGCGCTTCCGCGCCATCGGGCACCAGCCTTGTCGCACCATGCCAAGACGCCGCTCGTCGCCGAGCGTTCCCCGCCGCTCAAGGGGCGGATCCGGCCGCCGGGCGACAAGTCGATCTCGCATCGCGCGATGATCTTCGGCCTGCTCAGCGTCGGAACGACGCGCGTCGACGGGTTGCTCGACAGCGACGACGTGCAGCGAACCGCCGCGGCCTGCCGGGCGCTCGGCGCCACGATCACGCGCGAGGGTGCCGCGACCCTCGTGCAGGGTACCGGCGTCGGCACGATCCTCGCCCCTTCCGGCACACTCGACTTCGGCAACGCCGGCACCGGTTCGCGGCTGATGCTCGGCGTCGTCGGCGGCCATCCCGTGCGCGCCCGCTTTGACGGCGACGCCTCGCTGCGCAAGCGCCCGATGCGGCGCATCCTCGACCCGCTGGTGCTGATGGGCGCGAGCGTGCTGGAGGAGGCCGAGGGCGGGCGCTGCCCCCTCACCATCGCCGGCACGGCCGAACCCACCCCCATCGAGTACCGCACGCCCGTCGCATCCGCGCAGATCAAGTCGGCGGTGCTGCTCGCCGGCCTCAACGCGCCGGGGGCGACCACGGTGATCGAGGCGGAAGCCTCGCGCGATCACACGGAGAAGATGCTGGCCTATTTCGGCGCCGAGGTCAGCGTCGAGCTGCACGGCGCGGCGGGGCGCCGCGTCACGCTGCAAGGGCGCCCGGAGCTGCGCCCGCGCCGCGTGACGGTGCCGGGGGACCCGTCCTCGGCCGCCTTCGCGGTCGTCGCCGCGACGATCGTGCCGGGCTCCGACGTCGTGGTCGAGGGCGTGATGATGAACCCGCTACGCACCGGCCTGCTCGCCACGCTGGCCGAGATGGGCGCCCGCATCGAGGTCGTCGACCGCCGCGACGCCGGCGGCGAGGAGGTCGCCGACCTGCGCGTGCGCGCCGCTTCCTTGAGGGGCGTGGACGTGCCGGCGGCGCGCGCGCCCTCCATGATCGACGAATACCCGGTCCTCGCCGTGGCCGCGGCCTATGCCGCCGGCGACACGCGCCTGCGCGGCCTCCACGAACTGCGGGTGAAGGAAAGCGACCGGCTCGCCGCCGTCGCCGACGGCCTCGCCG
>CAXTFM010000176.1:0-6970 GCA_964243435.1 uncultured Beijerinckiaceae bacterium
CACCCGGAGTGCACCGCACAGGCCGAAGCCGCCTGAAACGCAAAAAGCCCGGCCCTGCCGAAGCAGCGCATGAGAAGTCAGAATGAACGCGCTGTTGCGCTCGCTCTAACTGCCTCATCAAGGCGTTGGGTAAGCCGTCGCTTCTTGCTCTCCGCGCGTCATGTGCATCCAGATCGCCATTGCGTCGTAGGGCGTGACGCGCATCCCGTTGAGGATGTCCTTGCCTACGAACGCCTTCACGTCGGCGCCCTCGCCGAGCCGGATTGCGCCGTGTTCAGCAGCGGAGATCATGGCCTCGTAGTAGTAGCGATCAGCGACGATGGACCCGCGATAGGTGAAGTCAAAGGAGATCCTGGAGAAATAGCGGGGCCGGCCGACTTCGATCCCGATCTCCTCGCGCAGCTCGCGACGCAGCGCGGCCTCGGCCGTTTCGTTCGCGTCGATGGCGCCGCCAAACAGGCCCCAGTGGCCGGGAAAGTAGATGCCGGGTTTTTGGTCGCGCAGCTGCATCAGGTAGCGCCCGTCCTCTAGCACCAGGATGGCTGCGACCGCGTGCTTCAGCTCCGTCGTTCGATCAGTCACGCTCTTTGCCCGGCGACCACAACTGCAGACCGCTCGCCATCACGTAGGCCGAGCCGCCCAGCACAACCGCGATCACGAAGAGGATGTCCCAAGGCATGGAGCAGCGTCGCGTCACCGGGTTGCCGAAGTATGGTGAGCGCCGTCCTGACGCTTGGATTGCGTGTTGCTGTTGCGCGACGGTATCGTTTGTTCCTACCGCTCAGGCTTCTTCCACCAGACCCTTGAATGAGGCCTGCCGCAGCTCACCCGTCGCGGTCAGGCCGCGGTAGGCCACCTCCGCCCGCAGCTCGGGTGCCACCCACACTGCGCCGCGCACCTTGAGGCTGGGCACAGCGCAGCGCGACGCGCGCATCCGGTCGAGCTTGGACCGAAGCGTTTCAGCAACCATGGCGCTGAAGCCCGTCCCGACCGCACCGGCGTAGCGCAGCAGCGCGCAATCCAAAGTCGCCAGCTTGAGGTTGGCGATCGGCACTCGCACGGTGCCCGACCCGGGCTGGTAGCCGATGATGACGAAGGTGTCGGACTGGACGCACTTCGTTTTCAGCCACTCCCCACGCCGGCCGGACCGGTAGGGCGCGTCGCGCCGCTTCGACACGACCCCCTCCAGATCGTGCTCGCAGGCGAGGCGGAACAGGTCCGCGCCGACGCCGGCGTACTCGTCGCTCATCAGGACGGCCGACCGCTTTGGGATGAGGGTGGCGAGTGCAAGGCGACGCTGCTCCAGCGGCTTGGTGCGCAGATCCTCGCCGTCCAGAATGATGAGGTCGAAGGCGTACAGCACCGCGCGCTTCGCGGCATGGCGCTCCAGGTCGGCCTGCAAAGCGGCGAAGTTGGAACGGCCCCGCTCGTCGAGCACCACGGCCTCGCCGTCGATCACCGCTGAGCGCACTTTCAGGGCGGAAAGGCCGGCGACGATGGCGGGGAAGCGCGTTGTCCAGTCGTGGCCGTTGCGGGTGCGGATCGTCGCTTGGCCGTCCTGGATGTAGGCCGACACGCGATAGCCGTCCCACTTGATCTCGTGGACCCATTCCGCCCCCACCGGCGGTGCGTCGACCAGCGTCGGCAGGCAGGGCTTGATCCACGCCGGTTGCGGGGCATCGAGAAGCCTGCATCGGCGCCGCTCGCTCGGCTTGGGGACGATCGCGAGACTGCTGACGCGTTCAGGCCTGTCGTCGGTCTTCTTGAGGGAACGTCGGGGGTGACGTGGTAGCTCGGACATGACGCCGAGCTTGGCGAACCTGCGTTAAAAGCGGGTTCGTCAGACAAGCGCCTTACAACCGGATGCTAACCCGGCCGGTCTGACCGTGGTGCCACCCTCACAACTTTGGGATGGACGGCCACTCCGATCATTGTCCGGCGGCTTGTAAGATCAAATCGGTGACCTCCTGCGGATGTGAGATCATCGACAGGTGGCTCGCCTTGATCTCGACCGTCCTCGCGCTCATGCGCTTGGCCATGAAGCGCTCAAGGTCGGGATTGATGGCGCGGTCCTCCGTCGACACAGCGTAGAAGCTGGGCTTGGAACGCCAAGCGGCTTGCGTCACCTTGCCGGTCAGCAACGCTCTGCGGAACGGCTCCTGGACGGCAAACAGCACCTTCGCCCGCGGAGGCGGCACGTCGCCGGCGAAGTCGCGCATGAAGGCTTCCTCCCCCAGCCGGCCTTCGTCGCCGTCGAACACGATGCCAGCCGTTGCCGGCGGGGTCGGGTACGTCTTGGCCAAGGCTGCGTAGTCCTCGCCGGCATCGGGTGCCCGCGCGGCGATGTAGACCAGGGCGGACACTTTCGGGTCGCCCCCCGCCTCCGTGACGATCATGCCCGAGAAGGAGTGCCCAACGAGCACCGTGGATCCGTCCTGCCGCGCGAGAACGCGCCGCGTGGCGGCGACCGAGTCGTCCAGGGTGGTGAGCGGGTTCTGGACGGCCGTCACGTTGAGGCCCCGCGACTGCAGGCGGGCGATGACGTCCGACCAGCACGAAGCGTCGGCGAACAACCCGTGCACCAATACGACATTGCGGGCCCTCGTCGCCGCGGCCGGAGGTGCCGCACAGGCTGTGCCCATTCCGAACAGCGAGGCGATGCTCGTTGCCACGGCTGAGGTCAGAAAGATCCTGCGATACATGACTGGCTTTCCAGATGCGGACCTTCGTCTCCAGCTGGAATCCGGAGACTGAGGCGGTCCTGATCGACCTCGCGACGAGTGACTGTCTGTGCAACACTTTGCTGCGACGTAGAACCTGCGCAGCCTCAAGGCGAGCGCACTGCCGACGTCACGCTCTCTTCCGAGCCGGTTTGCGAGCTGGCGCCTTTGTCTTAGTATTGGGCTTGCGCGCGGGTGCCCTCGGCTCCGTCGCTTCTTTGGCGGTCGTCTTGATTGCGGCCTTGGCCGGCGTCTTTGCAGCGGCGTGCTTGCTCTTTGGCGCGTCCTGCCCGAGGCTACGCTTTAGCGCCGCCATAAGGTCGATGACGTTGCTGCGGCTGTCGTCCGGCTCCGGCTCAGGCGCCCGTTCTTCGCCGCGTAGCTTGGCCTCGATCACCTCGCGCAGCCGCGCCTTATAGCGGTCCTCCATGTCGGCGGGATCGAAGCGCCCGACCTGCCGGTCAATCAGTTGCGTCGCCAGCTTGACCATCGCGGGGTCCGGCTTAGCGCCGGGCACGCCGGCGAACAGCTCGGCCGCGTCGTGGATGTCACGCTCGTCGTGCAGCGTGTGCAGCACCAGTCCGCGCCCGAGCGGCATGATCGCTACCGCCCGCTCGCGCCGGGCGATCACGAGGCGCGACAGCGCGATGCGGCCGGACGTCACCACTGCGTCGCGCAGCACGACGTACACATCCTGTCCCGCCTCGCCGTCCGGCACCATGTAGAAGCTGCCGTCGTAGTACACGGGGTCGATGGCGCCGGCGTCGATGAACTTGTCAATGGTAAGCACCGCGGAGCTGTCGATTTTGGCGCTCTCGAAGTCGGCGTCGTCGAGCAGGACGTAGCTGTCCTTCTCGAACTCGTAGCCCTTCACCAGGTCGCCGCGATGCACCTCCTTGTTGGTGCCGGCGTCCAGCGTCATGGTGCGCACGCGATTGTTGGTCTTCGGATTGATGAAGTGGAAGTGCAGCTCCTCGCTCCGGGCGTGGGCGGTGTAGAGCGCCACGGGGCAGGATACGAGGGCGAGGCGCAGCGTGCCGCGCCAGATCGGGTGTTGCGCGGCCATTTGGGGTTACTCCATCAGGGCAGGTCGGTGGGCAGGGGACAGGCAGCGGCAGCGAAGCCGTCCCACGGATCGGCTTTCAGCCGGGCAAGGCGACCCGGCACGGTGACAAGCGTGAACGCCTGCGGGTCGAGCTTTGGTGTAACCTCGCGCCAGCTTAGCGGCACTGCCACCGGCGCGCCGGGGCGGGCACGGGGCGAGAACGAGGCCACCGCCGTCGCGCCCGGCTTGTTGCGCAGCCAGTCGACCAGGATGCGCCCGCGGCGCCGAACCTTGGGAAGCGTCGCCACGAAGCGGGCGGGATCGTCGCGCGCCATGGCCTCGGCGAGGCGCTTGGCGAAGCGCGTGGCCGCTGCCCAGCCAGCCTCGGGACGCAGCGGCGCCACCACGTGCAGCCCCTTGCCGCCGGTGGTGCGGGCGAAGCTTACAAGGCCGAGCCGCTCAAGGCGCGCCCGCACTTCCTTGGCTGCGAGAACAACGTCGGTGAAAAGCACGCCCTCGCCCGGATCAAGGTCGAACACCAGCCAATCGGGCCGACTCGGTTCGGCCTCCGCCGCGCCCCAGGCGTGCAGCTCGATCGCGGCAACCTGCGCGCAGGCGATGAGTCCGACCTCGTCGTCGAGGGCGAGGTAGGGACCCTCCGGCGCCTCCCGGCCGCGCACCGCCGCCGGCATACCGGCCGCGCCGTGCTTCTGGAAGAAGCGCTGTCCGTCGATGCCATCGGGACAGCGCAGCAGCGCCAACGGACGCTCCGCGATGCCTGGCAGCGCCACCCCCGCGACCGCCTGCCAGTAGCGGGCGAGGTCGGCCTTGCTGATGCCCGGCCACAGCTCACGGTCGGCATGGGTCAGCGCGACAGTGCCGACCGTCTCTGTCGTACCGGCATCGGCACCGCCGTGGCCCGGCGCGCTCGCGCGCACGATGGCGCCGGATGCCTTGGCCCGCGGCTGCCATGCCCGACGCTCGACGTCCGGCGCCGGCAGGGCGTCGCGCACGACCTCGTCGCCGTTCTTGTCGTCGCGCAGCCCGAGGTACACGCCGTGGCGTAAGCGGCCGAAGCCGGTCCAGCCGGGAAACTGCACCTCGGCGACAAGCTGCGGTCGTACCCAACGGATCGCCGGATCGGGCGGGTCGCCGGCAAGCCACAGCTCGGACGGCGGCGTGCTGGCCAAGGGTGACAGCCGGCGGCGCAGGCTGCGCAGCTCCGCGTCAGTAAAGCCGGTGCCGACCCCGCCGACGTAGTGCAGGCGGTGCCCATCGTCGCGGAAGCCGAGGTGCAATGCGCCGAGGCCGGCGCGGCTGCCCTCGGGCGGTGTCCAGCCGAGCACGATGAACTCCTCGCGGCCCTGGCATTTCACCTTCAGCCAGTCGCGGCTGCGGGCGCCGCGATAGGGCGCATCGGCCTGCTTGCAGATGATGCCCTCCAGCCCCATCGCGCAGGCCTGCTGGCGCACGCGCCCGGCCTCACCGGCGAGGTGGTCGCTGTAGCGCAACACGCCGCGCCAGTCGGCGAGGGTGTGCAGCGCCGCCTTGCGGTCGGCAAGACGGCACGGCCTGAGGTCCCATCCGTCGAGGTGCAGCAGGTCGAAGGCGTAAAGGAACAGGTTGCTGCGGTCGCCGCCGTTGGCGAGCACCGACTGGAGTTCGGCGAAGGAGGACAGACCGTCGGGCCGAAGCGCCACCAGCTCGCCGTCGAGCAGCAGCGTGCGCGGCTTCAGCTTGGCGACAGCGCGGGCGACGTCGGGGAGCCTTCCCGTCCAGTCCTGCCCGTTGCGGGTGACGAGGCGGACATCGCGCCCGTCCTTCCAGGCGAGCAGGCGGTAGCCGTCGAACTTGACCTCGCTGATCCAGCCGGCGCCCTCCGGTGCAGCCTCTGCCAACGTGGCGAGCTGCGGCGCCTGCCGCCCCGGTAGGTCGCCGCGCTCGGCATCGGCCGCAGGGGCGCCGCGCCGCTCCCGTTTCGGCGGTGCCGCAGCAGACGCATGCACAATGGCGCCCGCTACGCTTTGCGGTTCGGCCGGCAGGGCTTCGCGCGCCGCCGCCGTTTCGGCACGTTTCACGGCGTTGATCTTAGCCTCCTCAGGGACGCGACGCGGCGTCGGGGCTGGGGTGGCCTCCAACGCCTCCGCATCGGCGCCAGCGCGCTCGGCCTCGTCATGCTCCTTGATGAGCAGCCAATTCTCCACGTGCTCCGTCTTGTTGCCGCGCCTCCGCGGTCGCATGCGCACCAGCACGAAGCCGCCGTTGAGGCGCGTGCCGGCGAGATGGAACTTGATCTCCCCGTTGTGGAGGTCAGCGGCCACGTCACGGGCGGGGTCGCCCAGCGGCGCCCAGGTGCCCTCATCCCAGATCTCCACGGTTCCAGCGCCGTAGTTGCCGGTCGGGATCGTGCCGTGGAAGTCGGCATACTCGAAGGGGTGATCCTCGACGCGCACGGCGAGCCGCTTGTCGGCCGGGTCGAGCGAGGGCCCTTTCGGCACCGCCCAGCTCCACAGCACGCCATCGTGCTCCAACCGGACGTCCCAGTGTAGCTTGCGGGCGTGGTGCTTCTGCACGACGAAGCGCAGCGTCGCGCTTGTGTGCCGATACTGCGGCGAGGGCTCCGGTGTGCGCGCGAAGTCGCGCTTGGCACGGTAGCGTTGAAGCGACTTGTCTCGGTCTAAGGCCGAATTTGTTGGCATGGCCAAGCAGAACAGGTCGTGCGAGAGGGCAGTTCCGCGCGAACGATGGCGTACCTACCGCCCTTGTGCACAAGGTGAATGGCGCTCCATGGTGGGCGCGTGCGTCGAGGTCGCGACCATCTTAACCGTGGTCCGCATCAAGCCCACGGCGCCCACCCTTGCCGTCGTGATGAGCGGCACCAGCACCAGGGAGGCCGCCCGCGTGGCGGCCCGCCCCGCTCCCCAATTCGGGAAGTGGCCCCATTTGCCCCGCTGGGGGGCGCCATGCCGTGTGACACGATTGGCGCGGCGCCACCCCGCGTCAAAGCTCGCCCGCGTTTCTACTTCGTGACCTCGCACGCCACGCTGTTCGCGGATCACCGCCGGGCTGGGCACGATTCGGAGCTTGATCGGTTCACCATTGGTATTCCGGCGGACCCGGCTGATATCACGGCCATGACGGTTCCAATTGTGATCGATCTGCCCACCAAGGACCAGCATGCCTATAGATGCGCCTGCGCCGCCTT
>CAXTFM010000177.1:0-3927 GCA_964243435.1 uncultured Beijerinckiaceae bacterium
CCGCCGAGGCCGAAGGGGTTGCCCACCGCGATCACCCAGTCGCCGACGCGCGGCGCCTTGGACGTCCACGGCACGAAGGGGTAGGTGCCGGGCTTAGTCACCTTGAGCAGGGCGAGGTCGGTTTTCTTGTCCGTGCCGATCACCTTGGCGGGCAGGTTGGTGCCGTCGTCGGTGACCAGCGTCACCTCCGTCGCGTGCTCGACGACGTGGTTGTTGGTGACGACGAAGCCGTCTGCGGTGATGAAGAAGCCGGAGCCCTGCGCCTGGGTGGTGCGCGGCTTCTGCGGGTGGAACTGGTTGCCGCGGTTGCCGAACTGGCGGAAGAAGCGCTCAAGTGGGTCGCCGGGCTGCAACTGCGGGGCCTGCGGCGCGTCGCCATCCTCGGCGTTCTCGCCCGTGTCGGTCATCTTGACCTTGACGGATACCACGGCGCTGCGGACGTGCTCGACGACGTCGGCAAACGACGCGGGATTGACGGTGAGCACCCGGTTGCTGGAGTCGCCCTGGGCCGGTTGCGCGTCGGCGAAGGCGAAATGCGGCCCGGCAAAACCGCCGGCCAGCGCGCCGGACAATGCCACGACGCCGGCCGCGCCAAGCAGCGCCGCGCGCGCCGTCCGGCCCTTGAACCTGTTGGACTTACTCATGCCAGTCTCCATCAAGCGATCGGCTCGGACACATCATCCGTCTGCGCGAAGATGGTGCTTTGGGCCTTACTCCTCCATGGCCGTGGCATGAAAGATTCGTAAGATGGCCCGACGTCACGCGTTCCGCGCGGGTGGCACGTCGGCGAGGAGGTCGTCGAGGCGCACTCGCTCGGCCTCCGTGAGCGGCCGCGCCATCTCCGTCGCGCCCCGGCGTCGCCGGAAGGCGCGGGCGATGCCGAGGCCGCCGGCGGCGAGGACGAGCAACGGCATGCCCCACAGCAGCAGCGTCGCCCCCTCGACCGGTGGCCTGAGCAGGATGAACTGGCCGTAGCGGGCGACGAGGTAATCGCGGATGGCGGCGTCGCCGGCGCCGGCGACGAGGCGCTGGCGCACCAGCAGGCGGATGTCGCGGGCCAATTCGGCGTGGCTGTCATCGATCGACTCGTTCTGGCACACGAGGCAGCGCAGCCCCGAGGAAATGGCACGGGCGCGCACTTCGAGGGCGGGGTCGCGCAGCATCTCGCCCGGCTCGACCGCCGCCGCGCCGCCGGCGCACACGAGGAAGGCTGCGGCCGCGAGGAGGCGCAGGCGGATGCCGATCACGGCGCCGCCGCCACGATGGCGGGCGGCGGGGCGCGGCGGGCGCGGGCGGCGATGCCGAAGCGCAGCCGGCGGTCGGACAGCGACAGGGCGCCGCCGAGCGCCATCACCAGCGCACCGATCCAGATCAGGGTGACGAGCGGCTTCCAGAACAATCTTGCGTCGACGCTGCCCGTGGCTGTCGGCTCGGCGATGGACGCGTAGAACTGCCCGAGCCCGAGCGTGACGATGCCAGCCTCCGCCCGCGCCATCTTGCGGACGGGGTAGAAGCGCGACGCCGGTTCCACCGTCGCCACCACGACGCCACCGCGCCGCAGCACCGTGCGGGCCACCGACGCGGTGTAGTTCGGCCCGTTCTCCCGCGTCACGGCATCGAGATGCACCTCGTAGGGGCCGACGGCCGCGACGTCTCCCGGCTTCATCGCGAGGATGTGCTCCTGCCCCCATCCCGTGGCGGCAAGGCCGAGCAGGGTGACGCCGAGGCCGGCATGGGCGAGCGCCGTGCCATAGGCCGAGCGCGGCAGGGCGACGGCGCGCGCCCACGCATCGGCGAGGCCGCCGGCGAACAGCCGCCGTGCAAGATCGGCCAGCGAGCCGACGATCACGAAGATCGCCAGTCCGGCGAGGCAGTAGGACAGCACGGGGGCGCCCTCGACGGCGGCGAAGCAGAGCAGCCCGGCGACGCCCGCCAGCAGCGCAACGGTGAGGCGCTGCGCCGCGCCGAGCAGGTCACCGCGCTTCCAGGCCAGCGTCGACCCGATCGGCATCACGGCGAAGAGCGGCACGGCGAGCGGCACGAAGGTGGCGTTGAAGAAAGGGGCACCGACGGAGATCTTCTGTCCCGTGAGGGCTTCAAGGGCGAGCGGGTAGATCGTGCCGGTCAGCACGGTCGCGCAGGCGGCAGTGAGCAGCAGGTTGTTGACGACGAGCGCCCCCTCCCGCGACACGGGCGCGAACAGACCGCCCTGGCGCAGCAGGCCGCCGCGCCACGCGAACAGCGCCAGCGAACCGCCGATGAAGCCGATCAGGATGACCAGGATGAAGAAGCCGCGCCTGGGGTCGTTGGCGAAGGCGTGCACGGAGGTGAGAACGCCCGAGCGCACCAGAAAGGTACCGACAAGCGAAAGCGAGAAGGCGAGGATGGCAAGGAACACCGTCCACACCTTCAGGGCTTCGCGCTTCTCCATCACCACGGCCGAGTGCAGCAGCGCGGTGCCGGCGAGCCATGGCATCAGCGAGGCGTTCTCCACCGGGTCCCAGAACCAGAAGCCGCCCCAGCCCAGCGTGTAGTACGCCCAGTACGACCCCATCGCGATGCCGAGCGTGAGAAAGACCCAGGCGATCAGCGTCCAGGGGCGGACGAAGCGCGCCCAGGCGGCATCGACGCGGCCGGCGATCAGCGCGGCGGCGGCGAAGGAGAAGGTCATGGAGAAGCCGACATAGCCGAGGTAAAGCAGCGGCGGGTGGATCGCGAGCCCAGGGTCCTGGAGCAGCGGATTGAGGTCCTGCCCCTCGATCGGCGGCAGGATCGTACGGCTGAAGGGGTCGGACGTCAGCAGGATGAAGAGCAGGAACGCTGCCGCGATCCAGCTCTGCACGCAAAGGACCAGCGCGCGCAGGTCGGCGGGCATGCCGCGCGCGGCGACCGCCACAGCTGCGGCGAACACGGCGAGGATCAGCACCCACAGGAGCATCGAGCCCTCGTGGTTCCCCCACACCCCGGTGATCTTGTAGATCAGCGGCTTGGTCGAGGCGGAGTTCTCGATCACGTTGACGAGCGAAAAGTCGGACACGACGTGGGCATAGGTCAGCGCGGCGAAGGCGTAGGCGACGAAGCCGAAGCCGGCGAGCGCCACCGGCGCCGCCACGGCGACGAGGCGGCCGTCACGCGTGACGTGGCCGACGAGCGGTACCACCGCGTTGACCAAAGCCAGCGCCAGCGCCAGCACGAGGGCGAAGTGGCCGGTTTCGACGATCACGGGCAGGCTCCTCGCGGGGTCACGGCTCGGCGCTCGCACGCTTGTCGTCGGACGGGAAGCGCGCCGCCGGTGCGACGGCCGGCGGTGGCGCGGCCGCGCCCTCGTTCCACACGCCCTGCTTCCGCAGGGCGTCGGCGACCTCGCGCGGCATGTAGCGCTCGTCGTGCTTGGCCAGCACGCTGTCCGCCCGAAACAGACCGCCCGGCTCGACCGTGCCCTCGACCACCGCGCCCTGCCCTTCGCGAAACAGGTCGGGCAGCAGTCCGACATAAACCACGTGCACGTCCGCCTTGGTGTCGGTGACGGCGAAGCGCACGGTGCGATCGGCGTCGCGGGTGAACGAGCCGGTTTCCACGAGGCCGCCGATGCGCAGCCGCGTGCCGGGCGCCGGCGCCTTCGCCGCGTACTCGCTCGGGCCGTAAAAGAACACGATGGAGTCGCGCAGGGCGTAGAGCGAGATGCCGACGGCGGTGCCGAACACGCCGAGCGCGAGGCCGATGGTGACGAGCCGCCGTTTCCTGCGCGTCATGATTTCCTCAGCCCTGCAATCCGAGTTCGCGGGCGAGGGCGTCGAGCCGCTGCGCCGCACCGGCGTCCGCCGCGAAGTTGCGATGCGCGTCGGCCAGCGCGAGCCTCGCCTTGTCGTTCTCGCCGAGCACGCGGTAGGCACGCACGAGGCGCAGCCAGCCATCGATGTCGCCGCC
>CAXTFM010000177.1:4027-6927 GCA_964243435.1 uncultured Beijerinckiaceae bacterium
CCTTGCCGCGCTTCGGTGCCGACGACGCCGCCATTCACCGTCGTTTCCGCCTCGGCGAGCCCGGACAAGCGCTCCTCGTTCGGTCCGAGGATGCGGATCTCGTTCCTGTAGGCGGCCAGGGCGTCGTCCGTGCGCCCGAGGCGGGCGTAAAGACGCGCGAGCAGCGACCAGCCCCGTCCGTCATCGGGGTTGCGCGCCACGTTGCGCTCGACGCGCGCGACGACCGTGGCCATGTCCATCTTCGCGGGGTCGCCGTTGAGGCGCGCCTCCAACGGATCGTCGGGCAGGTTCGGCGCGCCGATGCGGAGGTAAAGCGCGAGCGCGAGCGCGGGCACGAAGACGAGCGATCCCAGCGCGACGGCGCGGGGCGCCCAGCGCGAGGTGGCGTCGAGGCCGGCCGGCGCCTGGCGGCTCGCCGCGACGAGGCGCCGTGCCGCCTCGGTGCGGGCGGTGTCGGCTTCCGCCGCGCCGATCATGCCGCGAGCCGCGTCGCGCTCAATCTCGGCGGTCTGCGCGCGGTAGAAGGCGACATCGATGGCGCGCGGGTCGTCCGACGCCGGCGTCCGCGACAGCGGCCACAGCACGGCGAAGACGGCAAGTCCGGTGAAAAGGGCGAAAACGACCCAGAGCATCCTGCCATGCGCCGGCGTGAACCCGACGCCCACCTTTGGCGCCGCAACCGGCGCTCGCGTCCTTCTAGCGCCAGCACCGCCGGCTTGGAAGCCGCCGCTTGGCCATGACAGCGGTCGGTTCGAGGGAGCGGCGGCATGAAGCCGATGCTCAAGGGGAACGACCGGCCGCCGCGTGCCCCTCGGCGTGGCAGCTGCCGCACACGCCTTCGATCTCCAGCACCTTGCGGTCGATGCTGAAGGCGAGCCGCATCGCCAGCGCGGCGACTTCCCGCTCGACGCCGTCCGACTCGACCTCCTGGGCACGCCCGCATTTCGCGCAGGAGAACAGCAAACCGTGCCGGTCGTGGTCGTGGTCGTGGTCGCACCTGACGAAGGCCTGTCGGCTTTCGATCTTCACGACGAAGCCGTTCTCCACCAGGAAGTCGAGGGTGCGGTAGACGGTCGGCGGCGCCACGGCGCGGTGTTGCGCGTCGGACAGCTTCTGGATCACGGCATAGGCGCCGAGCGGCTGGTCGGCGTTGGCGAGGATGGCCGTCACATCACGCCGCAGCGCCGTCATCTGCAGGCCGCGGTCTCGGCAGGCAGCTTCGACGTGGGCGATCCAGGCGGCTCCGTTCATGATTGGGCCTAGACCTAATTGGGACGGGGTGCAACGCGTACGGGGCACCCGATCATGAGGCGGGGAGCGTCAGTTCCGCCCGCAGGCCGGCGGCGGGGCTGACGTCCAGGGTGAACAGGCCGCCGTACAGTTCGGCGAGTTCGTCCACGATGGACAGGCCGAGCCCCGAACCCGGCTTCGATTCGTCGAGCCGCTCGCCGCGCCGCATCGCCGTGACGCGCTGCTCGGGGGCGAGGCCCGGCCCGTCGTCGTCGATGGTGATGCGGAAGAAGGAGCGCTCGGTCGCGGCATCGCGGAACTCCGCGCCGATGCCGATGGTGACGGCGCTCGCCGCCCATTTTCCGGCATTGTCCACGAGGTTGCCGATCATCTCCTCGAGGTCCTGGCGCTCGCCGCCGAAGCGGATGCCGTCGGCGCCGTCTTCCACGAAGGTCAGGTTGCGTTCGCGGTAGATCTTCTCGAAGGTCCGCACCAGTCCGCGGACCACGGGCATCACCTCGGTCGCGCTGCCGATCTTGCGCGCCGCCACCGCCGCGCGCGCGCGCTCCAGATAGTAAGCAACCTGGTCGCGCATCACCATGGCTTGTTCGCCGACCTTGGCGGCGAAAGGCGCCTCGTCGGCCTCCGCTTCGTTGATGATGACGCTGAGCGGCGTTTTCAACGCGTGAGCGAGGTTGCCGACCTGGGTGCGCGCCCGCTCGACGACGTCGCGATTGGCCGAGATCATCAGGTTCAGTTCGCTCGCCAGCGGCGCGAGGTCGACGGGGAAGACGCCGTCGATCTTCTCCGTTTCGCCGCGCCGGATCGCCGACACCCCGTCCTGGAGGCGGCGCAACGGACGCAGGCCGTAGCGCAGTTGCAGCGCCGAGGAGGCGACGAGCAGGGCCGCCAGCGTCGCGAAGGTGAGGGTGAGGTCGGACGCGAAGCGTCCCATCTGCGCGTCGATCTCGTCCGTCGTGGCGGCGACCTGGACGAGGAAGATCCCGTTGTCGCCGGTGTCGATCACGCGCTCGATGACGCGCAGCGACTTGTCGTCCGGTCCCTTGGCGTATCCGCTGCGCGCGCCGCCCACCTCCGCCGGCACGCCGGCATCGGCGAGGCGGGGAAGCCGTGCGGCGAAAAGCGAACGCGACGCGCGGGTTTCCGGCTTCGGCCCGTCGAGGCGGGTCACCTGCCAGTACCAGCCGGACAGGGTGAGCTCGAACTGCGGATCGGACAGGCTGATCTCGGTCGGCTTGTCGTCGGGATGATCGGCGGCGAGGTCGGCGACGAGCGCGCGGAGGTAGACGCCGAGGCGCTCGTCGAAGCCGGCTTCCGTGGTGGTGCGGTAGACGGCGGTAAGGATCAGCCCGGCGGCGAGCAGGATGGCGACGCTGAGCACGCCCGAGGAGATGAACAGGCGCGTCGCGATGGAACGCCGGCGCGGATCGCCCCACAGCACGCCGTTCCACAGCCTGCCGCCCCACCGGTTGCCGCCCGGCATGGCGCCCGGCGGCGTCAGCGGGCGGCGGGCCGGGTGGGCTTCACCGGCACGGCGGCCGTCCCGCCATCGGCCGGGGCGGAGGCGGTGACGAGGTAGCCGAGCCCGCGCATGGTCTGGATGATGTCGACGCCGAGCTTGCGGCGCAGGCGCCCGACGAAGACCTCGA
>CAXTFM010000178.1:0-6728 GCA_964243435.1 uncultured Beijerinckiaceae bacterium
GGGCGGCGTCGGCATCGGCGGCGTGCTGGAGCCGCTGCAGGCCAACCCGACCATCGTCGAGGACGATTGCTTCATCGGCGCGCGTTCCGAGGTGGTGGAGGGCGTGGTGGTCGGGCGTGGGGCGGTGCTCGCGATGGGCACCTTCATCTCCGCCTCGACCAAGATCGTCGACCGCGACACCGGCCGCATCCACCAGGGCCATGTGCCGCCCTATTCCGTCGTCGTGTCCGGCAACCTGCCGGGGCGCCCGCTGCCCGACGGCGCGCCCGGTCCCTCGACCTACTGCGCCGTGATCGTGAAGACGGTGGATGCGCGCACGCGGGAAAAGACCGCGATCAACGACCTCCTCCGGTTGTGACGGTGGCGGCGGAGCCGGCGTCCCCGCTCGCCGCGCGGGCGCGTTTCCTGTTCCGCAACGAGTTCGGCACGGTGGGCGCTGCGACGTGGCGCCTCCATGCCGGCTGGCTCGTCGCCCTGCTCGCCGCGCTGACCGCGGTGTGGTTCGCTCTGCGGCCCTACACGCACCACGACCTGGCAACGAGCCCGTTCTTCGTGCCGATGGTGGTGGTCGCCTTCGCCTACCTCGTCGCCTACAGCTTCGCCGTGCTCGTCATCGCGGTCTGCTACGTCATGCTGAGCATGAAGCGGTTCCGCGCGCTTGGCGCCCCGGCCGCGCTCGCCGGGCTGGTGCCGCTGCTGACGCTGCTCGCCGCCTCGGCGCATTTCCTGCGGGCGCAGACACCGGACGTGGTCGCCGTCTGGTACGTGGCGGGGCTCGATGCGGCGCTGGGCGCGGCGGTGCTGTGGACCGTGGTCGAACTCGGCATCCGCCCGGTCCTGCTGCGCCCCCGTCCGCCCCCGTCCGCCGGCCTATAGGCGCTTCTTCACCGCGTCGACGGCGTCGCCCATCTCCGCCTCGACCTTGTCCTGCGCGGCCTTCTCCGGCATCTTCTGCTGCTCGGCGGTGACGGCGGCCGGCGGGTTGGCCGGTTTGTAGGTCTTCTCGCGCACCGTGTTCGGCTCGCCCTCGACCGGACCCGGCCCGACGTTCGGGTTGTCAGACATTCCCGCATCTCCTTGTCGCTGCCACGCTCGGCACCTGTGACGCGAATGCGCGGCAGGCGGGATCGATCCCCACGTGCCCGGCGCGCCTCACCGCTGGCAGGTGGAACAGAAGAAGGTCGAGCGGCCGTTCTGCACGATGCGCGCGACGGTGCCGGCGCACGTCGCGCTCGGGCAGGGATGGTCGAGGCGGTCGTACACGCGGAAGCTGTGCTGGAAGTAGCCGAGCGTGCCGTCCGTTTGGCGGTGGTCGCGCAGCGAGGAGCCGCCGGCGGCAACCGCTTCGGTGAGGACGTCGCGGATCGTCGCGGCGAGCCTGTTCGCCCGTGCGGTCGGCGCACCGTCGCGGCGCACCAGCGTGCCGGCGGCGCGGCGCGGCGACAGGCCGGCGCGGTGCAGCGCCTCGCACACGTAGATGTTGCCGAGACCGGCGATCAGCCTCTGGTCGAGCAGCGCCGCCTTCAGCGGCGTCGATCGCCCGGCGAGGAGGCGCGCCAGCGCGGCGCCGTCGAAGCCGTCGTCGAGCGGCTCGATCCCAAGACCGGCGAAGAGGGGGTGGGTGCCGAGCTCGCGGCCGGCGACGAGCAGCATGAAGCCGAAGCGGCGCGGGTCGTTGTACACGATGCGGACGCCGGTCGAGAGGGTGAGTTCGACGTGATCGTGGTTCGCCCGCGTCGAGCGGGGATGGTGGAAACCGCCGGGCAGGTCGACGGCGTCCGCCGTCTCGATGCGGAACGAGCCGGACATGCCGAGATGCATGACGAGCACGGTGCCGTCGTCGAGATGCGCGCGCAGGTACTTGGCGCGGCGCTCCAGCGCCTCGATGCGTCGGCCGGCGAGCCGGTCGGCGAAGTCGGCGGGAAACGGGAAGCGCAGGTCGGGGCGGCGCTGTTCGACCGCCGCGATCGTCGCACCGACGACGACGGGCGCGAGGCCGCGCCGGACGGTTTCGACCTCGGGAAGCTCGGGCACGCCTTCGATCCTTGCGCGGTCGGGGAACGCTGCCGCATGTGGGGTGGGTCGCGGCGCGCTACCACCAGCCCTTCACCTTGAACCAGATGGCCGGAAGCAGGCCGCTGAGAAGGATCAGGGTGAGGCCGAAGGGATAGCCGTAGGTCCAGTTCAGCTCCGGCATGTTCTTGAAGTTCATGCCGTAGAGCGAGGCGAAGAAGGTCGGTGGAATGCCGATCACCGACACCACCGTGAGGACGCGGAACACGTTGTTCTGCTCGATGTTGGCGAGGCCGAGCAGCGTGTCGAGCAGGAACTGCGTGCGGCTGGACAGGTGCTCGTCGTATTCGCGCAGCGACTCGGCGTCCCGATGAACGGTGTCGAGCCGGGCGTGCAGTTCCGGCGTGATCAGGCTGCGCGCCTTGCTGTCGAGGAACGGGCCGATGCGGCTGAGGCCGAGCAGGCTTTCGCTGACCTTGGAAATGAACTCGCCGTTGCGGCCCACCGTGCCGAGCATGTCGGCGAGCACCTTGTTGCCGTGCCGCGGCTTGCGGTCGGCGCCGGGGGCGAGCCCCGTCGTGAACACCTGGTGCGACATGGCGTCGAGTTCGCCGCCGATGCGTTCCAGCACGTCGGCGACCTGGTCCACGATCATTTCGAGCAGGGACACCAGGGCGCCGAGCCCGCCCTCGCCGAGTTGGCCTTTCGAGCAGACGTCGCGCACCATGTGCTCGAAGGAGGGGAGGCGGGCGAAGCGCACGGTGGCGAGCCGGTCACCGTTGAGCACGAAGCCGATCGGCGTCGTTTGCGGGAAGTTCGACCCGTCGCGCACCGTCGCCGGAAGGCTCATGAAGAAGGTCGAGCCCTCGGAGGACAGTCGCGACGACGATTCGACCTCCGACAGGTCCTCCAGGGAGGGGACGCGTGCCCGCATCGCCCGCTCCATCAAGCGCCGCTCGTCAGCCGTGGGCGCCATCGCGTCGATCCAGTTCGCGGCGTCCGGCACCTCGCCGTCGGCAGAATCGATCGGGCCGATAGTGGTCGATCCGTAAAAGGTGAGCATCGGGCGCTGCGCTCGGTGTGGTAGGAAGCGGTCGGCGCCCTTTTAGCGCAAGGGACGGCGGGGAACAGATGATTGTTGCGGACGTTTTGATCATGCGGTGCCGCTACGATGTCCGGCGAGTGGTGCGTGCCGAAAAGGTGATGCGATGAGTTCCGACGATATCGACGCGGCGGTGGACGCGGCATCCAAAAAGGCGAAGTCCTCCGTGTACGCCGCCAAGGATAAGGCCGCTGCGGAAACGTCTCACGTGATGCATGACGCGCAGGGAGCGGCCGACCAGGCCGGCGGTGTTCTCAACCGCGCCAGAGAGACCATTCAGGACCTGTCCGGCCGTTTGCCGGACAGCGCCTCCGACGCCTACCGCTCCGGGCGGCGCGCCTATGCCGAGGGGAGCGACAGCGTCGCCCGCCGCATCGTCAAGCAGCCCATCGAGGCGCTGCTCCTCGCCGGAGCGCTCGGCTACCTCGCCGGTTGGGCGACGAGCCGCGGCTGATGGCGTTGCTCATCGCTACTTCCAGCAATCTGAATCTCATAAGGGAAAACGCATGACTCGAGCGGTTTGCTCCAATGCCGAGCTTCAAGGGATCTGCCTCAAGTCCTTGAAGGCCTGTCCCGGCTTCGAGCACGTCAACGAGATCCTGATACAGCCACGCGAAATGTTCGGCGATGGCACAAACTGGACGTTGGCTGCGGTTCGTCCAAGGGTCAGCAACAACGTTCTGCGCGCGGCGCGCGGTACCATCGAGATGCTGCAAACGACCTACGAGCTGATGGCGAGCGAGATTGCCGCGCATCCGGCGCGGCGGGCGGTCGGCGCCCGCTGATCATCCGCCACATACGACAGCTTTGGACTACGCGTGCCTCCAACCCATTGCGTTTGATCCATGGTTTTCGTGGAAGCAGCCGCTCACTTCAGGCGGCGCGCGTCGGTAACGACTGAAATGGCGCGGAGACCGACATGACCAACAGCGACGACGAGAAGGCACCGGAGCGGCGCGTCCGCACCGGCGAAAAACGCATTGAGGCGGAAGGGAATCGCGCGCCGTCACCTCATCCGCATGCGCCAGCGGCGGGCGCCCATGCTGCCGAGCACCTGATCAACGAGGACGCGACGCCGGGATCGGGCGCCCTGCCAAGCAGCGCACATCGATCGGGCGAAGAGGTCGATGGCGGCGCAGGTTGAACTTTGCTCACCTTTGCCCCTCAAACGACGCGGTGAGTACAGGCAAGTAAATGGGGGCTCCTGCGTTCCAAATCGACAAGAACACAGGGAGGACTTGCACTCCTTGCACGACCAATAAAGCCAAGAAGAGCGCGTTAGAAACGCGCCCTTCTTGGCTTTAAACGAAGCGTCCGTAACGCATTGGCTTACGGCGTGGGACGCCCGATACCTGGCGGCACGTCCGGCGTCGGGTTCAGATAAAAGTTCTGCGGTAGCAGGACGTTGTCAACGACCGTGCTGCCGTTCGGCAGGCTGGAGAACTCGACGACCGGCTGCGTGCGACCGGGCACGTAGGGCTGGCCTTGAATCACGTCGTTGCCGAACCCGTCGGGCGCGAAGATGCGGTCCTGGGTCTTGTTGAAAATGGTGTTGCTGGCGATGTAGCTCGGGCCGGAGTTCTGGGTCGTGCTCACCGCGTTGCCGGGGTCGAGCCAGCTGCGCCGGTTGACCGTCAGCGGGATCGCCTCGCCGTCCAGCGTCTGCGCAGGCGGCAGGCTCGGCGCACGCCGGCGCTTCTGCGCCAACGCATCAGTCGTGACGGCCGATACGGCCAGTCCGGCCAGCAACAGAGACATCAGGGTCTTGTTCATCTCGATTCCCCTCTCGATTGCTTGCACAACGTGCCACGCCGAGCTTTCGTTCAGTCGAGGCTTAGTTCAGCCATACGCCCTTGTCGCAGATAAACCTTAATGCGATAACGATGGTGCGCACCTGTGGCAGCCGTGCCGCGGCCTGGGCCCGGTGTGCCGGGCAGATGAGGATGCGCTTGCATCAACCGCCCGAATGAGCCCTGTGCCGTTTGCAGGCGACTGATTCGTACGGGCAAGCGCGGTTGGGCAAGCGCGGCGGCACCGACCTCATCGGCAGCGCGCCGCCGCGGCCACGCCAACCGCAACGATCTTGAACTGGAGCAACGCCAAGATGGGTTTCAAGGTCGCCGTCGTCGGTGCCACGGGCAATGTGGGCCGCGAAATACTCGATATCCTGGCCGAGCGTCGCTTCCCCGCCGACGAGGTCGTCGCGCTGGCCTCGTCGCGCTCGCTTCACACCGCGGTGTCGTTCGGCGACAAGACGCTGACCTGCAAGGCGCTCGAAACCTACGATTTCACCGGCACGGACATCTGCCTGATGTCGGCCGGCGGCGCCGTGTCGAAGGACTGGTCGCCCAGGATCGCCGCGCAGGGCGCGGTGGTGATCGACAACTCCTCGACGTGGCGGATGGACCCCGACGTGCCCCTGGTGGTGCCGGAGGTGAACGCCCACGCGCTCGACGGCTTCAGCCGCAAGGGCATCGTTGCCAACCCGAACTGTTCGACCGCGCAACTCGTCGTCGCCCTGAAGCCGCTGCACGACCACGCCACCATCACCCGCGTCGTGGTGTCGACCTACCAGTCGGTGTCGGGCGCCGGCAAGGAGGCGATGGACGAGCTGTTCGCGCAAACGCGCGCCGTGTTCGTGTCCGACCCCGTGCAGACCGCGAAGTTCCCGAAGCGGATCGCCTTCAACGTGATCCCCGAGATCGACGTGTTCATGGAGGACGGCTACACCAAGGAAGAATGGAAGATGGTGGTCGAGACCAAGAAGATCCTCGATCCCAAGATCAAGCTCACCGCGACCTGCGTGCGCGTGCCCGTCTTCATCGGCCATTCGGAGGCGGTCAACATCGAGTTCGCCAACCCGATTTCGGCCGACGAGGCGCGCGACATCCTGCGCGAGGCGCCGGGCTGCCTGGTCATCGACAAGCGCGAGACGGGCGGCTACGTCACGCCTCACGAGGCGGCGGGCGAGGACGCGACCTATATCTCGCGCATCCGCGACGACCCGACCGTCGACAACGGCCTCGTGCTGTGGTGCGTGGCCGACAACCTGCGCAAGGGTGCCGCGCTCAACGCCGTGCAGATCGCGGAGGCCATGATCAACCGCAAGCTGATCGCGCCGAAGCGCAAGGCGGCGTAGCGGTCAGCGGGGCGTCAAGGCGGCGGCAACCATGGTGGCGGGAAGCTTGGGACGGGTGCCGCTTGCTGCGAAGGCGGCAAGCCCGCGTTCATCGGCGGCGTTCCATGGTCGGCGACGTCATCCGGGGGTGAAGATGGCCGGCATACATCTGCGGCTCGGGGCGCGGCTTGGCCACGCCCCGAGCGCCAGCGCGGCGGTGGGAAGCGCCGTCGCATTCACAATCGTCGCCGCCCTGCTGAGCTTCGTTCCCGATGCGCCGGAGCGGCGGCAGGCCGCCTGGGCGCTGCGTGGCACGCTGCCGGCAGAATCGCTCACCGAGACGGGCATCGACCGGGCGCCGGCGCGGGACGCGGCAGGATTGCAAGCAAGGGCGAAACCGGTTTAATGCCGCGACCACCGGTACGCCCGTCGGCGCATGCCGGGCCGGTAGCTCAATGGTTAGAGCCGGCCGCTCATAACGGTCTGGTTGGGGGT
>CAXTFM010000179.1:0-6681 GCA_964243435.1 uncultured Beijerinckiaceae bacterium
CGGCTTGGGGGTCCAGCTCATCGCGCGGCCCACGCGGCGGCGCTCACTGCTTTTCCATCAGGAACAGCAGCACGGAGCGCCCGGTAACGTCGTAGCGGTCGCCGGGGGCGAAGCGCGGGCCGCCGTCGAGCGCCGGCTGGTTGGTGTCGACGAGCAGGCTCCAGGCCGTGCCGTCCGGCGGCTCGGGCAGGGTGAAGCCGACGAGGTCGTGCCAGCCGTTGAACACCAGCAGCACCGTGGCGTCCGAGCCGCGTTTCTTGACGCCGGTCGTTTGCGCGCGCCCGTCGATGAGCATGCCGAAGCAGTGGGTGTTGGCGTCGCCCCACTCCTCGGCCCCCATCTCGTGGCCGCCGGTGGCGATCCAGCTGAGCTCCTTTGTGTCGGTGTCCTCGTTGCGGGCGCCGCTGAGGAAGCGGCTGTGGCGCAGGATGGAATGCTTGTGCCGCAGCGCGATGAGCTTGCGGGTGAAGGCGACGAGCGCTTCGCCCTTTTCTTCCAGATCCCAGTGCAGCCAGGAGATCTCGGAGTCCTGGCAATACGCGTTGTTGTTGCCGCCCTGGGTGCGGCCGAACTCGTCGCCGGCGAGCAGCATCGGCGTGCCCTGCGAGAAGATCAGCGTCGTCAGCATGTTGCGGATCTGGCGCGCGCGCAGCTCGTTGATCGCGGGATCGTCGCTCGGCCCCTCGACGCCGCAGTTCCAGGAGCGGTTGTCGGAGTTGCCGTCGCGGTTGTCCTCGCCGTTGGCCTCGTTGTGCTTCTCGTCGTAGGTGACGACGTCGTTCAACGTGAAGCCGTCATGGGCGGTGACGAAGTTCACGCAGGCCCAGGCGCGGCGTCCGCCATGGTTGAAGGACTCCGCCGAGGCGCTGAGGCGTGCGGCGAGCGTGGCGGCGCTGGACTTGCCGCGCCAGAAGTCGCGCACGTCGTCGCGGAACTTGTCCGTCCACTCCGCCCAGCCCGGCGGGAAGGAGCCGACCTGGTAGCCGCCGGGACCGATGTCCCAGGGTTCCGCGATGAGCTTCACGCTGCCCAGCACCGGGTCCTGCCCCACCGCCTTGAGGAAGCCGGACTGGTTGTCGAAGCCGTTGGGCTCGCGCGCCAGGATGGTGCCGAGGTCGAAGCGGAAGCCGTCGATGTGCATCTCCTCGACCCAGTAGCGGAGCGAGTCGGTGACCATCTGGATCACCCGGCCGTGGCTGAGGTTCAGCGTGTTCCCCGTGCCGGTGTCGTTGATGTAGTACCGCGGCTGGTCGGGCAGCAGCCGGTAGTAGCTGGCGTTGTCGATGCCCTTGAAGGACAGGGTCGGGCCCTTCTCGTTGCCCTCCGCGGTGTGGTTGTAGACGACGTCGAGGATGATCTCCAACCCGGCCTCGTGGTAGCGCGCCACCATCTCCTTGAACTCGCGCAGCGAGTTCGGCACGTCGCTCGCGTAGCGCGGCGAGGGGGCGAAGAAGCCGATCGAGTTGTAGCCCCAGTAGTTCGCGAGGCCCTTGTCGACGAGGTTGTCGTCCTGCACGAAGGTGTGGATCGGCAGCAGCTCGACGGAGGTGACGCCGAGCGCCTTGACGTAGTCGACGACCGGCTTCTGCCCGAGCCCGGCATAGGTGCCGCGCAGCTTCTCCGGTATCGCCGCGTTGAGCTTGGTGAACCCCTTGACGTGGGTTTCGTAGACGATCGTGCGGTCCCACGGCACGCGCTTCTCCGCCGGCTCGCCGCGCCAGTCGAAGTCCTGGTCCACCACCACGCATTTCGGCATGAAGGGGGCGGAGTCGCGCTCGTCATAGGTGGTGTCGTCGCCCGACTCCATCTGGTAGCCGAACAGCGCCGGGTTCCAGGTCAGCTCGCCGGCATGGGCGCGGGCGTAGGGGTCGAGCAGCAGCTTGTTCGGGTTGAAGCGGTGGCCGCGTTCGGGCTCGTAGGGGCCGTGGACGCGGTAGCCGTAGTATTGCCCCGGCCCGACCCCCGGCACGTAGCCGTGGAACACCTGGTTGGTGTATTCCGGCAGCTCGACGCGGGCGGTCTCGGTCACGCCGTCGGCGTCGAACAGGCACAGTTCGACCTTGGTGGCGTTGGCGGAGAACAGCGCGAAGTTGGTGCCCGCGCCGTCCCAATGCGGGCCGCGGGGATAGGGCTGGCCCTCCTTGACCTGCGGTGTGCTGGCCTGCGGCTCGCTTCGGCTCACGTCATGCTCCCTTGCGACCCCTCCGATCGCGCCCGCCAACGAGCCAGTGCGGACAACGTTCGCGGGAAACTGCGGGTGCGGCGAAATCCTGCGGCACGGGCACCCCGCGCCGCGATCGCGGCGGCTGCGCGCTTGTCAGCCCCTGGCCGGTCTGCTAGGTCACCCGGCGCCGGCGGCATGGTTCACCCCTGCCCGAGGCACGCGGCCATGGCGGAATTGGTAGACGCGCTAGCTTGAGGTGCTAGTCGGGAGACCGGTGGAGGTTCGAGTCCTCTTGGCCGCACCAGCCTTTGCACCCCGTCGCCCGGTGCGGCTGGCGTCGCACCGAAGCGAGGCTCGGCTGCGGCGGCTTGGGCGTTGCCTCGCGCCGCCCGGCGACCTATGACCGGAGCGGTCTCGTGCCCGGGTTCCGCGGCGCGAGCCGCCCAGCCCCAACCTCGTTCCAGCCCCAACCCTGCCAGGGTGCCGACGCGGGCGCCGCCGGATCTGCCCATGAGCGACGTCCAGCACCGCCCGGACGACGACCAGCGCTCGCAAACGCGTGCGTCCGGCGGGGCGGACCCGCGCGACGGGGAGGGTCGGCTGCGCCCGGCCCTCGTCCAGGGCGTCGAGGCCGCCATCGCCGGGCGCGACCGCGCCGCCCTCGTCGCCCTGGTGTGCGACCTCCACGAGGCCGACCTCGGCCAGCTCATCGAGGCGATCCCGTCCGCAGCCCGCGCCCGGCTCATCTTCCTGCTCGGCAGCGAGTTCGACTTTTCCGCGCTGACGGAGGTCGACGACGCCATCCGCGACGAGCTCATCGAGGAACTGCCCGCCGCCGCCGTCGCCCGCTACGTCCAGAACCTCGAATCCGACGACGCCGTCGCCCTCCTCGAGGACCTCGACGACCGCGACCGCCAGGAGATCCTTGCCGCGCTTCCGGCGATCGACCGCGCCGCCCTCAAGCGCTCGCTCGACTTCCCCGAGCGCTCGGCCGGGCGCCTGATGCAGACGGCGGTCGTCACCGTGCCGCCCTTCTGGACGGCGGGGCAGGCGATCGACATGCTGCGCGACGCCGACGCCGACGCGCTGCCCGACCACTTCTACGAGGTGTTCGTGGTCGACCCCGGCCACCGCCTCGTCGGCAACGTGTTCCTCGACGCGCTGATGCGGCTCGCGCCCTCCGCCCGGCTCAGCGACCACATGCGCACCGACCGCCGCCGCGTCGCCGTGCAGGACGACGCCGAGGACATCGCCAACCTGTTCGAGCGCTACAACCTCGTCTCCGCCCCGGTGGTCGACGAGGCCGAGCGCCTGCTCGGCGTCATCACGGTGGACGACGTGCTCGACGTCATCCGCGAGGAGGCCGACGGCGAGATCAAGGCGCTCGGCGGCGTGTCGGCCGACGAGGAACTCTCCGACCGGGTCTGGCCGATCGCCCGCAGCCGCTTCCTGTGGCTGCTCGTCAACCTGGTCACCGCCTTCGTCGCCTCGGCCGTGCTCGGCGCCTTCGAGGGCCAGCTCCAGAAGATGGTGGCGCTGGCCGTGCTCGCCCCCATCGTGGCGAGCCAGGGCGGCAACGGCGCCACCCAGACCATGACGGTGGTGATCCGGGCGCTGGCGACGCGGGAACTGTCGCGCGCCAACGCGGCGCGGGTGATCGGGCGCGAGCTGGTCGTCGGCGCCCTCAACGGCGTCGCCTTCGGCCTCATCACGGGCGTCGGGGCCTATCTGTGGTTCCACCAGGGCGGCCTCGGCGTTGTGATCGCCGGCGCCATGCTGACCAACCTCGTCGCCGGCGCGCTCGGCGGCATCCTGGTGCCGCTCGCGCTCGAATGGTTCGACATCGACCCGGCGGTCTCCTCCTCGGCCTTCGTCACCACGGTCACCGACGTCGTCGGCTATTCCTCGTTCCTGATCTTCGCGACGCTGTGGTTCGGGCTGGGCTGAGCGCGGGCCGCCGCCGTCCCCTCCGCCGCGCGTCGCGCACCGTTTCCGCTCCCGTCCACGCACACATGGGGTCGCCGGCATGACCGCTGCCGAGATCATCAGGCGCCTCCAGCTCGAACCGCACCCGGAGGGCGGGTGGTACCGCGAAACCTTCCGCGACGTCGCGGAGCATGACGGGCGCGCCGCATCGAGCGCGATCTACTACCTGCTCGACGTCGGCGAGGTGGCGGAATGGCACCGCGTCGACGCCGTCGAGATCTGGCACTGGTACGCCGGCGCGCCGCTCGTGCTCACGCTGAGCCCCAACGGGCACGACGCCGCGGCCCACCACCTCGGCCCCGACCTCGCCGCCGGGCAGCGCCCGCAGCTCGCCGTGCCCGAGGGCCACTGGCAGACCGCGACGAGCCTCGGCGCCTGGACGCTGGTCGGTTGCACCGTCGCGCCGGGCTTCCGCTTCGCCGGCTTCGAGCTGGCGCCGCCGGGCTGGCGGCCGACCCCGCGCGAGCGTTGACGGGGCGCGGGGCATGAGCCTGCGCGCCAGGGTGCTCACGCGGGCGCTGCACCGCCTCGTCCGCCCGCAGCTGCGCGGCGAGCCGGACGTGGCCGCGATGCGGGCGATGTTCGCGCGCTACACCTTCACCCCGCGCGGCGTCGGTTTCGCGCCGGCGCGCTTCGGCGGCATCGACGGCGAAGCGGCCACCACCGGCGGCGCGGCGGGCCGGCTGTTCTACATCCACGGCGGCGGCTTCGTCGCCTGCTCGCCGCGCACCCACCGCGCGCTGACCGGGGCCTTCGCCCGGCGCGGCTTCGCCGTGTTCGCCCCCGCCTACCGCCTCGCGCCCGAGCACCCGTTCCCGGCCGCGCTCGACGACGTGGTCGCGGCGTGGCGCGGCTTCAGTGCCGGCGGGCCCGCGGCGCTCGCCGGCGACTCCGCCGGCGGCACGCTGGCGCTCGGCCTGATGCTGCGGGCGCGCGCCGAGGGCCTCGCCATGCCGCGCGCGGCGGCGCTGTTCTCGCCGGGCACGGACTTCCTCGGCACCGGCGACTCGCTCCGCAGCAACGCGGCGCGCGACGCGATGATCGACGTCGCGATGCTCAGCCGGCTGCTGCCGGCCTATGTCGGCGCCGCCGATCCCGCCGACCCGCTGCTGTCGCCGCTCTACGCCGACCTCGCCGGGCTGCCGCCGCTGCTGCTCCACGTGGGGACGCACGAGGTGCTGCGCGACGACAGCGTGCGCCTCGCCGCGCGCGCCGAGGCCGCGGGGGTTGCGGTGCAGCTGCGCCTGTTCCCCCACGTGCCGCACGTGTGGCAATGGGCCGACCGCCTGCTCCCCGAGGCGCGGGCCTCGCTCGACGAGGCGGCGGCGTTCCTCAGGCCGCCCACGCGGCCGGCTTGAGGAGCGGCGGCGCCTACTCCGCCGGCGCCAGCTCGCGCTGTCGCAGCCAGCGCCCGGCCCCGGCGAGCGACTGGTTGATGACCTGGTCCATGTCGAGGTAGCGGTAGGTGCCGCAGCGCCCGATGAAGGTCACGTCGCGGTCGGCCTCCGCGCGCCGCCGGTAGCGCTCGTAGGTCGCCTGGTTGGCGCCGTCGGCGGTCTTCACGGGGTAGTACCGTTCCAGCCCGTTGTCGCGGTAGTCGCAGGGTTCCTCGCGCGTCAGCGTGATCTGCCCCGTGCGCCGGACGTGGTGGTGCGGCAGGCGGTGCCACGCGGTTTCCCGGGTGAAGGGTCCGGCGTCGGTGAAGTTCGCCACGCTGAAGCCGTCGTCGCCCCGCCACACCCCGGCGGCGACGGGGTGAACCTCGCCGCGATGGTGGAAGCGGATGGAGCGGTAGGGCAGCGGCCCGTGGCAGTCGTCGTAGAACTCGTCGATGGCGAGCGAGGCGAAGCAGTGCCGCGCGTCGCGGCGCATGGCGTGGTCGAAGGCGGTCGCGAGGCGCAGCGTGATGAGCTCGTGGTCGAGCACGTTGTTGACGAAGGCGGCGTAGCCCTCGCGCGGCATCACCTGGGTGTCGCCGTCGGGGAAGTAGGTGTCGGAGCGGTCGAAGCGGAGCGGCAGGCGCTTGACCACGCTGGCGTCCAGCTCCTCCAGCTCCATCGCCCACATCTTCGCGGTGTAGGGGCGGAAGAACAGGTCGCGCAGCTCGGTGCCGATGCGCGCGGCGAGGTATTCCGCCGCGTTGGCCGGCCGCGCGATCGGCAGCGCCACCCGCGCGAGCTGGGCGCGGGCCGCCGCCTCCGTGTCGAGCGCGGTGCCGAACACCAGGTTCATGGTGTCGAGGTTGATCGGCAGGGGGGCGAGGGCGCCCGACGGCAGTATCGCGCGAACGCGGTGCGTGTAGGGCACCCACGCGGCGAAGCGCCGGACCCAGTCCAGCACCGCGCCGTTGGCGGTGTGGAACAGATGCGGGCCGTAGCGGTGCACGCGGACGCCGGCGGCGTCGACCTCGTCGTAGGCGTTGCCGGCGACGTGCGGCCGGCGGTCGATCACCGTGACGCGCAGACCGGCCTCGGCGAGGGTGCGGGCGTGGACGGCGCCGGCGAGCCCCGCCCCGACCACCAGCACCGGGC
>CAXTFM010000180.1:0-6676 GCA_964243435.1 uncultured Beijerinckiaceae bacterium
ACGCGATGCCCATGCCGAGCGTCATCTGCTGCGCCACGCTCCACAGGGTGCTGGCCGAGGCTTTCTCCGCCTCGCCCACGTCGGCATAGGCCAGGGTCGCGAGCGTGGTGAACTGCAACGAGCGAGCGAGACCGTAGCAGAACAGAATGAGCAGCAGTAGCGCGAGCGGGGTCGATGGCGCGAGCCACCCGCACGCGAAGATGCTGGCGGCGGCGACCGTGCCGTTGACAACCGCCACCGCACGGAAACCGAAGCGCTTGAGGATCGGCGTGGTGAAGAATTTCATGCCGATGTTGCCGATCGCGGTCGCGAGCAGCAGCATGCCCGAATGGAAGGCCGACAGGCCGAAGCCGACCTGGAACAGCAGGGGCGACAGGTAGGGAATGGCTTCGACGCCGATGCGGGTCGCCGAACCCCATAGCACGGTCACGGCATAGGTCGGCACGCCGAGCAGCGACAGGTTGAGCAGCGGCGCCCCGGAGCGCCGGAGATGGCCGATGGAGACGACGCCGGCAACGGTTCCGGCCAGCATGAAGCCGATGGCCCAAGCGAGGCTCGCCTCCTCGTGACTCGCCAGTTCGGTGCCGTAAAGCACGCAGATCAGCGCCGTGCCGCTGAGCAGGAGGCCGATGAGGTCGAGGCGGCTCCTGGCGTCGCAGCGCTGGTTGGGCACGAACAGGACGATGGCGGCGAGCGCGGCGATCCCGAACGGGACGTTGAGGAAGAACACCCAGTGCCACGACGCGTAGGTGGTGATGAAGCCTCCGACCGTCGGGCCGACCACCGGCGCGACGATGGCCGGCCAGGTGATCGTCGAGATCGCCTGGATCAGCCGACTTTTGTCGGTGTTGCGCACCACGATCATGCGTCCGACCGGCACCATCAGCGCGCCGCCCATGCCTTGCAGCACGCGGGCGGCGGCGAAGGACAGGACGCCCGTCGACATGCCGCACAGCACGGAAGCGAGGGTGAACACAACGAGGGCACTGCCGAACACGGTCCGCGATCCGTAGCGGTCGGCGATCCAGCCGCTGACCGGGATGAACACCGCCAGGGTCAGCATGTAGGCGGTCATGCCCAGGCTGACCTCGTTGGGCTCGACCCCGAACGAGCGCGCCATTTGCGGCAGCGCCGTCGCCACGATGGTCGTGTTCAGGTACTCCATGAAGTAGGTGGCGGCGACCGTGTAGGGCAGGACGGCGCCGTTGCGGACGCGTCCCGCAACGGCCGGCACCGAAGGTTGCTGCACGTTTGGCACCCGCCACTCCCCGCCTCGGCCCCGGAACGGCGCCGCCCACCATCGACGCAGGTCCCACGTCATGACGCGGCACCGCGTGCCCGCTTCGCCCGGTCGGTGCGGTCACGGCGGGTCGAAGCCCGCTTCCCGCCACACCGCCTTGTTGTCGTCGTCGGCGAGGAACCGGATGAAGGCCAGGGCCGGCGCAGGATCGGGATTGGCGGCCAGCACGGCACCGCCATAGGCCAGGGCAAGCTGCAGCGACGCCGGGATCGGCCCGGTCTGGACGATGCCCTTGACCTGGACGACCTCGCTCCGCGGATAGATGCCGATCTCGGCCTTATCGTTCGCGACCATCTGGGCACCGCCGTCCAACGCCGGCCGATAGGTGACCTTGGCTTTGATGGCCTCGGCGATCTGTAACCGCGCCACGACGCGCGCGAGGTGGGCGCCGCTGGGCGTCGCCGTCGGTGGAGAATAGACGATCGATCGAGCCGTGAGCAGCGTGTCGCGGAACGCGTCGGTCGTCGACAGGTCGGGGGGTGTGCGACCCTCCTTGACGATCGCCACCAGCTTGACGATGCCGAACGGTGCGCTGCCCCCCTGCTTCAGCTTTCGGTCCCGTGCCAGTTCCGCGATGGCGGTGTCCGGTGCGACGACCATGTCCGGCGTTTCACCACCCGAAACGCTCTGCTTCAGCGCCGTGATGACCCTGTAGGTCATTCTCACGCGATGCCCGGTGAGGCTCTCGAACTTCGGGATCAGGACCGCGAGCGCGTCTTTGGGCGCCCCGCCACTTATGACCTTGATCTCCGCGGCAGGAGCCGGCGATGGCGCGTGGAGCAACAGGGTCGCGGCGGCGATGAGGGCGGGCGCCGTCGCAGGCCTGCGGAGCAGTTCCATCGCGCGCCGCCGGCTTGCCGGTGCGTGCGTCGGTCGACGAAGGGTTTGCGCCAAATATCCGCTCATCGTCGCCAGCCCCGCGCGTTCAGCCCGCCCGAGAATGGCAGATCGCGACCGAACGTGACAACCGCGATCGGAGAGTCCGCTAGAAGTGCGCGAGAGGTGCCGTACCGGCGAAATGCCAGCCGCTGGCAACCCGGTCACGCCAGGATCGAGGAAAGCGCGATCCGGCCTTGCAGCAAAGCCGTCAATTGATCGGGAAGGTGAAGTAGCGCCCGGCGATGGTGGCGAAGGTGCCGTCGGCCCTGCACTCGGCGAGCGCTTGGTCGAAGGCCGTCTTCAACGCGGTCTCCTCCTTGCGCAGCCCGACGCCGATCCCGTCGCCGAAGAAGGCCGGATCGCGCGGGACGTCGGCGAGGATCCTGCAGCAGGCGGCGTCGCGCCGCGTCGTCAGAAACGTCACGATCGCATCCTTGTCGCCGATCGCCGCGTCAACGCGTCCGGCTTCAAGGTCGAGGATCGCATCGGACAGGGAACCGTAGCGGTGGAGGCGCGCGCCGCGATACGTCCGCTCCACGAAGTTTTGGTGCGTGCCGCCCGCTTCAACGCCGATGGTGCGGTTGGCCATCGCCTCCGGGGTCGCCGAGCGAAGGTCCGTCGATTTGCGCACCAGGAAGGCGGAGGGCAGGCGGACGTAGGGGGTCGAGAACGCGATCTGCGCCTGGCGCTGCGGCGTGATCTCCATTGCGGCCATGATGGCGTCGTAGCGGCGGGCGAGCAGGCCGGGAATCAGGCCGTCCCAGTCCTGCGCAACAAAGGTGCAGCGCGCCGCCATGCGCCGGCACAGGTCTTGGCCGAGGTCGATCTCGAAACCGGCGAGCTTGTCGCCTTCCAAGAAGTTGTAAGGCGGCCGGGCACCCTCGCTGGCGATGACGAGGCGGCGCCGTTCGGCATCCACGGCTGCCGTGCCTTGCATTTCCGCCACGGCTGGGCCCGCGAGGAGGACGGTCGAAGCGACGAGGCCGCGCAAACACTTGGCGATCAGAACTGAAGCTCCCTTTCAAGCCGCTGATGTGCCGTGACAAGGCGATCGTGGGTCGTGCGATCGGCTGCTGCCGACCGAGGTGCCACACGTCGCGTCGCCTGCGTGCAAGGCCGTCGCGATGCCTATATGTGCGACGGCCGGGTTGGAAGGGGTGCGCACCATGGTAGGAGAAAACGACGTCCTCGACGCGCTCGCGCGGGTCGCCGGACCGGACGGCCGGACCGCGGTGTCGCGCTCGAACGGCATCTCGGGCCTGACCATCCGCAACAACAAGGTATACCTGGCGCTGAACGGCAACCCGCGCCTCGGCGAGGCGATGGAAACCATGCGCCGCGAGGCGGAATCGGCCATCAAGGCCGTTCCCGGGGTTGAGGCGGCCGTGGTCAGCCTGACCGCCGAGCGCGGCGGCTCGGGCGCAACTCCGCCGCCGCCGCCGACGCAGCCCCGGCAGCCGGCACCGCCCCGATCCATCGCCATTCCCGGCATCGATCGCATCATCGCGGTCGCGTCCGGCAAGGGCGGCGTCGGCAAGTCGACGACGGCCGTCAACCTAGCCCTATCCCTCGCCGCCGGCGGCTGGCGCATCGGCATCCTCGACGCCGACGTCTACGGACCCTCGCTGCCCCGCCTGCTCGGCCTCGACTCCCGACCTGAGGTCGACGGCAAGCGGCTGCAGCCGCTGCGCGCCTTCGGCATCAGTGCCATGTCGATTGGCTTCCTTGTCGCCGAACGCGACGCCATGATCTGGCGCGGACCGATGGTCATGTCGGCGATCAACCAGCTTCTGCGCGAGGTCGATTGGGGCGAACTCGACTGCCTCGTCGTCGACATGCCGCCCGGCACCGGCGACGCGCAGCTCACCCTTGCGCAGGGCGTCCCGCTCGCCGGCGCGGTGATCGTGTCGACGCCGCAGGATCTCGCGCTGATCGACGCCCGGCGCGGCGTGGCGATGTTCGAGAAGACTGGCGTGCCCATCCTCGGCGTCGTCGAGAACATGAGCTATTTCGTGTGTCCGCACTGCCAGGGGCGCTCGGATATCTTCGCCCATGGCGGGGCGCGCCACGAGGCCGAGCGGCTCGGCGTGCCCTTCCTCGGCGAAGTTCCACTGGCGCTCAGCATCCGCGAGCAGGCCGATGCCGGCCGCCCGCCGGCGGCGGTGGCGCCTGACGGGCCGGCTGGCCTGGTTTACCGCGCCATCGCCGACAGGGTCAGGTCCGGGCTCGAAGGGATCAAGGCGCGTCCGGCTCCTCGCATCGTCATCGGCTGACGCGACGTCTGGCGAGGCGTTCCGCCTTCAGATTGCGGCGCTTCACCATGGTCAGGCTGATGCTCGCGGCGGTCGCACCGATGAGGCCGAGGCCGGCGGGGCTGGCGGCGAAGGCCCAATACCGCAGAAGCCACTCCGGCGTCCGGGCGCGGGTCGCCGCCAAAGCCTCGCCGGCGAGCGCCGACGGCTTCAGATTGCCCTTGAGCTGTTCGAGCGTCGAGGTGAGCTGCTGCCGCGCCTTCTCGGCGTGGCGTTCGGCTTGAGATGCGGTGGTGATGGGCTGGCTCATCGCGGGCTCCTGACGATCTCGGTGGCCTGCTGGACCTGGCGAATGGTGCGGTTCGGCTTCAAGCGTGCCGCCGACATGTTGCGGGCGGCGACGATGATGGCAATCAGTGCGATGGCGGCGATGCCGCCACCGACGGCGAAGCTCGCCGCATAGCGGCTCCAGCCGAGGTGAACGATGTATTCGACCAGTCCTTGCAGGAGGAAGATCAGGGCGACGATGATGAACACCGCCGCTCCGACGAGGCTGACGACGGACACGATCAGCACCGTCAGCTTCTCCGTCGCCTCGAGGCGGGCGAGTTGAAGCTCGGCGGTGAACAGGCCCGTCGCCTGACGGATCGCGTCGCCGATCAGGCCCGGTGTCGAGGGTCGGTCCAAGTCGCTCATCGCCGCGTCCTTCCAGTTCCGTCCTTCGAACGACGCTGGTAAAGCCGAGGTTGCGCTGGACCTGCGAAGTTATGCGTGTCCAGGCCGCGGGGCGGGCGGCAGCGACGCACCCTTGACCTGCGGGGCGCCGACCACGACGTCGCCGCCGACCCGTGCCCAGATCCGCTTCTTGACGAAGTAAAGCAGGGTCGAGAACACGATCAGGAAGGTCAGCACGCGCACGCCCATCGCCTTGCGCTGCTCGAGCTTCGGCTCCGCCGCCCACATCAGGAACGCGGCGACGTCCTTGGAATACTGGTCCACGGTCTGCGGGCTGCCGTCACCGTACTCGACCTGGCCGTCACTGAGTGGTTTCGGCATCGCGATGGCGTGGTTCGGCATGTAGATGTTGTATTTCGGGTCGTCGGGCTTGGTGTAGCCGTTCAGCACCGCGTGGATGTAGGTCGGCCCCTCCGTTTCCTCGGACTGGGTGAAGAAGTCGATGATGAACCAAGGGAAGCCGCGCTCCCAGGCGCGCGCCTTGGCGAGGTCGGACATGTCGGGCGGCGCCTTGCCGTAGGCGGCGGCGCCCGCCTCCGCAGTGGCGAAGGGTGCGGGGAAGTAGTCAGATGGGCGGCCGGGGCGCTTGTACATCTCGCCCTTGTCGTTCGGGCCGTCGCTGACCTCGAAGGTCGCCGCCAACGCCTTGATCTGGCCCTCGCCGTAGCCCAGCGCCGACAAATTGCGGAACGCAACCAGCTTCATCGAATGACAGTTGGAACAGACTTCCTTGTAGACTTGGTAGCCGCGCTGAAGCTGCGCCGTGTCGTAATGGCCGAAGAAGCCGCCGAAGCTCCAGGACAGCGGCGGCGGGATTTCGGGCTCGCTGCCACTGGCCGTTTCGACCTGCTTGGCGTCGTCGGCGCGCTGCAGCGTGCGGCTGGCATCGGCCGGCTGGCTGGGCGCGGTCCCCGCGTCCGACACCGCCGGCTTGTCGGTGGCGGCCGGCACTTGGCCGTCGGCGGCCCACGCGGCGTCGATCGCGCCCGCCGCGACGAGGGCGAGCCCCGCCATGCACGTCAGACGCAGGCTGCGCATGGCAGCCGACGCAAGCCTTCCGTTGAACTGCGCCATCGGTTCAGCCCTCGGTCGACGGCGAGGCGGCCGTGCCCGCGGACATGGCGATCGCCGAGCCGCCGCCCATCGGGCGCAGCACCGCATCGGCGATGGAGGCCGGCAGAGGCCGCGGCCGCTCGAAGAAGCCGAGCAGCGGCAGGATCACCACCAGGTGGAGGAAGTACCAGGCGGTGAACAGTCGGCCGAGCAGGATGTAGATGCCTTGGGGCGGCTGCGAGCCGATGTAGCCAAGCATGATCGCGTCGACCGCGAACAGCCAGAAGAACACCTTGAACGCCGGCCGGTAGTTCGCGGAACGGATGCGCGAGGTGTCGAGCCAGGGCAGGAAGGCCAGCAACAGGATGGCCATGAACATGGCGACCACGCCGAGAAGCTTGCTCGGGATCGAGCGCAGGATCGCGTAGAACGGCAGGTAGTACCATTCCGGCACGAT
>CAXTFM010000181.1:0-6633 GCA_964243435.1 uncultured Beijerinckiaceae bacterium
GATCAACGCCACCGCCGCCCACACCATCGAGTTCGACGACATCTTCCGCGACGCCATCTACCATCCCGGCTGTCCGGTGATCGGCGCGGCTCTTGCCGCAGCGCAGGCGCGCGGGGCCGACGGCGCCGCCCTGCTCCGGGCGATCGTCGCCGGCTACGAGGTGTCGACGCGCATCGGCGTGGCGGTGCAGCCCTCGCACTACAGGTTCTGGCACACCACCGGCACGATCGGGACCTTCGGCGCTGCCGCGGCCGTCGCCGACATCTACGGCTGCGACGCGACCGCGACCGCCCACGCGCTGGCCAACGCCGCCACCATGGCCGCCGCCCTGCAGCAGGCGTTCCGCTCGGACGCCATGTCGAAGCCGCTGCACGCCGGGCACGCGGCCGAGGCCGGCGCGCTCGCCGCCATGGGCGCGGCACACGGATTGACCGGGGCGCTCGACGTGCTGGAAGGCGAGGCCGGGTTCGGCGCCGCCATGAGCGCGGGAGCGGACTGGCGGCAAGCGACGGCCGACCTCGGGCGGCGCTACAACATCACCGCCATGACCTTCAAGAACCACGGCTGTTGCGGCCACGCCTTCGCGGCGATCGACGCGGCGCTGACAATGCGCCCTGACTGCGACCCCGAGCGGATCGAGGCCATTCGGGTCGGCACCTATGCGACGGCGCTGTCCGTCACCGACAGGCACGCCGTCGCGACCCCCTTCGAGGGCCGCTTCAGCACGCCCTTTACCGTCGCCAGCGCGCTGGTCCACGGCAGCGTGCGCCTTGATGCCTTCACCCCCGAGCGCCTCGCCGACGCCCGCGTGCAGGCCCTGATGCGGCGCGTGACCATGCACGTCGATCCCGAGTGCGATGCGGCGTTCCCGCAGCGCCGCTCCGCCAAGGTCGAGATCGTCCTCGGCGACGGCCGGCGCCTGTCGCACCACCAGCCGACCCGCAAGGGCGACCCCGACGCGCCGCTGGACGACGACGAACTCGCCGACAAGTTCCTGGAGCTGGCGACGCCGCCGGTTGGCGCCGCTCGCGCCGCCGCACTGCTCAAGGCGCTGCATCGCACCGAGACACTGTCCGTCGACGCAGTGTCACGGCTCGGCGCCGACCCGCCGGACTGACGGCGGGGAACAACGAAGCCGACATCGGCTCGATCGCGAGGGAGGAAGACATGTCGACGCAAGTGGCGGCGGTCGGCGTCGCAGCCGCCGACGCGGAGGTGGAGGCGACGGTCCGGCAGGTCGCGTGGCGCTTCGTGCCCATCCTGGCGCTCGGCTACATCATTTCCTTCCTCGATCGGGTCAACGTCGGCTTCGCCGCGCTCACCGCCAACAAGGATCTTCACCTGTCGGCGACGGTCTACGGCTGGGGCGCCGGCATCTTCTTCATCGGCTACTTTCTGTTCGAGTACCCGAGCAACCGCATGATGATGCGCCTTGGTGCCCGCGTCTGGTTGGCCCGCATCATGGTGAGTTGGGGTTTCGTATCCGGCGCCATGGCTTTCGTCGTCGGGCCGACGAGCTTCTGCGTCATCCGCTTCCTGCTCGGCGTCGCCGAGGCCGGCTTCTTTCCCGGCCTCCTGCTTTTCATGACCTACTGGTTCCCGCGTCGCTACCGAGCCCGCTATATCGCGCTCATGCTGATCGGCATGCCGATGTCGACGCTGATCGGTGCGCCCATCTCCGGTGCGCTGCTCGGCCTCGACGGTGTTCTCGGCCTGCACGGCTGGCAGTGGCTCTACCTGCTGGAAGCCGTCCCGGCGGTGCTCCTCGGCGTTGTCCTGTTCGTCTGGCTGGAGGATGCGCCGGCCAAGGCCCGCTGGCTCACGCCCGACCAGCAACGGTGGCTCGTCGGCGAACTCGCGGCCGAGGGCGGCCGGGGCGGCCACGTCGGCGCCCACGACGGCGGCTATCTCGCGATGATGGGCGACAAGCGCGTGCTGTTCTATGCCCTCGTCTTCTTCAACATCACGGCGGCCAGTTACGGCCTGGCGCTGTGGCTGCCGCAGATCGTCAAGGCGACGGGCCTGAGCAACCTCGAGACCGGGGTGGTCACGGCGATCCCTTACGCCTTCGGCTCGCTGGCGATGATCGCATGGGGTCGCTACTCCGACCATCGCGGCGACCGCGCCTGGCCGACGGCGGCCTCGACCTTCCTCGCAGCGGCCGCGCTGATCGCCTCCGTCGTCCTCGCGACGCCCGCGCTTCAGCTCGTCGCGATCTGCGTCGCCGCCATGGGCATCTACGGTGTCAAGGGACCGTTCCTTTCGCTGACGACGGAATGCTTCTCGGGCTCGGCGACGGCCGGCGGCATCGCCATGGTGACGGCGATCGGCAACCTGTCGGGGTTCCTGCCCCCCTACCTGATGGGCTGGCTCAAGGACCTGACCGGCCAGTTCCACTGGGGGCTGGTGATGCTCGCCGCCTTCTCCTTCGTCGGCGGCGTGCAAGTGCTCTGCACGAAACGCTTCGAGCGGTGGGCAGCGCGCTGATGCGGTTCGGCGTCGGACACTACGCGGAGAAAAGCTGATTCCGGTAGCGCAGTCCGGCGTCGGCCTGGAGCGAGATATAGCGGACACGGCGGCCCCATGCGGAAGTGGTCGGCGCTCGGCGCTGACGTGTCATCTGACAGGAACCTCGGATTACTGATTTCTGTCCGCCGCCTCGCTCCAACGGCGAGCCGGCAGCACCATGGCCAGCGGGCGCCTGCGACACGCACGCCCACGTGTTCGGTCCGGCGGCACGTCCCCTGCGCCGCGCAGCGTAGCTACATCCCGCCAGACGCTTCCTTCGCGTTCTACCTGGCGATGCTCGACGCCCTCGGCTTCGCGCAGCGTCCTTATTTGAGGCAGCGCGCACGGCACGGACAATGCGGTGATGCTCGATGCGCTGGAGCGCACCCACGAACGCCTGCGCGGCATCGCCGTCGCCGATCGAACTCAGGCCACGCGCGCATGCCTCGACCGCTGGCATGCATCGAGCGTACCCGGCCTGCGCTTCAACCACTTCTTCCGCCACGGTCAGCCTTACTACAGCGGCGGGATCGGAATCGACGAGGCGGAGGCGCTCGCTCCCGCGCTCGCCGCCCGCGGCTGACATGACCTCGTGGCGTGGCTCCGGCGCCGACCCGTGCCGGTGGTGATCGACTACATGGGCCGTACCGATGCCTCAACCGAGACCGGCACGCCCGGCTTCCAGAGCCTGCTCCGGCTGTTCGGTGACGGCGGCTGCTGCGTCAAGCTATCGGGGGCTTATCGCCTCATCACGAATGATCCGCACTAGCCCGAAGCAAAGCCTTTCCATGAGGCGCTCGTCGGTGCCAACCAGGACCAGCTCGTCTGGGCCACGGACTGGCCGCACCCGCGCGTGGAAGCGCCAACGACCGCCGGACTGCTGGACCTTTTTGCCGATGGGCGCCGGATGCGAGCGTGCAGCGTAAGATCCTGGTCGAGAACCCGGCTCGGCTCTACGACTTCCCGACGTGAGAGCGACCGTCCCTCTTCGGACGAAATAATTATGTGAGCATTTCGGGTTTACTTGCACCCATAGCCTGAGTTGGCGAGGTAGGCGCGGCACTCGCTTGGCGTGAAGTCGTCGAGCAGGACGGCGATGGTGTCCACAAGGCAGCTTTGGTCTGGGCGCTCGCCTTTTGGAGCAGCGCCTTGAGCTTTGCGAAAGCTGCTCGATGGGGTTCAGGTCGGGGCTGTAGGGCGGCAGGTAAAGGACGCTGGCCCCGGCTGCCACGATCGCCTCGCGCACCCCGGCCACCTTGTGCGCCGACCGCTTACATCATGACCACGACATCGCCGTCCTGCAGCTCGGGGGTGAGCACTTCGGCGACGTAGGTGCGGAAGGCAGGGCCGTCCATGGCGCCGCCGATGACAAAGGGCGCCACGCCGCTCTCGACGCACAAGCCGGCGACAAAGGTACCGGTCGTCCAGCGACCCCAAGGAGCGGCATCGAGCAAACGCCCACCGCGTGGCCCCCAGCTGTAGCGGCGAACCATGTTGGTGGTCGCGCTTGTCTCGTCCAGGAACACATCACGGCAAATGCGCAGCGTTTGTCCTTTGGCGTATCGGGTCCATGTAGCGCTACCACACCCGCCAGCGGCGACGGTGCCGGGCGACGTCCGGCCGGTCCTGCTCGGCCGCCCTCAGCTGCTTTTTTTGTGCGACAGGTCAAGCCTACGCAGCGCGCTCCAGATGGTCGAAATGTTGCCGCCAGCGATCCCGCGCTCGGCCAAGGTCGCGTTGATCTCGACCAGCGTGATCCCCGGCTTGGTGTCGGTCAGCTCGCGCAGCAGCGCTAAATGACCCGCCAGCAGCGGGCGCCGGTTAGCCGCCGATCTTGCCCGGCGCCGTGCTGCCCGTCGCCCGCACCCGCTGCATCAACCTGATCGCCGTAGCCGGGTTGACATCGAAGCGCGGCGCCGCTTGTCGGATCGAGCTACCCTGCGCCACCGCACGCACGATGCTGCCGCGCAGGTCCTGCGACAAAAGATATGCCATGGCCAAGCCTCATGCTCTTGCCCCAGGCATCCTGAATCAAAGTAGCCGATTCAGCGCAACCCCGAATTGCTTGCCTTATGCAGCTGATGCCTTTCGGGGCACAACGAGACTGCTGGTGGCGGGTGGCCGCCCGTCACCAGCGGAGGGGGTCGGATCGTGAAGCTGCTGGCCGTTGCGGGCCGAGCTAGAGTTGGATCGCGCCTTTCTTTTGCTTGTGCCCTGAACGGATACCCGGGGGTCACGCCCCGGATGACAAGCATAGGACGGGAAAAGATGAGTGCCTCCATAGCAGCTGTCGCCGACGTTGATATTTCCAAGGATCATCTCGACGTCGCCATCCACCCCGGTGGCGCGATGCGACGCTTCGCCAACGACCGCGGCGGCCATACGACGCTGCTACGCTGGTTGGCACCTTTGACGATCAAGAGGATCGTGTTCGAGGCCGCGCACCCCTACCACCGCCTTTTCGAGCGTTGCCTGGCTCAGGCGGGCGTTCGCCAGGATCAACCCGCTCCACGCCCGCCGCTTTGCCGAGGCCACGGGCAGGCTGGCCAAGACCGACCGGGCGGACGCCCTCGTCCTGGCCCGCTTCGGGGCACTGATCGAGCCGCGTGCAGGCCCGCTGCGCACCGAAACCCTCGACCAGCTCGCCGAACTCATGGCTGCGCGCCGCATGCTGATCCGCGACCAGACCGCCACCCTGAACCGCGCCAAGACGCTCAAGCTTGGTCTGCTCAAGCGCCAGGCCGCGCTCCGGCTGAAGCACCTCGCCCGTCAACTCGACGCACTCGAGCGGGAAGCCCGCGCTTGTCGCCGCCGATCCAATCCTGGCACGGCGCTTGGCCGTTCTCACCAGCATCCCGGGCGTGGGCGAGGCCACCGCCCTGGCGCTCATCGTCGACATGCCCGAGCTCAGCAGCATGGAAGCCAAACAGGCCGCGGCGCTGGCGGGCCTTGCCCCGATCGCCCGCGAGTCCGACACCTGGCGCGGGAAACGCTCGACCCGCCGCGCCCACCTGCGACAGGCCCTTTTCATGCCCGCGCTCGTGGCTGCGCGCTTCTATCCCAATCTCAAGGCCAGCTTTGCTGCGCTGACCACAGCCGGCAAACCTGCAAAGGTCGCCATCAAGGCCTTCGTGCGTAGGCTTGGTGTCCTCGCCAACGCACTCCTGCGCGACAACCGGACATGGACCAAACTTCACGCTTGATCACAACGGATACTTTAGGTTTGGAGGCGCACAGCAAGAGCACCACCGTTGTGTCCTTGGCGCTGGCTCTGGCAACAGATGTCACGCCAAGCTCTCGCGCGCGAAGCGAGCTGTGCGCCCATCTCTGCCGTTCAGAGCGCTTTACACCGTTCTCGGAAGCGAACGTCCCACGAGAGAAGCAACGTGTCGGCAGATCGCGCCGGGCGCGGTCTGCCGATCGATGCGACCGTGGTGCCGCTCAAACGCTACTGAGCTGGTCCTCGGCGGCCACTCGCCTGAAGCCCTCGCCCTCGGCTTTGATGCGGTATTGTGGGGACGTTCCAAGAGGAGGCATGAGGGCTTCGACGACGTATCGGCTCGGCTGGTTCAATCGCGATCCGACGATGTTCAAGGACACGATCGATCCGATCTGGAAGCTATGGCTCGGCATTGTTTTCCCTGTTGCGGCGCGTAGACGTGACGTTGCAGCGCTTAGAAATCCATCCCGCCGCCACCCATCGGCGTCGACGACGCGTCCTTGGGCGCATCCGCGATCATGCACTCCGTCATGATCAGCAGGCCGGCAACGGACGCGGCATTCTGCAGGGCGGTGCGAACGACCTTTGCAGGATCGACGATGCCTATTTCGATCATGTCGGCGTAGGTATCGGTCTGGGCGTCATAGCCGAACGTCGCCGAACTGTTTTCCGACACCTTGCCCGCGACGATCGAGCCTTCGACGCCGGCATTGTCGGCGATCTGACGAAGCGGAGCGCCAAGAGCACGGGCGACGATGTTGATGCCGGCCTGCACGTCCGGGTTGTTGCTCTTCAGCTCGGTCACGGCCGTCTTGGCGTGAAGCAACGCGACACCCCCGCCCGGGACGATGCCTTCCTCGACGGCTGCGCGGGTTGCGTTGAGGGCGTCGTCGACGCGGTCCTTC
>CAXTFM010000182.1:0-6625 GCA_964243435.1 uncultured Beijerinckiaceae bacterium
AGCGTGGCGAGGCCGGCGGCCATCGCCATGTCGTTCTTGGAGAAGGTCGAGCCGTGGACCACCGCCTTGTCCATGCGGCTGAACACCTTGGCGAAGACGCCCCTGCGGGTCAGCACCGCGCCGACGGGCACGTGGCCGCCGCTGAGCGCCTTGGCGATCAGCACCATGTCCGGCTCGACGCCCCAGTGTTCCAGCGCCAGGAACCTGCCCGTGCGCCCGAGCCCGGTCTGGATCTCGTCGGCGACGAACAGCGTGCCGTACTTGCGGCACAGCGCCTGGACGCCGGGGAGGTAGTCGTCGTCGGGGATGTTGACGCCCTTGCCCTGGATCGGCTCGACGATGAAGGCGGCGACCTGCTTGGTCCGCAGCTTGGCCTCCAGGCTGGCGAGGTCGTTGAAGGGCACTTCCGTGCAGCCCGGCAGCAGTGCGCCGAAGCCGGTGCGGAACTGCGGGTCGCCGGTCAGCGACAGTGCGCCGTAGCTGAGCCCGTGGAAGGCGTGGTCGGCGTAGACGATCTCGCCGCGTCCGGTGGCGCAGCGGGCGAACTTGATCGCCGCCTCCACCGCCTCGGCACCGGAGTTCGAGAAGAACACCTTGTCGAGCCAGGGCGTGTAGGCGAGCAGCCGCTCGGCGAGGATGCCGGACAGCACCGACACGTCCATCTGGATGAGGTTCGGCAGGTCGGAGCCGAGCACGGCCTTCAGCGCGTCGCGCAGGGTCGGGTGGTTGCGCCCGATCGCGAACACGCCCCAGCCCGAGAGCAGGTCGAGGTAGCGGTCGCCGCGGCGGTCGAACAGGTACTGTCCCTGCCCGGCGCGGAAGCCGACATCGTAGCCGATGGTCTGCAGCACCCGCACCATCTGCTCGTTCATGTGGGCGGTGTGCAGCGCGTAACGCTCCGGCTCGCGCTCGGCGAGCAGGGTGCCGATGTCGAGGGGGGCGCGCTCGGACTGTGTCATGGCGGGAGGCTAGCCGCGCCCGCCGGGCGAAACAAGCGCCGGCATGTCACGCCGGCGAAGAATGCGCCGTGATCGCGCCCCGTTACACCTCCACCGGGCCGAGGTCGCCGATGCGGTCGTCCGTCGGCAGCAGGCCGCGCGCGCGGACGGTGATGGTGGCCTCGTTCCCGCGCCCCTCGATGGCGAACAGGTGGTAGCCGGCGCGGTTGCGCAGGCTCCCCTTGACGGCGGAGGCGGAGGGCACGCCCACCACCGGAACGTCGCGCAGCGGCCCGCGCAGGTACTCGACGAGGAGCCTGTGGTTGTGGCCGTGGATCACCAGCTCGGCGCCGTGGCGGCGGATGGCCTTGGCGAAGCCGAGATGGTCGCTGAGGCCGCGCCCGATATGCCCGCCGGGGTCGGAGATGCGCGGCGGGTGGTGCAGCATCACCACCCGCGCCAGGCCCTGCCGTCCGGTCTCCGCGAGCATGTGCTCGAAGGCTTCGCGCTGCGCGAGGCCGAGCCGGCCGGAGGCGATGAAGGGCGCGCGCGGCACGCCGGAGCACAGGCCGATCAGCGCCACGTCGCCGCGCAGCTTGAAGTAGGGGTAGCCCGGCACGCCGGTGTCGTCGCTGCGCGTCCACGGCGCGAAGGTCCGCGCCAGGGTGGGCAGCGAACCCCGGGTGTAGGCGTCGTGGTTGCCGGCGCAGAAGCTCACCTGGACCCCCGGTTCGCCGAGCGTGCGCAGCCACGCGGCGGCGAGCGGGAATTCGCCGGGCAGCGCGATGTTGAGGATGTCGCCCGTCATCGCCACGTGGTCCGGCGCCTGCGCCCGCAGGTCGGTCACCACCGCCGCCAGCACCTCCATGTCGTGGGCGGTGGAGCGCCCGCGCTTCCAGTTGACGTAGCCGGTGATGCGCTTGCCGATGAGGTCGCGCCGGCGCACGTCGGGGAGCGGGCCGATATGGGCGTCGGACAGATGGGCCAGCAGGAACGCCACGGCGCCTCCGAGGGCGGCGCGCGCCGCCGCCGTTCGGCCATATCGCGGTCGCCCCCGGCCTGTCCACGTGGTTGTCCGGCGGTGCTGCATGGCGGGCGATGGGTGGCGCAGGCCCCCGTCGAGCGGTTAGGCTGCGCCCATGCCTGTGAGTCGGCCTGACCTGAAGCGCTGGGCCGTCCAGCAGGGTGCCCGCGTCAACCACGCCGTGTGGCTGGTGCGGGCGATGACGCTGGGCGTGCGCGCCGTCGTGCTCGACGACCGCGGCGTGTTCCTCGTCCGGCACACCTACCTGTCGGGCTGGTACCTGCCCGGCGGCGGCGTCGACCGCGGTGAAAGCGCGGAAACGGCGGTGGTCCGCGAGCTGCGCGAGGAGGGCGGCATCCTTTGCACCGCGCGCCCGCTGCTGCACGGCTTCCACCGCAACGGCCGGCGCGACCACGTCGCCTGCTACGTCGTGCGCGCCTTCACCGTCGGCCCGCTGCCGCCCGCCGCGCATTGGGAGATCGCCGAGGCCGGCTTCTTCCCCCTCGACCGCCTGCCCGAGGGGACGACGCCGGCGACGCGTGCCCGGCTGCGCGAGGTGCTGGCGAACGAGCCGGCGGCGGCGGACTGGTGAGGCGCACCGCGGCCGTGCAGTTTCGCGGACGATGCGCTAGGACGCGGCCATGGCCCCGCCCGCCTTCACCCTGCGCCTGCAAACGCCGGCCGACCAGCCGGCGATCGACCGGCTCAACGCCCGCGCCTTCGGGCCGGGGCGCTACGCGCGCTCGGCCTACCGGCTGCGCGAGGGCGTGCCCCCCGAACCGTCGCTGTCCTTCGCCGCCTGCGTCGGCCCCCTGCTCGTCGGCGCCAACATCCTCACCCGCATCCGCTGCGGCGACGCCCCCGCCCTGCTGCTCGGGCCGCTGACCGTCGAGCCGGCGTTCCGCAAGGGCGGCATCGGCGAGGCGCTGATCCACCGCTCGCTCGCCGCCGCGCGCGAGGCCGGGCACGCGCTGGTGCTGCTCGTCGGCGACCGACCGTATTACGAGCGCTTCGGCTTCCAGCGCGTGCCCGACGGGCGGCTCGCCTTTTGCGGCCCGGTCGACCCCGAGCGGCTGCTGTACCACGACCTCGTCGAGGGCGCGCTCGCCGCGGCGGGCGAGGTGGTGCGTCGGTCCCTGCCGTGAGCGCCGGGACGCAGGACACGATCTTCGCGCTGGCGACCGGCGCCGGCCGCGCCGCCATCGCGGTGGTGCGCGTGTCCGGCCCCGCCGCGGCCGCCGTGGCGCGCGCGCTCGCCGGCCGGCTGCCTCCGCCGCGCCACGCCAGCTACGCCCGGCTGCGCGACCCTGCGAGCGGCGACACGCTCGACCGCGCGCTGGTGCTGTTCTTCGAAGGAGCGCGCAGCCAGACCGGCGAGGACGGGGTGGAGTTCCATTGCCACGGCGGCCCGGCGGTGGTCGCGGCCGTGCTCGGCGCGCTGGCACGGCAGCCCGGCCTGCGCCCGGCCGAGCCCGGCGAGTTCGCCCGCCGCGCGTTCGGCAACGGCCGCATGGACCTGGCGCAGCTCGAAGGCCTCGCCGACCTCATCGACGCGGAAACCGAGTGGCAGCGCCGCCAGGCGCAGCGCCAAATGTCCGGCGTGCTGCGCGATGCCACCGCGCCGTGGCGCGCCGCGCTGATCGAGGCGGCGGCCGAGGTGGAGACGGCGATCGACTTCGCCGAAGACGTCGCGACGGATGCCGGCTTGCACGACGCGGTGTGCGCCCGCCTCGCGCCGGTGCGCGCCGGCCTCGCCGCCGAGCTGGCGCGCGGCACCGCGGCGGAGCGGGTGCGCGACGGCGTGCAGGTCGTGATCGCCGGGCCGCCCAACGCCGGCAAGTCGACCCTGCTCAACGCCCTGGTGCGCCGCGAGGCGGCGATCGTGTCGGCGGTGGCCGGCACCACCCGCGACCCCATCGAGGTCCACCTCGACCTCGGCGGCTGCCCGGTGACGCTGATCGACACCGCCGGGCTGCGCGACACGGACGAAGCGGTCGAGCGGATCGGGGTGCGCCGCGCCCTCGACCGCGCCGAGGCCGCCGACCTCGTGCTGTGGCTGGGCGCGGGGACGCCGCCCGCCCTGCCCTGCCCGCTGTGGCGCCTCGCCCCGAAATCGGACCTGCACGCGACGGCCCCGCAGGAGCGCGATCCCGTCGACGCGGCCGTGCCAGAGGACGCGCCCATGCCGCTCAGCGCCCGCACCGGCCACAACATGGACCGCCTGCTCCGGCGCCTCGCCGGTTTCGCGCAGACGCTCGCCGGGGGCGGCGGCGTCATCGCCCGCGCCCGGCACCGCGCCGCCTTCGCCGCCGCCGCCGCCGCGCTCGACCGCGCCGCGGCCCCAGCACTGCCGCCGGAGCTGCTGGCCGAGGAGCTGCGCGCCGCGCGCCACGCCCTCGACCGCCTCATCGGCGCGGTGGACGTCGAGGACATCCTCGGCGACGTGTTCTCGCGCTATTGCATCGGCAAGTAGCTATTTCGGTCCCGGCTTCAGCACCGCGCCGAGCGCGCTGGCGAGCACCAGCGCGCGTGCCGCGGCGAGCTTGGTGTCGCCTTCCTTCAGCTCGCTGATCAGCGTGACCACCGAGACCGCCGCCAGCAGCAGGCCGCCGATCCGCCGCGTCGAACGCGGCACCATCAGCAGCCCGCCGGCGGTTTCGGTGATGGCGGCGGCGCGGCGCTGCTCGTCGCTCCAGCCGAAATGGCGGTACAGCCCGACATAGGACCGGTCACCGGCGAGCTTGTCGGCCCCGGCCAGCGCGATGGCCGAGCCGACGAGGGGATAGATGGTTGCCACGACGCGTTCCCTGGTTGAAACCGGGGCATCGCCGGACGGGGCGGCTTCGTTCCCGCCCGCCCGATGTTCCCGTCCTGTTTCCATGTTCCACGTGAAACAGGGCGACGCCCCGGCCGCGATGGTGTATGTCGCCACCGCCCTTCCCCGAAACCGCGGCCCGACCGTGAACGCCTCCTTCGACGTCATCATCATTGGCGGCGGCCATGCCGGCTGCGAGGCCGCCGCCGCCGCGGCACGCGTGGGTGCGCGCACGGCGCTCGTCACCCAGCGCGCCGACACGATCGGCGTGATGTCGTGCAACCCCGCCATCGGCGGCCTCGGCAAGGGGCACCTCGTCCGCGAGATCGACGCCCTCGACGGGCTGATGGGCCGGGTGGCGGATGCCGCCGGCATCCAGTTCCGCATGCTCAACCGCTCCAAGGGCGCCGCCGTGCGCGGGCCGCGCGCCCAGGCCGACCGCCGCCTTTACCGCTTGGCGATGCGGGCGGCGCTCGACGCCATCGCCGGCCTCGCCGTGGTGGAGGGCGAGGTGGCGGCGCTCGAGGTCGCGCAGGACGGAGTGCCGGGCCGGCTCACCGGCGTGACGCTGGCCGACGGTCGCCGCCTCGCCTGCGCCAGCGCGGTGCTCACCGCCGGCACCTTCCTCAACGGCGTCATCCATTGCGGCGCCGAAACGCGGCCGGCCGGGCGCGACGGCGACGCGCCGGCCGTGCGGCTCGCCGCGAGCCTGCTGCGCCACGGCTTCGCGCTCGGCCGGCTGAAGACCGGCACCCCGCCGCGCCTCGATGGCGGCACCATCGATCTTGCCGCGCTGGAGCGGCAGGAGGGCGATGCCGATCCCGAGCCGTTCTCCTTCCTCACCCGGGCGATCGCCAACCGCCAGATCGCGTGCCACGTCACCCACACCACCGAGGCCGCGCACGCCGTGATCCGCGACAACCTCGCCCGCTCCGCCCTGTTCTCCGGCGCCATCACCGGGCGCGGGCCGCGCTACTGCCCGTCCATCGAGGACAAGGTCACGCGCTTCGCCGAGCGCACGGCGCATCAGGTCTTCCTGGAACCGGAAGGGCTCGACGACGCGACGGTGTACCCCAACGGCATCTCGACCTCGCTGCCGCCCGACGTGCAGGACGCCTTCTTGCGCACGATGCCGGGGCTGGAGCGGGTGCGCGTGCTGAAGCCCGGCTACGCCATCGAGTACGACTACATCGACCCGCGCGAGCTGACGCCGGCGCTGGAAACCAAGCGCGTCGCCGGCCTGTTCCTCGCGGGGCAGGTCAACGGCACCACCGGCTACGAGGAGGCGGCGGGGCAGGGCCTCGTCGCCGGGCTCAACGCGGCGCGCCGCGCCGGCGGTGGCGACCCCGCCACGTTCGATCGCGGCGAGGCTTATCTCGGCGTGATGATCGACGACCTCGTCACCCGCGGGGTCAGCGAGCCCTACCGCATCTTCACCTCGCGCGCCGAGTACCGCCTGAGCCTGCGCGCCGACAACGCCGACCGTCGCCTCACCGGGCGGGGCGAAACGCTCGGCCTCGTCGGGCGGGAGCGCGCGACGGCCTACGCCGCCAAGGCGGCGCGCTACGACGCCGTGCGCGCGCTGCTGGAGGCGCGCACGCTGACGCCGAACGAGGCGGCGGCGCACGGCCTCGCGGTCAACCGCGACGGCGTGCGCCGCTCGGGCTTCGAGATACTCGGCTTCCCCGGCATCGGCTTCGCCGACCTGGCGCGCGCGTGGCCGGACCTCGCCGGCGTGCCCGCCGCCACCGCCGCCGCCGTCGCGACCGATGCCGGCTATGCCGTCTACCTCGACCGGCAGGCGGCCGACATCGCCGCCTTCCGCCGCGACGAGGCGCTGGCGATCCC
>CAXTFM010000183.1:0-6542 GCA_964243435.1 uncultured Beijerinckiaceae bacterium
CTGCCTGGGCGGCGTCAGTTGCGTGGCTGGGCGACGGTTCGCAGGTAGGGGCGCAGCGTTGTGAAGCCGTTGGGGTACTTCGCGCGTGCCGCCTCGTCCGACAGCGCGGGGACGATGATGACGTCCTCGCCGTTGCGCCAGTTCACCGGCGTGGCGACGGGGTGGGCGGCGGTGAGCTGGAGCGAGTCGATGACCCGCAGCACCTCGTCGAAGTTGCGCCCGGTCGAGGCGGGGTAGGTCAGGGTGAGCTTCACCTTGCGGTCCGGCCCGATCACGAAAACGGAGCGCACGGTGAGCGTGTCGGACGCGTTGGGGTGGATCATGTCGTACAAGGTCGACACGGCGCGGTCGGCGTCGGCGATGAGCGGGAAGTTCAGCGCCGCGCCCTGCGTTTGCGCGATGTCGTCGGCCCATCGGCCGTGGTTGCTCAGCGCGTCCACGGACAGCCCGATCGCCTTGACGTTGCGCTGGTCAAACGCCGGCTTCAGCTTCGCCGTGTAGCCAAGCTCGGTGGTGCACACGGGGGTGAAGTTCTTTGGATGGGAGAACAACACCACCCAGCTGTCGCCGGCCCAGCGGTAGAAGTCGATCGGGCCTTCCGTGGTGTCGGCCTGGAAGTTCGGCGCAACGTCGCCAAGCTGAAGCGCCATGGATCAAGGTTCTCTGTTGCTGCAAATCATGTCGGGTCCGATACCGACGACGTCAATTGGCGGCCCGCAACGAGCGGGACTGCCCCTTCCAAGCCGGCGTGATGGCGACCGGGCGGCATGGAGGATGTTCGACTTGCATCAAGCCGCGATAATGGAATGAACGCCCCGGTTCTCGATCAACTTCGGAATACTTAGCTCGTTGACGCAGGCCGGATCGAGGTGGAGCCTAAATACCGACAATGATGTCCCAGTAACGATCCAGGACGATGTGGCATCCCAACCTTCGTGAAATCCGGAGCAACGCCGTGCCCGTCAAAGAAGTCGTCTTCTCCAAGGTGGAGACACCCCGGCAAGCGTGCGCCCTGCGCGTCGTTGGCCTGTCCGGCAGCACGCGCCGGCCCTCGCGCACCACGGCGCTGGTCGAGGCGGTCGCCCGCGAGTTGGGCGGAGCGGACGAGGTCGCCTTCGATCTCTACGACCTCGCCGGGATCGGCCCGGGCCTCGGCGCCTTTGCCCGCGACGACCTGCCCGCCGCCGGCCGGGCCGCGCTGCGCGCGATCGAGGAGGCCGACGCGCTGATCGTCGGTTCGCCCATCTACAAGGGATCCTATGCCGGGCTGTTCAAGCACCTCATCGACTTCCTCGATCCGGCGGCGCTCGCCGGCAAGCCCGTGGTGCTGGCGGCCACCGGCGGCGGGCGCCGGCACGCCCTCGCCGTGGAGCACCAGCTCCGGCCGCTGTTCGGCTTCTTTTCCGCCCTGACGCTGCCAACCGCCGTCTACGCCAGCGACGAGGACTTCCGCGACGGCGCGGTGCACGACAAGGCGTTGCTGGAGCGCATCAGGCAGGCCGCGGCGGAGCTCACGGCGCAAGTTCGGCGTCACGGCGGGCTCGGCCAAGCGTGGGAACGAACAGGTTGATCGCCTCTTTGATGGTTCGGATGATCACGCGTTCATAGCATCACCGCGGAATTCCGACCTTTCCCGCGGCCTGCATGGCCTCTCGTAGGCGCCTAGCAGCACAACGGATCATGCCTGATCGGCGACGACCTTCGCCAAGGCCGGCGCGGTTTGATCACCCTCCCGCGCAAGAGCGCCACTTACATCGGACAGGTCGACGCCATGGCACAGTGCAAAGACCACCACGGGCTGGAGTTCACCGTCTCGGACGAGGGTAGCATTCGGGAGTTCGGTCGGTTCACCTCCTCCTATCTGGGCTTCCGTCGCGAGACGGCCGGCATACTGGGCGACCTTACCCTGGCTGATCCCGCCATGCCGATGGCGGTGTGCGCCAAGGGATATCTGGCTAAGCTGTTCGGCAGCTCCGATCAGTCCGCCCGCGCCAAGGTCTTGTTGGCCGAACTCGGTCAGCTGGTCGACACGACTGGGGCCAATGGGCGCGAACGCCACCACGCCGCAGCCCTCGCGGCCTGGTGCGAGGGCGACCTGGAGAAGGCGACGGGGGCGTGGGAGGCGATCCTGCTCGACCACCCGAACGACGCTCTCGCGCTGCGCCTCGCGCATTTCACGCACTTCTATTCGGGCGACCCGCGGCGCATGCGCGACTCGGTCGCGCGGGTTCTCCCCCTGTGGTCTCCCGCCGATGCCGACTACGGCTTCCTGCTCGGCATGTATGCTTTCGGGCTGGAGGAGGCGGGGGAATACACCGAGGCCGAGCGCTACGGTCGCGAGGCCGTGGTGCGCAACCCCGCCGACGCGTGGTCCGTCCATTCCGTGGCGCACGTCCTTGAGATGACGGAGCGCCCGGAAGAGGGCATCGCGTGGGTGAGCGGCCTCGAACCGAGCTGGTCAAGCGTCAACAACTTTCGCTTCCACCTGTATTGGCACCGTTGCCTGTACCACCTGGAGCGCGGCGAATTCGCTCTCGTGCTGAAGCTGTACGACGAGCAAATCGTGTCTGACATCGCGTCGAACTTCTACCTCGACATCTGCAATGCCTCCTCGCTGCTGTGGCGGCTCGAACTGTTCGGTCTCGACGTGGGTGGGCGCTGGGCCGAGCTGGTTGAGGTGTCGAAGTGCCATGTCGGCGACACCGACCTGATCTTCGTTTCACTGCACTACCTCATGGCGTTGATCGCCGGCGGCGACGCCGCCGCCGCGGACAGGCTGATCGCCACGATCCGGGAATGGAGCCTGCTCGATGGAACGCAGGCGCGTGCTTGCGCCGAATGCGGCCTGACGCTAGCCAAAGGCCTCAGGCTGGCGCGCGACGGCCACCACCGGGCGGCGCTGGAGACGATGGAGCCAATCCGCCACAAGCTCGACCGCATCGGCGGCAGCAGGGCGCAGCGTGACGTGTTCCACATGATCATGCTGGACGCGGCCAAGGCCGGTCGCGATACGCTGCAAGCGCGAGGCCTGTTCGCGGAGCGGCTCGGGTTCAAGGCACAATCGAGCTGGACGTGGAAGAACTACGGCGACGTCCTGGAAACGCTCGGCAAGGACGATGAGGCCGCAGCGGCGCGAGCCAAGGCACGTGCCATCATCGCCGTTGCTTGACGCGAAGCGCCGCGCTCGGCGGCACTGGCATTCGCCCAGACCGTGCCGCACGGCATGAGGAACAGCTCGATAGGACACGGAACGCGTCATGGGATCTCAACGCCGGCTTCACCTCGGTGCCTTCATGCGCCCGGTCAGCATCCACACCGGTGCCTGGCGCTATCCCGGCGCGTATCCCGACGCAAACTTCAATGTCGCGCACATCAAGGCCTTCGCGCAGCGCCTGGAGGCGGCGAAGTTCGACGCCTTTTTCATGGCCGATCATCTGGCCGTTCTCAACATGCCGGTGGACGCGTTGAAGCGCAGCCACACCGTGACGTCCTTCGAACCATTGACGCTGCTGTCGGCGCTCGCCGCGGTGACGGAGCGCATCGGTCTCGTGGCCACCGCCTCGACGACCTATGACGCACCCTACCACATCGCCCGGCGCTTCGCCTCGCTGGACCACATCAGTGCCGGGCGCGCCGGTTGGAACATCGTGACCACGGCCAACCCCGACGCGGCGCTTAATTTCGGGCAAACCGAGCAGATGGACCACGACGCCCGCTACGTCCGCGCGCGCGAGTTCTTCGATGTCGTCACCGGCCTGTGGGACAGCTTCGCGGACGACGCCTTCACCCGCGATGTCGCCTCCGGCCTGTTCTTCGATCCCGCCAAGCTGCATACGCTGGCCCACGACGGACCAAGCCTCAAGGTGCGCGGCCCGCTCAACATCGCCCGCCCCGTTCAGGGCTGGCCGGTGATCGTGCAGGCCGGCTCCTCCGAGCCTGGGCGGCAGCTCGCGGCGGAAACGGCTGAGGTGGTGTTCGCGGCAGAGCCGACGCTTGCGGCGGGCCAGCGCTTCTATGCCGACGTCAAGGGCCGCATGCGGGCGCTCGGCCGCGACCCCGCCCGCCTCAAGATCCTGCCCGCCGCTTTCGTGGTGGTGGGCGACACGGAGGAGGAGGCGCAGGCCAAGCGCGCGCACCTCGACAGCCTCGTCCATTACGACAGCGGCATCGGATCGCTCAACGGCATGCTGGGCACCGATGTGTCGGGTTTCGACCCCGATGGCCCGCTCCCGCCCATCCCGGACACAAACGCCAGCAAGAGCGCCCGCGCCCGCATCATCGAGGCGGCGGCGAACAAGAACCTGACGATCCGCGAACTGGCACAAAGGGCCGGCAGCTATTCCGGCCTCGCCTTCGTGGGTACGGCGCAGACCATCGCCGACGAGATGGCGGCATGGCTCGACGGCGAGGGCAGCGACGGCTTCAACGTCATGTTCCCGTTTCTTCCCGAAGGCCTGGACGACTTCGTCGACCAAGTCGTGCCGGAACTGCAGCGCCGCGGCCTGTTCAGGACCGAGTACGAGGGCACCACCCTGCGCGACCACCTCGGCCTGCCACGGCCGGCGAACCGGTTCTTCACCTGATGGTGACGTGATCAGATGTGGGGCAATTGCCCCAGTTTCGATCGCTTGCGATGGTCCTGTCCGCTTTTGTGCCCCTCCCTGCCAGAAGCGGCCGGGGTGCAGTCGGCCACTCCGAACCAGAGGGCGGTTGGAGCTTGAGGGTCTTGTTTCCTCGCTCTACTGCCGGAAGTAGTCGGGATGGTCGATGTCGCCGATCAGGTCCGCTTCCCGAGGCGTCCAATTCAGACGCTCCCTGGTTCGCTGGCTTGAGGCGGGACCGTTGCCGGCGACCCATAAGGCGAGCGGGCCGAAATGCGCCGCTGCCTCCTCGTCCGTGAGTGAGCGAACCGGTACGTCCAGCTGTCGGCCGATCGCCTCGGCGACGCGTCGATAAGGCACGCCATGGTCGGCGACGGCATGGAAGGGGCCGCCTTGCCCGCCGTGCTCGACCGCAAGGCAGAAGACATGCGCGGCATCGAGACGATGGACCGAGGGCCACAGGTTGACGCCATCGCCGACGTAGGCAGAGACGCCCTTCTCCCGTGCCAAAGCCGCCAGCATCGGCACGAAGCCGTGACGCTCGCCGCGGCCGTGGACGGAGCGCGGCAGCCTGACCACGGTGGCGCGCACGCCGCGCTCCAGGAGCCTGACCACCGCTGGCTCGGGCGCGCGCGGAAAACCCGGGATCGGGGGTGCGGGGAACACATCCTCGGTGAAGGTTTCGCCCCGGGGAAGAAGGCCGAAGCCGGAGGTCGCGATGACCGGGCGATCCGACCCGCGGTACACCTCGCCAAAGGCCTCGATCACCTGCCGCTCCTGCTCACTCATCGCGGCGAACTTCGCGAAGTCGAGGCCGAAGGCGGTGTGAATCACGCCGTCCGCAGCGGAGGCAGACCTTTGCAGAAGGCCGAGATCGTCGAGCGAACCCAGCACCGGGGTGGCTCCCATGGCGGACAGCGCCGCGGCGTTGGACTCCGACCTGACCAGGCCGGCGACTTGATGGCCCGTGCCGACCAGCTCGCGGGCAATGGTCGAGCCGATCCAGCCTGTCGCTCCCGTGACGAAGACGTGCATGGGATCCCCCTCGAAGATTGCTCGACGTCGGCCCCTGACGTAAGCTTCATGTCAGTGACTGACAAGAGGATGGGCGGTGGTGCGCCGGGGTGATGACGTTCGGGGCCGCCTGCAACAAGCTGCCCTCGAGCTGTATGGCGAGCGCGGCTATGAGCGGACCACGACGGCGGAAATCGCCGCGCGGGCGGGCGTTACCGAGCGGACGTTCTTTCGATATTTCCCCGACAAGCGGGAAGTCCTGTTCGATGGTGAGGCGACGCTGCGCCTCGCCTTGATCACGGCAATCGCCGCCACGCCCGCAGCGCTGGGACCGCTCGGGACCCTACTGACGGCGTTTCGGACGACCGAGGCGATGATCGAAGCGAACCGCCCGTTCGCGGAGCCGCGCCACCGCGTCATCGCCGCCACGCCCGCCCTCCATGAGCGGGAACTAGCGAAGATGGCGTCGCTCACCTCGGCCCTGACCACGGCGTTGCGGGAGCGAGGCGTTTGCGAGGGCGTGGCAGTGCTCGCCGCGCACGCCGGCATGGCCGCCTTCATCCAGGCCGTGCTCGCGTCGTTGGAGGAACCGACGCTTAGCCTTGGGAAGCAGTTGGACCGGACGTTTCGCGACTTGCGGGCTTTGGTAGCGGAAACTTAGCCGTTCAGTCCCGGCATTTGCTGGAGCGGGTCGCGCGTGAACCTGCTTGGCTCTTGTGTCCAGGCTCGGCAGATCGCCTCGTAGCGCGTCAGGCCTTTCAGCGTTTCCAGCCGCCGGGCGTAGGTGCAGGCATTGCCGAAGCTGGCGCGGTGCGACCAGGGTTGGTCGTGGTCCTCGTGGTGAAAGCGCTTCGCGGTGGCGTCCTTGATCGCGCGGTCCATCGGCTCGACCTGACCGTTGGTCCACGGGTGCTTGGGCTTGATGAA
>CAXTFM010000184.1:0-6541 GCA_964243435.1 uncultured Beijerinckiaceae bacterium
ATCGGCTGGCCGATCTGGTGCAGCATACCATGGCGGGAGTGCTGCAGTCATGAGAGCATTGCCGCTTTCCATCGGCACCATCCATTTCGTCGGCATCGGCGGCATCGGCATGTCCGGCATCGCCGAGGTGCTGCTCAACCTCGGCTACACCGTGCAGGGGTCGGACGCCTCCGACAACGCCAACGTGCAGCGGCTGCGCGACAAGGGCGCGACCGTGTTCGTCGGCCACGACGCCGCCCATGTCGTCGGCGCCGAGGTGGTCGTGGTGTCCACCGCGATCCGCCGCGACAACCCCGAGCTCGCCGCGGCGCGCGCCGCCCGCCTGCCCGTGGTGCGCCGTGCCGAGATGCTGGCCGAGCTGATGCGCTTGAAGCACTGCGTCGCCATCGCCGGCACCCACGGCAAGACCACCACCACCTCGCTCGTCGCCACCCTGCTCGACGCCGGGCGCTTCGATCCCACCGTCATCAACGGCGGCATCATCAACGCCTACGGCACCAACGCGCGCCTCGGCGGCGGCGACTGGATGGTGGTCGAGGCGGACGAGTCCGACGGCACCTTCCTCAAGTTGCCGGCCGACGTGACGGTGGTCACCAACGTCGACCCCGAGCACCTCGACCATTTCGGCACCTTTGACGCGATCAAGGCGGCGTTCCGCTCCTTCGTCGAGAACATCCCCTTCTACGGTTTCTCCGTGATGTGCCTCGACCACCCGACGGTGCAGGAACTCGTCGGCACCATCGAGGACCGCCGCATCGTCACCTACGGTGAAACCCCGCAGGCCGACGTCCGGCTCGTGGACGTCGACCTCACCGGCGGCCGTTCGCGCTTCGCCCTCGTCATCCGCGACCGCAAGGGGGGCGACGAAACGCGGCTCGACGGGCTGGAGCTGCCCATGCCCGGCCTCCACAACGTGCTGAACGCCACGGCGGCGGTGACGGTGGCCCACGAACTCGGCATCGGCGCCGACGCCATCCGCGCCGGGCTCGCAGGCTTCGGCGGGGTCAAGCGGCGCTTCACCCGCACCGGCGAGTGGAACGGCGTCACCGTGTTCGACGACTACGGCCACCATCCCGTCGAGATCGCCGCCGTGCTGCGGGCGGCGCGCGCCGCCACCAAGGGCAAGGTGGTGGCCGTGGTGCAGCCGCACCGCTACACCCGGCTGCAATCGCTGTTCCACGAGTTCGCGACCTGCTTCAACGACGCCGACGCCGTGCTCGTCGCCGACGTGTACCCGGCCGGCGAGGCGCCGATCCCCGACATCGACCGCGACGCGCTGGTCGCCGCGATCAAGGCGCACGGCCACCGCCGCCCGCTGTCGCTCGCCAGCGCCGACGACCTCGCCTCCATCATCCGCTCGCTGGCGAGGCCCGGCGACTACGTGGTGTGCCTGGGAGCCGGCAACATCACGCAATGGGCCTACGCCCTGCCGGGCCAGCTCGCGGCGGGCGCGTGACGCGGGGCGTCGGTGAACGGCGAAACCTCGCCGCGGCGCTGCGGGCCGGGATGCCGGCGCTGCGCGGGTCGCTTGCCGCCGACGCGCCGCTCGCGCCGCTCACCTGGTTCAAGACGGGCGGGCCGGCGGACGCGCTGTTCACCCCCGCCGACGAGGACGACCTCGCCTATTTCCTCGCGCGCTGCCCCTCCGAGATCCCCGTGACGACGATCGGGCTGGGCTCCAACCTCCTGGTGCGCGATGGCGGCGTCGGCGGGGTGGTGGTGCGCCTCGGCCGCGGCTTCGCCGCGCTCGCGGTCGCCGGCGCGGCGATCGAAGCCGGCGCCGCCGTGCCCGACGTCAAGCTCGCCTCCGCCGCGGCCGAAGCCGGGCTCGCCGGCCTCGCCTTCCTGCGCGGCATCCCCGGCTCCCTCGGCGGCGCGCTGCGCATGAACGGCGGCGCCTACGGGCGGGAATGCGCCGACGTACTGGTGGAAGCGCACGGCCTCGACCGCAGCGGCGCCGCGCGCCGTTTCGCGCCGGCCGACATGGGCTTCACCTACCGGCACTGCGGCGTGGCGGCGGACGTGATCTTCACCCGGGCCACGCTCGCAGGCACGCCCGGCGACCCCGGGGCGATCCGCGCGGAGATGGCGGCGATCACCGCGGCGCGGACGGCGACGCAGCCGGTCAACACCCGCACCGGCGGCTCCACCTTCAAGAACCCGGCCGGCGCCAAGGCGTGGCAGCTCGTGGACGCCGCCGGCTGCCGCGGGATGGTCCGCGGCGGCGCGGAGGTGTCGGCGCTGCACGCGAACTTCCTCGTCAACCGCGGCACGGCCAGCGCCGCCGACCTCGAAGAACTCGGCGAGCTGGTGCGCGCGCGCGTGCTGGCGGCGAGCGGGGTCGCGCTGGAATGGGAGATCGCGCGGGTCGGGCGGGCGGCATGAGGATGCGCGCGCCCTCCACCGTGCCCGGCACGGCCCCCCTCCCCCGCCGTGCGGAACAGGCTGAACGGCACTCCATTGCAAAGGCGGAACGGCGATGAGGAAGCATGTCGCGGTGCTCCTGGGCGGCCTGTCGGCGGAGCGCGAGGTGTCGCTGCGCTCGGGCGCGGCCTGCGCCGACGCGCTGGAAGCGCAGGGCTACAAGGTGACCCGCATCGACGTCGACCGCACCCTGGGGAACCGCCTCGCCGAGCTGCGCCCCGACGTGGCCTTCAACGGGCTGCACGGGCGCTTCGGCGAGGACGGCATCGTCCAGGGCATCCTGGAGATGCTGGCCATTCCCTACACCCATTCGGGCGTGCTCGCCTCCTCCCTCGCCATGCAGAAGGACCGCGCCAAGGACGTGCTGCGCGCGGCCGGAATCCCCGTCGCCGCCGGCCTCACCCTGCACCGGCTCGAGGTCGCCAAGGCGCATCCGATGCCGCCGCCCTACGTGGTCAAGCCGGTCAACGAGGGCTCCTCCGTCGGCGTGCTCATCGTGCGTGCCGACCACGCCCACCCGCCCCAGGAGCTGACGCGGCCGGACTGGGACTTCGGCGACACCGTGCTCGTCGAGCAGTTCGTCGACGGGCGCGAGCTGACCTGCGCCGTTCTCGGCGACAGGGCGACGGGCGTCATCGACATCCGCGCCGCCGACGGCGGCTGGTACGACTACCAGGCGAAATACGCCAAGGGCGGCTCGATTCACGTCCTGCCGGCCGACCTTAAAGAAAATATTTACCAATTGGTCCAAGAGTTGTCCCTAAGGGCGCATCGCGCTCTCGGGTGTCGCGGCGTCAGTCGTGCCGATTTCCGCTACGACGACCGCCCCGGAGGTACGGGCGATCTGGTCGTGCTGGAGGTCAACACGCAGCCCGGCATGACCGAGACCTCGCTGGTGCCCGAACTGGCCGCCCATGCCGGGCTTCCTTTCGGTGAGTTGGTGCGATGGATGGTGGAGGACGCCTCCTGCGATCGATAGGCGCGCGTGCCGCCTCGATCCTGCCTGTTCCCCTCGCCGCCGACCCCGCCTTCGCCGCCGCCGCGCCGTTCACCCTGGCGCGGGCCGACCATCCAGCCCTCCATGTTCCGCGCCCGCGCCTGCCCGGGCGCCTGTGGCGCCGCCACCGCCGGCTGCGTTCGCAGCTGTCCCGCGTGGCCTGCTCGCGGGTCGTCAGTACGGGGCTCGCGCTCGCCCTCCTCGCCTCCGCCGGCGGCTACGGCCTCGTGCGCGGCGGCCGCTACGCCGCCCTCGTGGCGGCCGAGGGCAGCCTGCCCGACATCCTCGCCAGGACCGCCGGCTTCGGCATCAAGGCGGTCACCATCACCGGCACGCGGGCCCTGAGCGAGGGCGAGGTGCTCGGCCTCGCCGACATCGGCCCGCACCGCTCGCTGCTGCTGCTCGACGTGGCCGAGATCCGCAGCCGCCTGAAGTCGATCCCGCTCGTCAAGGACGCCAGCGTCACCAAGCTCTACCCCGACCGCCTTCTCGTCGAGATCGAGGAGCGGGCGCCGACGGCGCTGTGGCAGAAGGACGGCGCCGTGTCGATCGTCGCCGCCGACGGCACGCCGATCGACGCCATCAAGGACAGCCGCTACGCCGGCCTGCCCCTCGTCGTCGGCGAGGGGGCGAACACCCGCATCGAGGACTACGCCGTCATCCTGGAGGCCGCCGGCGAGCTGCGCGACCGCGTCCGCGCCGGCATCTTCGTCGCCGGGCGGCGCTGGACCCTCAAGCTCGACAGCGGGATCGAGGTCGCCCTTCCCGAGCGCAACCCCGCCGTCGCCGTCGCCCGCCTCGCCAGCCTGGAGCACGACGGTCACATCCTCGAAAAGGACGTGACCGGCCTCGACCTGCGCATCCCCGGCCGCGTGATCGCGCGGCTGTCCGCCGACGCCGCCGCCGCGCGCGCCGAGGCCCTCGCCAAGAAGTCCAAGAAGAAGGGCGCCGCCACATGAGTCCCGTCATGCCGCCGCGCATGCGCCCCCTGTCGGGGCGCCGCTCCGCCATCCTCTCGGTGCTGGACGTCGGCACCTCCAAGATCGTCTGCCTGATCGCGCGCCTCCAACCGATCGAGCCCTCCGAGATGCTGCGCGGGCGCACGCACCGCTGCCGCATCCTCGGCATCGGCCATCAGCGCTCCCGCGGCATCAAGGGCGGCACCGTGGTCGACATGGAGGCGGCGGAGGGCGCGATCCGCCTCGCGGTGGACGCGGCCGAGCGCATGGCCGGGGTGCAGGTGCAGAGCGTCATCGTCAACATGACGGGCGGCCGGCTCGCCTCCCAGTTCTTCAACGCCAAGATCGCGGTGGGCGGACACGCCGTGTCGGACAGCGAGGTCCACCGGGTGCTGGAGGCCTGTCACGCCAGCGTGGCGCCGAGCCGCAACGCGCTGCACTCGCTGCCCACCGGCTTCACCCTGGGCAGCGCCGAGAACATCCGCGACCCGCGCGGCCTCGTCGGCAACGAGCTCGGCGCCGCCATGCACGTGGTGTCGACCGACGGCGTCGCCGCCCGCAACCTGATGCTCGCCATCGAGCGCTGCCACCTCCAGGTCGAGGCGGTGGTCGCCACCCCCTACGCGTCCGGCCTGTCGGCGCTGGTCGACGACGAGGCGGAGCTCGGCACCGCCCTCATCGACATCGGCGGCGGCACCACCTCCGTCGGCCTGTTCACCGGCGGCAACCTCACCCACGTCGACGCCTTCGCCATCGGCGGGCGCCACGTCACCATGGACGTCGCGCGCGGCCTCAACATCGCGCTCGCCGACGCCGAGCGGTTGAAGACGTTGCAGGGCACCTGCCTCGCCGCCGCCTCCGACGACCGCGAATCCATCGCCGTCACCCATGTCGGCGAGGATGCCGACCACGCCACCCACCTGCCGAAGTCGCAGCTCACCCGCATCATCAAGCCGCGGGTCGAGGAGATCCTCGAGCTGGTGCGCGACCGGCTCGCCGCCGCCGGTTTCCCCGCCCATTCCGGGCGCCGCCTCGTGCTCACCGGCGGCGCGTCGCAGCTCGCCGGGCTGGCTGACGCGGCGAAGCGCATCGTGTCCGGCCAGGTGCGCATCGGACGCCCGCTCGGAATCCAGGGCCTGCCGGAATCGGCCAAGGGTCCCGGCTTCTCGGCGGCGGTCGGCCTGCTCGTCTACCCCCAGGTGAGCGGCATCGAGCACTTCCGCCCGATCGGCTCGCGCACCGGGCGCGAGCCGTCGAACGACAACTACTTCAGCCGCGTCGGCCGCTGGCTGAAGGACAGCTTTTGAGCCGCGCAAGCTTCGCACCTGCCTGCCGCGATAGCGTCAAGCCAAGCGCAGTGAAACCCACACCGTACCGGCGCCGCGGCGCTGCCAATCTGCAAGAGGCCATGTGATGACGATCAATCTGAGGGCGCCGGAACTGCGGGAACTGAAGCCCCGCATCATGGTGTGCGGCGTCGGCGGCGCCGGCGGCAACGCGGTCAACAACATGATCGTGTCGGGGCTCGTCGGCGTCGACTTCATCGTCGCCAACACCGACGCCCAGGCGCTCACCGCCTCCAAGGCCGAGCGCATCATCCAGATGGGCCTCCAGGTGACGGAAGGCCTCGGCGCCGGCTCGCAGCCCGACGTCGGCCGCGCCGCCGCGGAGGAAGCGCTGGAGGAGATCCGCGACCACCTCGCCGGGGCGCACATGGTGTTCGTCACCGCCGGCATGGGCGGGGGCACCGGCACCGGCGCCGCGCCGGTGATCGCCCGCATCGCCCGCGACATGGGCATCCTCACCGTCGGCGTCGTCACCAAGCCGTTCCAGTTCGAGGGGCAGCGCCGCATGCGCGTGGCGGATGGCGGCATCGCCGAGCTGCACAAGGCGGTCGACACCCTCATCACCATCCCCAACCAGAACCTGTTCCGCATCGCCAACGAGAAGACCACCTTCGCCGACGCCTTCTCCATGGCCGACCAGGTGCTCTACTCGGGCGTCGCCTGCATCACCGACCTCATGGTCAAGGAAGGCCTCATCAACCTCGACTTCGCCGACGTCCGCGCCATCATGCGCGAGATGGGCAAGGCGATGATGGGCACGGGCGAGGCGTCGGGCGACAAGCGCGCCATCCTCGCCGCCGAGGCGGCGATCGCCA